>NZ_JBIWOA010000035.1:0-115715 GCF_044767525.1 Streptomyces sp. NPDC101234 | reverse complement strand
TCGTCAAGGAGTACATCGAGAACCAGAAGCGACCGGCCTGACCGTCACCCCGAAGACGCAGAGATCTCCGGCGCTGCGCGCCTCCGGGCCGAGGACCGCATTCCCGCCCGGCCTGAAGGCCGGGATTCCCTGCGAAGATCAAGGGATGGACCCGGAACGGCAGGCCTGCCCCCGAACGAAGGACAGGTGACACCCAAGCGGATGCGCCCTCACCAGCCACACCGCACGAACCACCGGCACCACCCGCACCACATGCACGACCCGAACCACCCGGCCCGAACTCACGACGCCACCACCGCCGCACCCCGCGCCCGCCCCGCGTCCGCAGCCGTGAGTCGCGGCGGATCGGTTACCGCCGTGGCGCCCGGCGTTCGTACACCGTGACCCTGCGGCCGCGGATCTGTTCGTCGGCAACCGGGGTGAAGTACTCGCGCAGGACCTGGGTCTTCACCCGGTCCCGGGCGGCAGTCACCGGGCGGGCCACCCGGGGTACGTCGGTCACCAGGAGTATGCGGCGCTCGGCGAGCATCGCGGCGCGTATGCGATCCGGTGCCGCCTCCACCCCCTTCAGGGTGCCGGACCTCTCCGGGCTCTCCATCAGGGCTATGTCCCGCAGGCCCGCGAAGGCGTCCGGCGAGACGGACTCGGTGTCCCTGCGGGCCGCGGGCACGAAGAGCACCGCGTTTCCGGTCCGCTTCAGATGTCGTACGTCCGAGGCCACCGCCAGGACGTCGTCCACCCTGCTCCCGGGGGACCGCTTCGCCAGCGACTGCGGGAGCAGGGCTGACACGGCCACGGCGAGCACCACGGGCAGGATCCATCCCGACGCCGCCGGGAAACGGGGCGCGGCCGCCCGTACCGCCTCTCCGACAGCCGCCCCGATCAGCAGCGCCAGCCCCAGCATGCTGTAAAGGACGTAGCGGTCCAGGAACAGCGGCTGGACCAAGGACAGCGCGACGAGCCCGAGTTGCGGCAGTCCTAGCAGCGGCAACCCCACGGCCGCCGCCGACAACCGCCCCGCCCGCGCCCGGTCCGGCAGCGCGCAGACACCGCCGATCGCCAGCAGCACCCCGGGGCCGATCAGCATGTGCCAGGTCAGCGGCGGTATCCACGACACCTGAGCGGACTGGCCGCTGCTGAACACGATCAGTGGCAGCACACCGACCGTGGCGCACCCGGCCGCCACCGCCCACCGGATCAGGACCGTACGGCCGACCCGGCTCCAGAGCAGGGTGGCCAGATGCGCCGTCAGAATCATGAGCGAGAGCCAGTTCAGCAGGCCCATGAGGAGGACGGCGATGCCGTAGGCGACCCAGTGGCGCGCGGGAACCCGGCGCTGGATGGCGGTCACGAGGAGCAGGGTGGAGATGCCGGCCCCCGCCGCCACCAGCGCGTACGGCCGCCCCTCCTGAAGGTAGAACTGCACGGCCGGCAGCAGTCCGAGCGTCATTCCGCCGGCCAGGCCCGCCCAGGCGCCGGCCAGGCGGCGGCCGATCACGGCCACGCAGACCGCCGCGACCGCGGTGGCCAGCACCGAGGGCATCCGCAGGGTCGTGGTGCTGGGGCCGAAGCACTCGAACAGCACATGCATCAGCAGGTAGTAGAGCCCGTGGACCACGTCGACGTTCCCCAGCATGTGCCAGATGTCGGCCGTGGAGCGCTGGGCCACCTGCCAGGTCGCGGCCTCGTCCCGCCACACACTGTTCTGGCGTGCCAGCCCCCACATACCGAAGGCGCAGGTCCACAGCAGCGGCACCAGCCAGACGTGGGGCATTGCTCCGGGCCGGGAAAAGCGGAATACCGCCTCTGACTTTCGGCCAGTCGACATGAAAAAGGGCTCCCGAAGCGGTCGTCGAAGGGGTGGCCCGTCACAAGTCACCGGCCGACTGTGCACCGTAGCACCTTGGTTAAATGCCCTGGACCGGGGGTTGTTGTACCTATTCCAAACCCCGACGCAACCTATTTATTCACGCCACTGTCCAAATTTGATCCCCACCTGATTTGCGACAGCATTACCTTGTGAACCGCCACTTTTCGGCCAACTCGGCACCGCGGAATGATCGGGCTGTTGCGTCGCGATCACATCCCGTTCAGAGTTTTCAACCGTGCACAGCAAGCCCACGGGAAACTCACAGTGAGAGGTGTTTCACCATGCACAGGAGAAACGTGGTCAAGGCTGCCGTCGCGTCCGCTGCCATCATTTTCGCTGCGGCAACTCCGGCAATCGCCACGACGGTTGACGTGTCCGGCGGAAAGTGGAGCTACGACCAGGGCGCCAACACGGCGTGGTCGAACTACAAGCATCCGTCGAACTGGCACGCCTCGTCCGTGAAGATCGGCAGCGTGTCCTTCAAGAGCGGCTGCACCACCCCGGGCCAGTGGTCGCTGGCATCGGGCACGAAGAACGGCGGCGGCATCTCGTACTACTACGACCCGAGCTGCTGATCGCACGGCCGTGGGGGCGGTTTCCTCCCTCCCCCACGGCCGTTCTTCCTATGGACTGAACTGGATCGGTATCAGATGCTGCATCGAGGCACAAGATTCGTCCACGCCGCGGTCCTGGTCTTCGCCGCAGCACTGTCCTTTCTTTTCGTACGCGGCCTGGACGAGACCGGAGTACTGGGAAATTCGGCTCTGGTCGAGGTCATCGACTCCGACGGGTCAAAAAGCGGAACCCAGGTCGTCCGAGCCCTTGAGGACTTCTCCGCCGAGTACGGCATCGGGGTGGTCCGCGAGCTGCCCGATCTGAGGAATCCCGACGGGGTCCGGCATCTTTATCTGGCCCCGGGCGGCCGTTCTTCCGTGACGGCGGGCTGGCCGGCCCACGGATATCCGGAGTTCAGCAGGAATCTCGCGACCCGTGTGCACCCGCTGTCCCAGGCCGGGGCTCTGGACCCGCGCGGCTCCTACTACGTGTTCGGCTCGTCCGCGGACGTGGACCGGTTGGCGGCCGAGTTCGGCCGGCTCGGCCTCACCACGAGCGTGACCCACCCGCTGTCGTACACCGAGCTGACCGACCGGTACGCGGACGACCCGCTGCTGCGGGCCTTCTGGGTGGTCGCTCTCGCGGCGGTGACGACGACCGGCGCGAGCGTGCTGCTCAACGCCAGGACGTACGCGGTCCTGCGGATGCAGGGCATGTCCTTCGCCGGCATCCTCCTGCGCGACCTCCGGCAACTGGCACTTTTCTGGCTCGCGTCGGCCGGCACCGTGACGATGGTGGCCCTGGCCGCGCTCGGCCTCTACAACGGCTTCGCCTGGCTCGGGTTGTTCGCCGCGACGGCCGCGGCGGCCGCGGCCGTCCTGGTGGGCCTGGTGCTGGCGGCCCACGCGGCCGTGCTCGGGCTGACCTACAAGGTCGACGTGCTGCGCGCCCTCAAGGGCGAGCTGCCCGCGCGGGCCGCGTCCCTCAGCGTCTATCTCGTCCGCGTCCCGGCGCTGCTCCTCGCGCTCGCCATCGCCACGAACGTCACCCTCGCGGGCCGGGGCGTGCTGGTGCGCCTGGAGAACCAGAAGGTGTACGAGACGGTGGGCGACGCGGTCTCCATCAGCCTCAGCGGCGCCTTCGCCATGCACACGGAACAACTGGACCAGCACGTGGGACCGTGGCTGCGCCAGGCCGACGGGCGCGGTGAGGTCGTCCTCGCCGGCCGCAGGGACCTGCAGATCTCCGCCCCGGGCGCCGGGCTGCCGTCCGGCGAGTTCCTGATCGTCAACGACACCTATCTCGCCGAGCAGCCGGTACGGGATCCTGCGGGACGCCGTTACCGCTCCCAGGCCGGCCCAGGGAGGGCACCGGACTCACGCCCGGTACGGGTCATCGTTCCCGATTCCCTCGCCTCCCACCAGGCGGTCATCACGAAGGCGGCGTCCGAGATCGTCGACCCCCATCAGAATCGGCACATTCCGTTTGAGGTGCTGAGAGGCAGGTCGGGACAGCGCCTTTTCGGGTACAACACCGGCGCCTACGTCTACAACTCGGCACACGGCCCCGACGAGGACAGATCCATGCTGCGCGATCCGGTCGTCATCGCCGTGCCCAATGGTTCACGGTTTCTCACGGACGACGCATACACCACCTATGCGACCCAGTCGGGAGTCGTTTTCCCCGACCCGGACGACGTACTGAGAGCAATCAGGGCGAACGGGCTCCAGAATTACCTCATCGGAATGAGTCCCGTCGGGCAGAAAACCGCCCTGGATCTCAGGAACGCGGTCGGTGAACTACGGGTACAGGTGTTCAATCTCGTCGTTTCCGCCCTCGTCCTCCTCATCGCCGGTGTCGGTGTTTGCATCATCTACTCCCGCAAAAATGCACAGACGATATTCGCACGCCACATCAGCGGTTGGAGCTATGCCGCCACACATCGTTTTATCCTCGCCGTGGAACTGGCCATCGCGGTTGTGTTCGCCACCCGGGTGCCCTTCGAGGCATGGCAGCAGAACCAGGAGATGAAGAAGTTCGCGGCCGCCGGTGCACCCGCTCCCTTCCAGCCCACTCATGTCACCGCGCTGGATGCCGGTGTCATCACGGCGCTGGTCGCGGTCGAATTCGGAGCCGTGCTGCTCGCCCTCGCGTTCTTCCATCGCCGGGTCGTGAAGGAAGGGGCAAAGTCCGCGTGAACCCCGTCAGCACCGAAATTATTTCCAGCCAGCCGGAGCATATGGTGATCGAGGTCGAGAACCTGTCCAAGGCATTCGAGTCCCGGGTCCTGTGGCATGGTGTCGACTTCACCGTCGACCAGGGCGAGATGCTCGCACTCGTCGGCCCCAGCGGATCGGGCAAGTCGACGCTGCTCAACTGCCTGGGGCTGCTCGACAGACCGACCTCCGGGGCGATCCGGTACCGCGGCAAGGACATCACGCGGTTCGGCAGAGGACAGACCCGGCGCTTCCGCCGCGACAGCCTCGGCTACCTCTTCCAGGACTACGCCTTGATCGAGAGCGCCACCGTCGACGAAAACCTGGAAGTGGCCCTCGCGCCACGGCGCAGGGACGCGGACGACAGCCGCCCGAGCATCGCCGAGGCCCTCGGCAGGGTGGGCCTGGCAGACCGGGGCAAGGAGCGGATCCACCACCTGAGCGGCGGCGAACAGCAGCGCGTGGCCCTGGCCCGGCTGATCGTCCAGCAGCCCGCACTGGTCCTCGCGGACGAGCCCACCGGCGCCCTCGACGACGCCAACACCGCCGTCGTCATCGACATCCTGCGCGAGCTGAGCCAGGCCGGCTGCGCCGTGGTGCTCGCCACCCACGACGTCACCGTCCGGGACGCCTGCGACTCGGTCTTCGCGGTACCCCGGCAACCGGGCAGGCACCTCGTCGCCAACAGGTGACAGAGCAGAGCCAGTCCGGCGAAACGCCGCCCACCCCCGTTCGACGGGAAGCCCTTCCATTGCACGCTGCGGACCGCCAGTCTCTCCCCAACCGGATGTCATGTCCGGAACGAATCGTGGACCGACTGGAGCCCCCGATGTCCCGAACCAGGACCCACCGCCTCGGCCGAGCGGCCGCCGTCGTGGGCAGCGCCGCCGCGCTCACCATCGCCCTGCCGTTCAGCGCCTCCGCGGGCGTGCTGCAGAACCTGCCCGAGAACGCGACGACGTTCCAGAAGTTCTTCGAGCCGCTGTACGACTACGACACGGACAGCTGCTACCCCGCCGCCGCCATCGACCCCGACGGCAACCTCAAGCGGTTCAAGGGCAAGGCAGCAACGATGTTGACCTGAGAAGCATGGCCTGCAACCGGATCGCCGAGCGGGTTGCCGGTCTTCGCGTCCCAGCGCCGTAGAAACCCGGAGTCGACTCCGGACATGATCACGGCTTCCGACTCGGAGACGAACCCGAACCCCACGGACAGGACTGTCGTGGCATGTCCGAGTAGCGGGGGACCGAGTGGTTCACCACTGTCAGTATCCCATCGTTGAACCGCGCCACCGTGGCCGGCTCCCACGAGCATTGCCTGCCCGTTCGGCAAGGTTCCGGCCGCAAGGCTCCAGACAGTCGACTCCGCTGAGTACACGCCGCTCATCGGCTCTCCCGTCAGCGCGTTCCAGCGCTCCACCCCATCCTCTGTCGAAACGGCGAGGATGCACCGACCACGCGTCAGCGAGGCAAGAACGGAGCCGTGGCACCCCGGGAGCTCCTCGACGCTGTCCCAGAGGGAATCGCCACTACCGCTGTCCCAGCGGCGGATTTCCGGCCCGATCCCCCATGTCGAGAGGAGGATGACCCCCTCCTTCGGGTCAGCTGCCACCAGCGGATGCACCGCGTGCAGACATCCAGTACGAAGGGACGCCACCTCTCCAACTCGAACCATGGAAGAGTGTTCCTCTCACGACACGGGAACTCTGTGCCGGGCGTCATTTTTCCGCAGCCTCTTCCGCCGCCTCGACAACTAGTCGTTGCGGGTCAGGGCGTTGGTGACGGTGCATAGTGGTGGGCAAGATTGGTGGCGAGGTCGCGAAGGTGAGCCCTGACTTCGGTGGGGCCGTGCACAGTGATGGCGCTCCCGAACGGCAGTAGTGCTCGCACGTCCTCCAGATGCAGGAAGCGGATTGTCACCCTGCGGCCGGTGGCGGATTCTTCATGGCCGTCCCGCACGAGTCGCAGGCCAAAGATCCGTTGCGCGCGCTCGATCTGGCTCTGGTCGATGGTGGCGCTGACCTCTATCGCGTGGTTGTGTTCCCACTGAGCAATGAGCGCTGCAGCGACGGTGGCCAGGGTCTGGCTCTCACGGATCCGTCGTGGCTGGTCGACTTCTTTCCACGTCGTGATCCGTTCGAGTCGGTACATCCGTGGCACTCGGGCACAGTCGGCGACGAGGTACCAGATGCCGGCCTTGGCGAACAGCCCGTAGGGATCCACGACCAGGTCGCGTGGGTATGACTCGCGTGGGCTGTCGTACTCGATCCACAGCCGGCGACCTCGCCGCACTGCGCCGATCAGCGAAGCCGGAGTCGTGCCGAAAGCTCGTGCCTGACGCCAGGGACGGCTGTCCACGTGCACCACGTCGGTGAGCGGCAGGAGCTCATGAACTCGACGTGACTGTGCAGCGGCGATCTTGGAGAGCGCGCGCCGGCTTTCGACCGATGCGTTGAGTTCCGCACGTTGCTTCTCATCCAGCCCGGTGAGCGACAGATGATCCCGCTCGCCCGGTGTGAGTCGTGTGAGGTCGAGTCCGGATCCGGGCAGCATGGTCACGCCTCCGAGGCGGCCCCGGTGTGCGGTCACCGGCAGACCGGCGTCGCGGAGCCAGTTCAGATCTCGGGTGATGGTTCGAAGGGACACCCCGAGCGCTGAGGCGAGTTCCTGTGTGGTCACGGCATCCCTCGATGTGAGGAGCAGCATCAGGGTGAAGAAGCGGTCTGGGGTCACACACCAATTTTTTCAGGAATTTGCGACACGATGCGGCGCATATCCCGGTCAGGCTGGTGGATGCGTACCTACCACCTGTGAGAAGGAACAGCCATGACCACATCCGTTGTGTCCATCGTCTACGTGAACGCCGCTCCCGCCGCAGCTCGTTTCTACGGCGACCTCCTCGGCATGAGCCCCTCGTTCGAGACTCCGGGATACATCACCTTCGGCCTCGGGCCGGGCGCTGACCTCGGTCTGTGGTCTGGCCAGTTCGAGGATCTGTCGCCGGACGTCCCGCGCACCAGTGAGGTCTGCCTGGCCATCGACGGTGGACCCGACGAGCTCAACGCGACCTTTGAGCAGTGGAAGTCCAAGGGGGGCACGATCCTGCGTGAGCCTCATGATGCGGGGTTCGGGCTGACCTTCCTCGCAGCCGATCCTGACGGGAACCGTATCCGCGTCGCACCGCAAGACTGAAAGGCCGCAATGCGGCAGGCGCGCACGACAGGTGTCGCGCCTGCCGCCGTCCGACTTCGAGAGGACGACGAGTGCCCCACGCGAATGCGCCCCTGAGCCTCGAGGGCCGCAGTCGGCCCGTGAAGCGGTGCCAGACACGTCCCATCGCCGGTGAAGATCACCGCCCGCCGGCCCGGACACATGGTGCACCTGGATGTGAAGAAGGTCTGCCAGATCCCGGACGGCGGCGGCTGGCGGATCCATGGCCGGGACAGCGATCAGGCCAAGGTCGCCAGTCGGGCGAAGTCGGCCGGGGCGAAGCACGGCTACGTCTACCTGCACTCCGTCGTCGATGGTCTCTCACGGCTCGCCTACACAGAACCGCTGGGCGATGAGAAGGGCGCGACGGCTGCTGCTTCGTGAAAACTGACCCTCCAGGATTCCGGGAAAGTTGACCCCGGTCTTGTAGGACGGTCTTGCTGGGAACCGCCGGGGGTAGTGTGCGGCCGTGAGTCTTGAGCACTTGCGCGGCCACTGGTTGACGTCGATCGTCCTGCGCACTGATCTGGAGCCCAGCGAGGCTGTTGTCGTGCTGAGTTCGGAGGGGGCCAGCGTGACCCTCCGCCTTGCCGGAATCGTGCATGCCAGGGCTGACATCGGCACCCCGGACGGCGATTTCGTGGACCAGGCCGTCGTGCGGGAACTGCCTCAGGACGGCCCGTGGCCGGTCGATGCCTATCACCTTCTGCATCATCACAACAACCGTTCCGTGCTGCAGTGGCTGACCGTCACCGGTCCGAGCGAAGTGGAGATCGTCGCCGAGGAGCTCCGGGTTGAGTAGAGCCTGTCTCTTTGATGAGTCGGTCCTCTGATTGACCCCTCTTGAATGCTTGCGGCATCGTGCAGGGAAGCCTGTCCGCATGGACACATTCGCGGACCGATTCGACGGCGGGTGGATGCGGTGGGAAGCCGCCATCGAAGAAGCGCAGGAAGGGCACTGGGTCCGTGACGCCGTGGAACGGCAGGTCATCGAGGACATCGGCGCCGCCACAAACCCTCTATGTGGCGGGCGGATGGCCCCCTTCACCAAGGATTCGTGGCACGTTCGAATCGGGAGGATCGCGAACTGGGCCGCGGTGCTGCGACTCGCAGCCCGGTCAGGCGGATGGGTGCTCCAGCCAGTCGCCGGGCGCCGGCCGCCGCACCCTGCGGGCATGGCTGAGCTGCTGTCTGGCATCTACGCGGTCGGCGAGCAGGGAGAAATCTGCATGCGGCAGCTTCTGACGGGCGAGCTGCCACCGGCAGACGAGATCGCGAGGGCTGAGGGCTTCCTCACCGGGCCTGGATCCATGGAGGACCTAGAGCTCTTCTTCTACAACTGAAAGGCCGTCGCTTCATCGTCAGCGCCGTGACCGGGTGAAGATGGCGGCGAGGTGGAGTGCCGCCTGGTAGGCGATGGCGAGCTTGTCCGTTCACATGGCCAGGCCGCGCCACTGCCCCAGCCGGTTGATGCATCGCCCGACCGCGTTGCGCTGCTTGTACGCCTCGGCGTCGAAAGCCGGTGGGCGACCGCCGACGCGGCCTCGCCGCAGCCGGTGGCCGATCTGGTCGGACGGTTGGGGGATGACAGCGCGGATTCCACGTCGGCGGAGGTGACTCCGGATCGCGCGGGATGAGTGCGCGGTCTGCCAGGACCACATCGGGCCGGGTCCTCGGCCTTCCGGGCCCGCCTCGCGGAACGCGGATGGTAGCCATGACGGTCTCGAAGACCGGGGCGTCGCCAGCCAGACCTGCGGTGACGCGGAGGGCCAGAGGTCGCGCACGGCCGTCGCTGGCGAGGTGGACCTTCGCGCTCGGGCCACCGCGGGAGCGTCCGAGCACGTGGTCCTCGGGTTCGGCCGGGCCTGGAGCCCCTTTTTCCTGGCTCCGGCGGCGTGCTGGTGAGCCCGGCAGACCGAGGAGTCCATCGATGCGGTCCAGCTGATGTCGTCGGCCCTCTCGGCCGCTGCCAGGACCGTGGCAAGGATGCGTTCCCACGTGCCGACCACGGCTCATCTGATCAGCCGTTCATGTGCGGTCTGGAACGAGCCGAGCTTGTCCGGCAGGTCCCGCCAAGGCGAGCGGGTTCGGTACTTCCACGCGATGGCCTGCACGGTTCGGCGGTGATCGGCCCATCGCCGACCACGGACCGGATTGGCCGGCATCAGCGGCTCGATCCGGTCCCACATCGCATCACTGATCACTAATCGAACGGACACATCCGATCAACTGACCACCGATCCAGGAGACACTCTCCAGCTCTCAGTCCCGTCCGGCCCGGTCCTTCGCCAGGAGTTCGCGTCGTTGGCGGGTGCGGTAGGAGTCGCCGGTCAGGGTCAGGACCGCTGCGTGGTGGACCAGGCGGTCGATCATCGCGGCCGCGACCACGTCGTCGGAGAAGGTCTCTCCCCACCGCCCGAAGGGCAGGTTCGAGGTCACCGTCGCCGAGCCCTGCTCGTAACGCGAGGCTATGAGCTGGAAGTACAGGTTCGCGGCGTCCTGGTCGAACGGGTTGTAGCCGACCTCGTCGATGGTGCTCAACTTGTAGCGGCGGATCTTCTCCAACTCCGCCTCCATCCGGCCGGAGTGGCGGGCTTCGCCAAGCCGGGCGA
Organism: Streptomyces sp. NPDC101234; assembly: GCF_044767525.1. Taxonomy (NCBI): domain Bacteria; kingdom Bacillati; phylum Actinomycetota; class Actinomycetes; order Kitasatosporales; family Streptomycetaceae; genus Streptomyces; species Streptomyces sp. NPDC101234. The sequence goes on along the minus strand of NZ_JBIWOA010000035.1, from coordinate 105,253 downwards.
TCCAGTTGCGGGCCGTGTCGAACAGGACCGAGTAGCCGGCCTGGGTGGTTTTGACTCCGAGCCCGATGGCCAGGTGCGTCATCCCGATCCCGGGCGGCCCGAGCAGGATCACGTTCTCCGCCTTCCCGACGAACGTCCCCGTGGCCAGATGGGCGAGGACGTCACGGCGAAGCGAGGGTAGGTGCTCGAGGTCGAAGTCCTCCAGCGTCTTGACCTGCGGGAAGCGGGCCGTACGGATCCGCATCGTGGTGTCCTTGCTCTCCCGGTCGGCGACCTGCCGCTGCAGCAAGGCGGCCAGTTACTCCTCGTGCGACCAGTTCCGGTCGCGGGCCTGCTCGGCCAGCTCCTCCCAGAACGCACCGATGGTGGGCATCTTCAGCACCCGGGTCAGGCAGGCCGGCATCGACGGCGGGCCCCCTTCGGCGAGCCCGTCGCGGCCGGCTTGGGCTTGGTGGCTGTGCTCAGGTATCACTTCGCTTTCGTGGCAGGTGGGTTGAAGTCGACGCCGAACAGTGCGTCGTAGTCCGGCAGGGCCCGTAGAGCGACGGCATGGCCGTCCGTGTGCTGGCGGACAGGCGCCTGACGTCGTTGGCGGTCCAGCGCGAGGGCCTCGCGCATCCTCGCGGCGGTGGCCGCGTGGACCGGGTCGGTGACGACCTGGTGCTTGGCCCGGGACCGAGGATGCTCGGCGACGATGCGGCCGTCGCAGAACACAGTGACGGCCTGCGGGGAGGCGGTGACGTCGACGAACCGGACGATGACCTGCGGGTTCACCGAGTAGTCGACCGTGTCGACGCGACGCAGTAGTCCCGGCCGAGCCGGATTCGATGACTGAACCCGATCGGCGGCGCCACCGGCGGCAGCGGCGTCATCGCCTGGTAGTCGATCTCCAGGAGATCGACCGGGCGGCCCTGGACGGCCCGGACGGTTCGTGAGTTCGCGGGGCCTAGCCAGTCGGCCCGCTGCTGGTTGAAGTCGTACGGTGAGGCGAACTGCCGGCCGGGCAGGAACGAGGTCTCCAGATATTGGTTGTTCCGCTCGACCAGCCCCTTGAACTCTGGGTCCCGTGGTGGGGCCAACTGGATCCTGGCGGCCAGGGTTCCGGCGAACGCTGCCGCCGGGGCGGTCACCTTTCCGGTGCCGCCGATCGCAGCCTCGCGGTCCCAGACCGGCGTCTTCGTGACCCGGCCAATGCCGTGGATCAGGGACCACATGCCCGAAAGGATGCCGCCGGCCTGCCAGGAGAGGATCATCGCCGCGGTCATGAAGCGGGAGAACCCGAGCGTCATGACCAGCACCGGAAGAACGCGCTGCTGACCTGCCCCGAACTGCACCTTTGTCTCCGGGAACCACAGATCGCAGTGCGCGATCTGGCCCGGCTCGTAGACGACGCGGTCGACCGGGCCGATGCCGACGCGCTCGGGGCGGATCGGCGCGAGGCGCTTGCGCAGCGGCAGCAGCGAGTAGGGCCACCCGATCCGCTCGGCGATCACCGGCGCCGACATCCGCGGCCACGCCTGCAGCAAGTTCCGCATCTCGGCCCCGTAAGCGCCCGCGACCTGGCCGCGGGCCTTGCGTTCGTACCTCGGGGGACGGTCGGAGTTCAGCGCTGCCGGACCGTGTTCCGGTCCACCCCCAGGCGCCGCGCAATCTCCCTGATCGGCACCCCCTCCGCCCTGTAAAGTCGGCGTATCTCTGCCCAGTCCTCCCCTTCAGCACCCTCCAAGAGTCAGGAGGGGGTCAAGATTCACGGACTGTCTGGGGGTCAGTCTTCAGGAAGCGTCAACACGTGGCTAAGTTGGCGGCACAGATCCCCGCTGACCAGTCTTGGAGCAGTGCATGTCCTCGTTGGATGAGTTGCAGGCCCTGCTGGGCGAGCCCGTCGGCCGGCAATCGAATCCGGGTGAATGGAACGAAGTCGAGCAATACGTAGGTTCTGCTTTGCCCAGCGACTTCAAGACGTTCCTCAATGCCTACGGCAGCGGGTCCATCTCCGGTGAGCTCGTTGTTTTCCACCCGTATGGATCGAGTCCGTTGCTGGAGCGCATGCGCACGACGCACCAGACGTTCACTGAGCGTCGAGACAGAGCCCTGAGCATCGGAGACTCCGAGCATGTCCCGTACCCCTTTCACCCCGAACCCGGTGGGCTGATTTCGTGGGGATACGACCACAGCGGCGACGAGCACTTCTTCCTGCCCTGCGGCCCAGACCCGGACCGGTGGAAGGTCGTCACGATGGTCCATGAAGAGGGCTGTGAGACCTTCGACGGCCCGTTCTCGACCTTCGCGCTCGCGTTCGTGCGGCGGCTGCTCGACGTGGACCGCTACCACGGCATCGACCCGGAAGCCCTGGAGTACCTGGAGCCGGAGGACCTTGAAGAACTGGTCGCCGCCGGAGAGATCGGCCCCGTCCAGCCGAGCTTCGAGCCGTTCTGAACAAGGCGGCCCCGGACGACTTTCCGGACAGCGCATGGCTCTACAAGCGACGGGCCCTCGTCAGCTGGGGCGCTCGGTTACAGCAGTTGGCCTGACAGGCAGGCGAAGCCCCTGGTAGGTGGGTCCTCGACCAAGGAATCCCTCTCCACCAGAGGCTTCGTGTGCTTGTCTCTCCGTCCGGGCTGGACGTGTCCGGCTCCACCCTTCGCTTCCTCGCCGCCCACCTGAGAGAGCGCCGGCAGGCCCCGGCACCCGACGGCGGCGCCTGAGCGCGAGGCGGCAGGCTCTGCCCACCCTCACTCAACTCCGTAACGGCCACCCCTACGCCCAGCTCGGGGACGAGTTCGGCGTCGGCACCACCACCACCTACCGTCACATCACCGAGGCCGTCGGCCTCCTGGCCGAGCTGACTCCGACACTCACCGAGGCGGTCCGGACGGCCTCGATGAAGGCGTTCGTCCTGCTTGACGGCACGCCACTGTCCATCGACCGGATCGCCATCAACCGGCCCTTCTGCTCTGGCAAGCACAAGAAGCACCAAATGAATGTGCAGGGCATCGCCGATCCCTTCGGCCGCCTGCTGTGGGCGTCTCCAGCCCTGCCCGGGGCCGTCCACGATGTCCGCGCGGCCCGCGAGCACGGCATCGTCGACGCGCTCGCCCAGGCCGGACTCCTCCGCAAGCTCCGGTGCTCGACCACCCGCATCACACGTCTCGTTCAGGCTGTCCTCTGCCCACATCTGGCCAGCTCAGAGTGAAGATGGAAAGAGCTCATTCTGTCGTGGTCGGCACGTAGGGTGCGACCATGACTGTGCCTGACCTGGTTCCCATTCGGCATGAGCCGAACTATCGAACGTCCACTATCGGCCAGTGGGACGAAGGCCAGTTCTTCGCCCACGTCAGCGGTGTTTTCGCAGGCCGGGACGTCGATGGCCGGGTACTGCGGCGGTGGTACTCCGTGTTGCACGAGTTCGACGCCGCGGGTCGGCACCTGGACTCCCGGATCCGAGCGGCCGGAACGGTCGCCGACGGGGCGGCGAAGGCGCCGATGGTGGAAGCCGCACAGCGGCTCCTCTACGAGTGGCTGGAGGCGCTGCCCGGGCGGCACTTCACGGACATCGCGATCGCCCCGTTCGCCGTGGAGGTCGACGGCACTCTGTTCGGTCTGGTCAGCGAGTGCCACGGGGAATACCCGGAGGGAGAGGAGCAGGACGACTGGGCCGAGTTCTACCCGAACCGGCTCGGGTTCAGCGCGCCGTGGGACGGTTTGTACGACACATGAGAGGACGTGCGCTGTGTCAGCCGGGGGCGGGTGAGGGCGGTCGAGGACCTGGTCGGGTTGCCGGGCGGCCTCGGGTGAGTCGGCGGACCATGATGCCGATCATTGCCCAGCGGATGATGGTTTCGGAGCGGGCCGCGCTGGTCTCGTAGTCTCGGGCCAGGCGTCGGTGGGCGGTGATCCACGACGGCGTGCGCTCAACCGCCCACCGCTTGGGCTGGACCTGGAAGCCGCGCTGACCGGGGTCATTACGCACCATCTCCAGTTCGCGGCTGAGGACCTGGGCGGGTCCAGTCGACCAGACGGTCGGCGAAGCCCTGGTCGGCTCACATCATCCGCACGCTCGGGTGGTGGAGATGAATCGCTTGCGGCCCTTGACCTTCTTGCCCACGTCGAAGCCCCTGGCGGCAGCCGTGACGGTATCTGCTGTGCGGATGGACTGGCGGTCGATCGACCACGCCCTCGCCGCGGAAGTACGCCCATGGGCCTGCCGGACTCGACCACGCAGGGCGGCCAGTCGACTCTCACAAAGATGGTGCTACGGCTCTCCTCCATCGGGCGCCCAGGGCGCACGAACTGATTGTCAGGCTCTGCTTTCCTCGTATCGAGGAGTGGGGGGCTTTTCTCTTGAGCCGTGCCCAAGGACTCCCGGAAGTCGCCGGGGGCCTTCGTCGTTCTTCGGAGGCCGTTCTTTGCCCCTCCGTCCGCTCTTCCCGGCAGCGCCACTTTCGGCGTACCGATCTCGTTGGCTCTTCTCGGCGCTGTCTCCGTGGCAGTCATCGTTGTGCTGTGTGCTGGTATCGCCGTTGTGGCGCTGAACCGGACCGAGTGGCAGATGTCGCCCGGACACTGCTGGGGCTGAGCCACGTCGTATCGGCCCTGTCCGGGCTGCTGCCGTGGGGGCCGGCCGTCTTCGCTTCGCTCCCTCGCTGCTTATAGAGGGACGGACAGCGGACGGACACAGCAGCGTCCGGGCGGTGGCGGCCGGCCACCGTGCGGGCCGTGGGCGTGGCGCACTCTCCATGGGGATTACGGTTTGGCGATCTCTTGCCGGAGCCGGTGGGTGAAGCGGCGCAGGAGGTCCAACGTCTCCCGGAACTCTGCTCGGCGGTCGTCACTGCCGTCAGTGGGCCGGGTGCTCCAGACTCGACGCGCGAGAGTGTCGGCGAGATCGACGGTGTCGTCGGCGCAGAGCAGGTAGAGAGCCGAGCGTGCCTCCTGCAGCCGGTTCGCCAACTCGTTGGCTCCTGGACCGTCGTCACTCAGCCGTGTTTCCTTCAGGTAGTCCAGCAGCTGGACTACGGCCGTGTTGAAGCCGATGCCGGCTTTGAGCTTCTGTTCGCGGAGCCACATACGGTCCTGACGGCGTGCGGTGAACCACGAGCCGAACAGCACACCTATGAGGCCGGTAGCGGCCCCGATGGCCACGGACAGGATGTTCTCCACGGTCAGCTCCCCCGACGACGGACGGCGACGCCAGGCTACAGAGGCCGTCGGAGGCGCCGCGCTCGATGAGCACGCTCGTGTGCCAGGGGTTGGGTCATCCGAAGCATCCTCGGTCCGTGCCGGGGCAGCAGTCAGCACGGCGACGGTCACGGCGAGGGCCAGGCACCGTCGTGGATGGGCACCTTCCTCTGTGGCCGCCGAGATTCCTGCCTCATCTCCTGCTCAAGCCGGTCGGACGGGTTCCCGTGTGTCCCGGTCATGGGGTCCGGGCACACGGGAACCCGTCGGTCCGAGGCATCCGGGCGGGGCTGTCGACTACCCTCGCCGACGCCTCAGCTCGGCAGTTTCCAGTTCTGGGCCGCCGTACCGTTGCAGGTGTACAGCTGGAGTTGGGTGCCGTTCGTGGTCGAGGAGTTGGGGTCGTCCAGGCACAGGTTCGACTCGGGGTTGACCAGCGACCCGTTGGCGCCGGCGGTCCACTGCTGGGCGCCGGTGCCGTTGCAGGTCCACAGCTGGATCAGGGTGCCGTTGGTGGTGCCGCTGTGATCGGCGTCCAGGCATTTGCCGAGGGCCCGGACCGTTCCGTCGCCGGCGACGATCCAGTCCTGGGCGTAGGTGTTGTCACAGCCCCAGATCTGGACGTGGGTGCCGTCGGAGGTGCCGGAGGACGCGTCGTCCACGCACAGGCTGGAGGCCACCGCGGAGGTGAGCGGTCCGATCCGGGGCGATGCCGGCGCCGTGGTGTCCCCCGCGTACGAGGGCGGTGCCGCGGTGGCTGTGGTCGCCCAGGATGTGTTGGCGGCGGTGCCCAGCGTGAAGTCCAGGGTGCCGCCGGCCGTGATCGCCGTGGTGGGAGCGTAGGCGTTGTTCCACGCCGTGCCGTTCCATGCCGCGGACTGGACGTAGGGGGCGTTGTCGGCGGCGCCGTTGCCGTTGACCGTCAACGTGCTGCCCGAGGGGAGGGTGATGACGGCCTGCGTGAACAGCGGTGATCCCAGGGCGAGATCGGAGGTGCCGGGGGTCTCGGGGAACATGCCGAGCGCCGACCACACGTACCAGGCACTCATCGCGCCGAGGTCGTCGTTGCCGTCGGCCAGGCCGCCCGGGGTGTTCGACCAGATCTGGTCCTGGATCGCCCGCACCGTGCCCTGCGTCGTGTAGGGCTGCCCCGTGTAGTCGTACTCCCACGGCAGTTCGATGCTTGGTTCGTTGCCGACCCAGGCGTAGCCGTTGGCGCCGGTGTAGCTGCGCAGCACGGTGTCCAGGTAGTGGTTCATCGCCGTGTTGCCGCCCTTGGCGTGCGCCAGACCGCCGATGTCGAAGGGCACCATCCCGGTGTAGATCCACGAGTCGGCCTCGACCATGTCGGTGCCGCTGGTGGGGTCGAAGCCGCCGGTCCACGCGCCGTTGGCGTTACGGGGTTCCACGAAGCCGGAGGCGGGGTTGAGCACGTTGCGCCAGTCCTGCGCGCGGTTGGCGTACGTCTTCTGGTTCGCGGTGTCGCCGAGCGCTCCGGCCATCGCGGAGATCGCGAAGTCGGCGGTGTCGTACTCCAGGGTGGTGGCCACCGGGCCGTAGAAGTTGCAGCAGCCGTAGCTGCCGTCGTGCGGCATGTATCCGGGCGAGTTCAGGTAGGCGAGGCCGGGGCGGTCGTTGTTGGTCGTGCTCGCCTGTTTGACCATGTCGGCCAGGGCGGTCGTGGCGTCGAAGTTCCGGGCGCCGAAGGCGTGGTAGTCGGCGAGGATGGCGTCCGCCGGATCGCCGACCATGACGTACGACTCGCCGTTGTTCTCCGACCACTTGGGGAATATCCCGGTCTGCGTGTAGTCGTCGACCATCGACTGCGCGGTGTCGGAGGCGACCTGGGGTGCGACCAGGGCTTCGAGCTGGGCCTGCGAACGGTAGATGTCCCAGCCGGAGTAGTTCGCGTACACCGCGCTGTGACCGGCGTCCACGGTGTGTGTCTTCCCGTCGAAGCCGTAGTACTGGCCGTTGGTGTCACTGATCACGTTCGGGTGCAGCAGCGAGTGGTAGAGCGCGGTGTAGAAGGTCTGCTGCTGCGCGGCCGTCCCGCCCGCGATCTGCACCTTGCCGAGCGCGCTGTTCCACGCGTTCTGCGCCGCGGTGCGGGTCGCATCGAAGTCCCAACCACTGTTCTCCGCAGTCCGGTTGGCGACCGCGCCCGCGACCGACACGTAGGAGATGCCGACCTTGGCCTGTACAACCGGGTTGGTCGTGGTGTTGAAGGTGACGTAGCCGTTCGAGGCGGCGGCATCGGGGGCCGCGCTGTCCTCGGCGGACTTCGAGGACTTCGAGGACTTGGTGGACTTCGAGTCCGAGGTGCTGGGGTTCTTGCCGTGCAGCACCGGCTTGTTCGGCTTCTCGGCGGCGTTCTTCGACGCCTTGCCCGGCGTCGGGGAGGGAGCGGTCGACGTCTTCGCGACCGAGCTGCCCTGCGAGGCGAAGGGCTGGTCGAAGACCATGTCGAAGTAGACGGTGTACGTGTTCGCGGCACCGCAGAAGTGACCGCTGGTCACCTGTCCGCTGACCTCGGTGCTCGACACCTTGGTGAACCGTGTCGACGTGGCGCCGTTCTGACTGCCCGTCAACTTGAAGATCAGATTTGCCTGGCTGGTCGAGGGGAAGGTGAAGCGTGCCATACCGCTGCGCGTCGTGGCAGTCAGCTCGGTGGTCACCTGGTTGTTGAGCGCGACCTTGTACGACCCGGCGGACGCCGACTCGTTGGTGTGTGAGAAGGCGTCCGTCGCACCGGTGTTCACGGCCCCCACCGTGGGCAGCACGGGTATGTCACCGGCCGCGCCGCAGCCGGGTCCGGCGATGTGGGTCAGGCTGAAACCGGTGATCGACGAGTCGTTGTACTCGTAGCCCCCGCCATCGGGGCGCGACGGGGTGTCCGGGCTCCACTGCACCATGCCGAACGGGACGTCGGCGCCCGGGAAGTCGTCGGCCTGGTTCGACGTGCCGATGAACGGATTGACCAGAGCCGCCGGAGCGGTGACGAGCGCAGCCTTCCCGGCCGCCCACGCAGGCGTGCACAGCCCGGCCGCGGCCAGCGCCGCGGCGGCGAGGAGACCGATCGCCGCTGTTCCGGGAGGTCTCGACAGTCGTGTCATCACGGGGGTTTCTCCTCTACTCGGAAGCGAGGGCCGGTCGACAACGTTGTCTCCGCGTCGGGAACGCACCCCGGGCGATGAACGGGCTTGCCAAGATGCCTGGATCAGCGATGCTGACAACGTTGTCTGACCGTGGAGACGAGGTGCCTGGAATTCGAGTGCTTCGATGGGCCCCCTAGCGCTGCGGACGCCGGGGGCGCAGGGGAACTCCTCGCGAAGCTAGCCACGAGACAGGGACATGTCAATGATGTTGGCAAGGGGGCCGCACGAGAACGTGCCGACGGCCCGGATCGCGGACCTCAACCGCCGGGCGGGACACCGGACACCCGGCGGCCACCCGATGCCCAGCGCCTCCGGCACGACGTGCGCGTACTGCGCCGTGTCTGCCTGGGCCCACTCGTTGGGGTGCAGGGCGGGGCAGTCGGCCCAGCGCTGCCGACGACCTCCTGGTCTGTGTGCACATCATTTCTGCGGGCCGGCATCACACGACAGAGAGGACGAACCATGCGACGTGGACTGATCGTGGTGGACGTGCAGAAGGACTTCTGCGAGGGCGGCAGCGTCCCGGTGAAGGGCGGTGCGGACCGCGCGGCGGCCATCGCCGAACTGGTGCGGCGTTCGGCGGGCAGCGCGTACGCGCATGTGGTCGCTACACGCGACCACCACATCGACCCGGGTGGTCACTTCTCCGACCGTCCGGACTTCTCGACCTCGTTCCCGGTCCACTGCGTGGTCGGAAGCGAGGGCGGCGACTTCCACCCCGACTTCGCGCCCGTCGCCGCGGACGGCACCGTCGACGAGGTGTTCTACAAGGGCGCCCACTCAGCCTCGAAAAGCGGCTTCGAAGGCTCGACCGAGGACGGGACCCCGCTCGCCGACTGGCTGCACGCCCGCAAGATCGCAGCGGTGGACGTCGTGGGCATCGCCACCGACCACTGCGTGAAGGCCACCGCGCTGGACGGCGTCCGTGCCGGCTTCGCCGTCCGCGTCCTGCTGGACTACACCGCCGGAGTCGCCCCCGACACCACCCACGCGGCCGTCGACGAGATGAGGCACGCGGGCGTGCATCTGACCGGTCGTCCGGTCGTGTTCGCCTGATGGACGAACACCACGCGCCACCCGACACTCTCCGACAAACCTGACCCCCGCTCCGGGCCGCCCCGAACACCCTGCCACCGCCGCCGACGACGACGCAGCGGCGTCGGCGCGGGCGGTCTCGGGCCCAGTAGCCGAGGAAGAGCGGCATGCGCTTCCCCGGCGAGATCCACCGCCCCGAACGCGTGTCTCGCCGCCTGACCCCACTGACCAGGCCGCCCTCGACGGCACAACCAGCACGCCGGGAGAACGCATCCGCCGGCTCACCTCCGCCTTCGTACGAACCCGGATCACAAGTCGGCCATGACGCTCCACCACAACGAACCCGAGCCGAGCCGGGCCTGGTACGGGCGACATGGGTCTTCGGTCGGGGTCGGGGACGGGACGGGGACGGGGACGGGGACGGGGACGGGGACGGGGACGGATGAGAATGCGGCCGACGGGGCTTTTTCGGACGCCTTGCTCGCCAGGTGCGTGCCAGGGCCGCGGGCACCGCGGCTCCAGCACGCACCCGGTGGCATGGAATCGGCTTGATCACGGGCACTGGGCAGGAGGGGTGGGCTTCCTGCCGATCGTGATCGAGACCGCGGATCCCGGGAGCAGCACGGTGCCCGCACTCGGACTCTGCGAACTCACCCGGTTGATGCTGTCGCAGTCGACAACGCTGCCGACACCACCGAGCACGTACCCGGCGGCGGTCAGTGCCTGGCTCGCCCGTGCCTGTGTGTCACCCAGCACGCTGGGCACCGTCGTGACACCGGTGACCGGAGCCGAGACAGCGGCCAGGTTCCTGCTGAATCCGGTGTCCGACGACAGGTCGACCACCGTAACGCCCCAGCTGACGGTCCCGGTCTGACTGATGAACACGGACTGCGATCCGCCGCCGACCGGGAAGATCGTGGTGGAGGGGTCGAATCCCGGTCCGCTGATCACCAGCGCGTCCTCGGCCGTGTTGGCCACGCAGTCCGCGCTCCAACTCACCACGGCGTTACGGCCGTAGACGACTGGTGAGGGCGTCACCGATACCGAGGCGGTCGCGGTGGCCGCGCAGTTCAGTCCGGGATCGTCCGCGTAGGCGGGCGTCACGGCGAAGGCGGTGGCGACCAGCGCCGCCACGACCAGCACCGCCGTCTTGGGCGAGCGTGCGACACGGGCCACCCGGCTCCACAGCGCTGAAGCTGTCCCGGCAGGCACGCGACGATGTGTCGACTTCGATGCTTCTCTCATGAACTCCCCCATGTGCGTCTTCCCTGGATGCGGAAAGCGTGCGGCGCCGTCCGCGGGCTGTCGCTCACCGGTCCGCTCAGCGGAACCGCCAGCGACGGGCTGCGGTGAACGGCGTGGAGGTGGGCTTGTGGAGGTCGTGACCGCGGACCCGCACCACCACGGCTGCTCCGCGCGGCACTTGGGCGGCAACGTACCGGCATCGCGACATGCGCTTCGAGGATGTCACCGCTTCCGGCACGGGCGCCGGGAGCGCGCCGAGCGAAAGTCCGGTGTCAGAGCGGCCCTCTACGATGCCCGGTCATGACCGATGACACGCTCGACTACTCCCGGCCCGGCCCTCTCACTCGCCTGACTGCTGACCAGTTTAGACTCCTCGATGGGCTGCCGGACGACCCGGTCGGAATCTGTTCCGCCGTACAGAACCTGGTCATTCAACCCGCTGACGCCGTCGCGTTCGGGGTACCTGAAGAGCGGCTCGCGGAGAAGAACATCCGGCCGGTGAGCGAGCTGATCGCTGCGCTCACCACGCTCGACCCCGCGCCGCTCTGCCAGACCCGGGCGCCGGAAAAGCGGGTGGTGGGCACGTGCCGCCACTTCGCGACCATTGCCAGTGCGCTCCTGCGTGCGAAGGGCATTCCCTCACGGGCTCGATGCGGGTTCGGCACCTGTTTCCTCGAGGGACGCGGCGTGGACCACTGGATCACCGAGTACTGGAGTGCCGACGACGAGCGATGGGTGCGCGTGGATACCGAGCATCTCGGCCACGGTTACGTCGACTGTCCCGAGGACCTCGCGCCAAGCGAGTTTCTGACCGGCGGCGAAGCATGGATCCGGTACCGCAAGGGTCTGGTCAACCCGCACATGTTCGGGGTCGCCGGCGTCGACTACGCCTGGGGGCCTGCCGAGATAAGCGGCAACGCCGTCCGCGATCTCGCCGCGCTGTGCAAGCGGGAGATGCTGCCCTGGGATGAGTGGGGCCTGATGACCGACGCTTACGAGGGCAAGACAGGCCACGACTACGACCTGCTCATCGACGCTGTTGCCGAGACCTGCGTGGGAGGAGACGCGGCTGCCCTGACCGGCGTGTACGCCGATGAGAACCTCACGGTTCCGCAGCACATGATCAGCTGACGTATCCGCGTCGTCCATCGGATCGAGGCGATCGCCGCCCGACAGGACGAGTGACACCACCGGACCGGCGGTCCCGGACGCCCTGACGGCGGCCCACTGCGGGGAACAGCTGCACCTAGGGGACTCCGACGTGCATTTCTCTTCCATGGACCGCGCTTGGCGTCAGGTGCGGTTCGACCTCGGGGGTCCTCGTGCCGGCTATGGTTGATCGCACCTTGGTGTCGGCGCGTGTCGCCGTGCAACGGTTGTACCAGGGGGAAATAGCGCGTGAGGCTGCTTCGGTTGCTGTTGAATGAGCTGAGCGAGGCTGCTGCTCTTCGACTCCGTCAGGCCGTCAGGCGCACTCAGGCCGTCACCCGTGAACGTGTCGCCACGGGGCGTGGCTCCGAGGAGGCCGATGACGTCGCCGGTACGTTTGCCACGGACAGGCCGGATTTCGCGGCCGGCAGTACGGCGGTGGAGTCGTAGCGGTCGCTGCCCCAGGCGATGACCTATCCGTTCTTCACGGCGAGGGAGTGCAGGTTAGCCGCCGGAGAGGGCGGTGACGCCGGAGGAAAGCGTGGCGGGTACGTCGGTCTGTTGATAGAGGTCGCTGCCCCGCGCGATGACTGCGCCGTTCTTGACGGCCAGCGAGTGGAAGGCACCGGCGGCGATGGCGCTCGCCCCCTGTTTGGCCGCCTCGGGGATGGTGGTCTGTTCGTAGGTGTTGTCCACCCCCGGGAGTGCGCACCGTGTCCGTCGCGTGGCCAAGGCCCCGCGAAAGCCGCGCACGACCCCGCTCCGAGCATCCCTGAGGCCACCAATTCCCTTACGTGACGGGGCGCGTAGGCCGTCTTGTCCCATCCGTCCGCGACGGGCCGCCACGAAGGTGCACCCCGCACCTCGCCGGCCAGGCCCACGGCGGTGGCCCGGCCGGTTGCCGCTGGGCAGACACCCGACGACCGCGCCATGGAGCTCGCCGCCCTGCAACAGGCCGTTGAGCGGGACCGGACGTGAGCGAACTATGTCACTGCCGCACTCGCGTGGCTGCCGGCGCGAGGACCGCAGAGAACGAGCTACCCGATGGCGCGGCAAGCGGCCGGGGCGGTCGCGCATCAAGCACGACTAGCGCGAACTCGAGCACGGCCTGGGCGTGGACCACTTCGGAGGCGGCTCCTCGCCCGGTTGGTACCACCACGCCACGCTCGTCACATCGAGAAGGGCATCCGCCGGGCGGACGCCCCCTCTCCACCGCGCCCTGACGCCCCGGCGGACCTGTGCGGTCAGAACACCTAGAGTTGCGAAGCCCCTCCGTCGACAGGGAACTCCGTTCCCGTCGAGAAGGTCGCGTCGAACGCCAAGTACGCCACCGCGGCGGCCACTTCCTCGGACGTCCCCAGCCGCTGCATCGGGATGGTGCTCCGGTAGGTGTCCTTCGTCGCCTCGACGACGTCGGCGGGCAGCGAGGAGCGGTCCAGGATGCCCGAGTCGATCGGGCCGGGGCTCACGGCATTGACCCGCACCTTGCGCGGAAGCAGCTCGCGGGCCAGGGTGCGCGTCATCGACCGCAGGGCTGCCTTGCTCGCCGAGTAGACACTCAGCGCGTCGAGGCCCAGGACGTTCACCACCGACGTGGTGAGGACCACGCCGCTTCCCTCGCGCAACAGCGGCGCCAACGCCTGCACTGTGAAGTACGGGCCCTTGGTGTTGATGTCGAACAGCTGATCGTACATTTCCTCCGTCGTCGAGCCGAACGGCGCGGACGCAGTGACGCCGGCGTTGACGAACAGCGCGTCCACCGCGCCGAACCGCTCCTGGACCGTGCCGGCCAGCGTCTGGATGTCCTTCAGGGACGCGGTGTCGCTACGGACGGCGATCGCCTTGTTCCCCAACTGCTCCGACGCGGCGTCCAGGGTGGAGCTGGTGCGGCCGGTGATCAGCACGTGCGCCCCACCGTCCGCGAACAACCGGGCCGCAGCCAGGCCAATACCGCTGCTTCCGCCTGTGATCACGATCTTCTTGCCGTCATAAGTGGTCATGCCCTCCAGTCAAATATCCACCCGTACACCATGTCCAAGACCTGTTCCGCATGCCGCCATGTCCCAGGCGTATGGCGGTGTGCGACGTACCCTGGGCGAATGGACGTCGATCTGCGGCTCGTGCGCTATTTCACGGTCGTGGCGGAGTACGGCAACTTCGGCCGGGCCGCCACCAAGCTGCATCTGGCGCAGCCGTCGCTGAGCCGCCAGATCCAGCGACTGGAAGCTCAGCTCGGTGTCCGGCTTTTCGACCGCTCACCGCAGGGCAGCAGCCTCACCGACGCCGGTCAGGCCTTCCTTCCCAGGGCCCGGATACTGCTCCGGGAGGCCGAGCAAGCCGCTCACACGGCCAGGGCCGCCGTCCAGCCCCGTACCATCACCGTCGGCTACGCCGAAGGACTGGTCATCACCGCCTGTGTGCAGGAACTGCGCCGCCGGCACCCCGACGGCCAGGTCCGCACCCGGCACCTCGACTGGCGGGACACGCATGCCCTCGCCGAGGGGCGGATCGACGCCCTCGTCGCATACAGACCCCTGCCCTTGCCCACGGACGGGTTCCGGGTGACCAAGCTCCATGAGGAGTCGCGGGTACTCGTCACGTCGGCGAGTCATCATCTGGCGAACGAGAACCCCGTCAGCCTGCGGGCTCTGTGGGACGAGGAACTGGTGGCCTGCGTCAGCACTCCGGTCGTCTGGAGCACGCCCAAGCCGGTCGGCGACCGCCCGGCACCGCCCCCACCCGCAATCGACGACAGCTACGAGGACAAGCTGGAACTCATCGCCACCGGCCACTGTGTCGCGATCTTCCCTGCCGGCGATCGACGCGCTGCTGTGCGCGAGGACATCGCCCTGGTACCCGTCATCGACATCGATCCCTGCGAGGTCGTGCTCGTCACGCGCGCTGACGACTCCAACCCGCTGCTCGGATCACTGGAAGACGTCGCACGTACGTTGCTCGGCACAGCCTCCCGACGGGAGAGCTAGGAACTGCCGGTCAGCTGACCCCGCTTGCCTCTGCGAGGTGTTCCGTAGGGCTGTCGCCGCGCTGCCCGCGTCAGCCTGGACCAGCTGGACGATCAACGGCCCCCGGTTCTCGCCGGCGGAGGCCAGCAGCATCATCGCGCGCCGATGGCGAACCGAGCTGGTGCTGTCCCGGCGCACGATCTGCGGCAGCTTCTGCCCTTCCTGCTCGGTCAATCTGCGCACACGGACAGGTTCGGCCACCACAGCACTCCCAGCAGTCGGATCGGCCGTCAGCGCACATCCAACCGCGCCCAGGCCGAGCGCGCCCAGCAGCCATCCGTAGGCGTCGCCGCCGCTCTCGCAGGTGTCTTTGCTCAGGAGTGTCCGTCAAAGCGGATCAAGTCCACTTGCTGAATGGGTGAGATGCAGGACCAGCAGGCTCTGGGCGACGGTCTCGACCCCAGGTGCCGACCAGCGACGGGGCCTGACCGCTCACATGACGGCGGAAGTTGGGAACGGTGAGCGCGGCTCCCAGCTGGTGCAGCCGGCCCGACGGCATCGCTGTTGCCGGCATCAGACGGGTCGCCGTCAGAGCAAGCCTTCACGGCTCGAGGTCCGCGGTACGTCTGGCGCCCGCCGCAAGCGCCGCACCACGACCCGGTCCCGGGACCTGACGCGGTCGCGTCGGCCGGCCGATCGCGGACAGGCGGAGTTCACGCTGGAGCGGGTCTCGCAGCGCCAGGTCACCCGTCGGCCCGACGACTTCACCGTCGAGCACAACTCCGAAGTGCCGTCGCGATTCCCGTCCAGGAGAACAGCTTGCTCCGGGCCGGTAGTTGGGGGCGGCGCCCGCGTGACGCAAAGAGCCTGTCGGGTGCTCGGACGCATGCCCTGATGTCGCACCGTCGCGGGCTACCGGACTCGAACCGGCTCAGACCCTGCGGTCACAATCTCGAAGATTGAAACGGATTTCCCATCACGCCTTTGCCCACGACGGCTGATCACAGCCTACGGGCAGCCACTGCCGATGCAGGGGGAACGGTGCCTGGTGTGGCACCGCGTAGGTGCTGAAGTTCCGCGCGTCCGGCCGCGGTCCTGCCGGGACCCGGCCAAGGTCACCGGGCGGGCCGGAGCTTCGTGGTCTGTGCGAGTCACCGGCGAGTGGGGTGTCGGCACGGGACAGGAGGTCGTGCCGGTCCGTATGCGTTTCCGTGGTGGTCAGCGGCGGGTGGGGACCGAGTGGTGCTTGGGCGGTTCCAGGCCGGTCATCAGTTCCGCGAAGGCCTGGGCGGCCGTCGGGGAGGTGAAGAGCCGGTCGAGGCGGGCGCGCGCCAGATTGCGCACGAACGGGCCGGAGCCGGTGTCGGCGCCGGCGTCGTGGACCGTCCGGGTCAGCCAGTGGGAGAACTCCTGGTCGCTCCAGACGCGTCGCAGACAGCGCTGCGAGTAGGTGCGCAGCCCTGTGTCGTCGTGGTCGCGGATGTGGTCCCGGACGGCGCGGGCGAAGAGATCGGCGTCGTACAGGGCGAGGTTCATGCCTTTGCCACCCATGGGGGACACGATGTGGGCGGCGTCCCCGACGAGGAACAGTCGGCCGTACTGCATGGGGTCGTGGACGAGGCTGCGCAGCCGGAAGGACTCGCGGTCGGTGATCGGGCCCGCGGTGAGGGCGGGGTCGGCGAGTCTGGTGCGCAAGGCGTCCCAGACTCGCTGGTCGGGCCAGGCGTCGGGGTGGTCGTCGGGTGGGCACTGGAGGTAGTAGCGGCTGCTGTGCGGCCCGCGGGGGAAGTGTGCGGCGAAGCCCTGCGGGCTGATGGCAAGCAGCGGGTGAGCGGGGGGTGGGGCGTCGGCGAGGACGGTGAGCCAGCCGATGCCGTGGTCGAGGGTGTGGGCGGCGAGGACGCCGTCGGGGACGGTAGTGCGGGTGACGCCGTGGTCGCCGTCGCAGCCGGCGACGAAGGCGCAGGTGATCGCGTGGAGGGCGCCGTCGGTGGAGCGGTAGCGCACGGTCGGACGGTCGCCGGTCAGGTCGTACAGAGAGACGTCGGCCGCTTCGTAGCGCAGGTCGCCGCCGTCGGTGAGATGGGCGGTGGTGAGCTTCTGGACCAGGACCTGCTGGGGGCACAGACGGGCTCCTGGGCCTTCGGAGCCGTCACTGTCGTCGACGAGGTGGCTTTCACCGTCGACCCGGAACTCCAGGATGCCGTCGTGCGGCGGGCCGCCCAGCACCTGGTCGGCCAGCCCCCAGGACTCGAACATCCGGACAGCGCGGCTCTCCACGATGCCGGCGCGCTGCCGCTGGGCGACGTACTCGCGGCTGCGGCGTTCCAGGACGATGCAGTCGATGCCGCATCGGCGCAGCAGGTTGGCGACGGTCAGCCCGGCCGGTCCGGCGCCGATCACCACGACGGTCGTGGATTCCCGTTCCTCGGCCAATTCCCGTTCTCTCATCGTGACTTGGCACCTCCCTGGTCAGCGTAGCCGAGTGCGGCCGGAGGTGGGGCGGTGCGGTCGTGGCGAGGTCCGCGTTTCAGCAGGACCCAGGTCTCGCGGGCGAACAGCCTCGGTCTGCTTCGGTCTGCTTCGGTTCAGGGCACTTGTGAGGACCGGCAGTCGGAGCCAGGTGATGCGGCCAAGGTCGTGTCAGGTGTCGCCCGTCTGGTGACTCAGCTGTCGCGTGATCGGCGAAGTGCGTTCATCGACCTGCTCAGCAGCCGTTTCGAAGTCAAGGGCGGTACGGCAACGGGGCGGTTCACCGACCCGATGACCTGGGTGTCTCGGTCGAGAGTGTCAGAGGGGGATCCATGTGGCTTCGGGGAGGGCCGTAGCGGTTCGTCGCTCGCCGGCGATACCGATGGTGCCGTCGGGGAAGCGCTGGACCGAGCGCACGCCGGGCAGCAGGTTCAGCAGCAGGCAAGGGGTGGCGATGACTGCCGCGGCGACCAGCAGGGTCGTGCGCATCCCGAGGAACTGGGCGACCGGAGCGGCGGCGGCGTAGCCGGCGGGCATGGCGATCAACGAGATCATCCAGTCCAGCGAGCTGACGCGGGCCAGTATCTCCTCGGGGAAGAGCTGCTGTTGCGTGGTCGCCAGCACCTCGCCGACGAGCGAGGTCATGATGAAGGCCACAGCCACGCCCAGGGCGATGACGAAGAGCGGGGCGGGGGGAGCGAGCAGTGCCGGCGGGAGGATGCCGAGCACCGCGGCCGCGTTCGTGGTGACCAACGGGCGGCGCGGCCGGTAGTGCAGCGCGGCCAGCCCGCCGACGATGGAGCCCACCGAACCGGTGATCATGATGACGCTCCAGGCGGTGGCTCCGCCGTGGCCGTCCTCCATCACGACTGGGCCCAGGACGAAGAAGAACGCTATCGCGAAGTTCCACACGCCCCAGCAGAGCAGGTTGGCCAGATACCAGCGGCGCTGGGCCACGGCCTGCCAGCCATCGCGCAGGTCTGCGAAGAAGTGCTGTTTCTCGGACCGCCGTACCTGCCTGTGCAGGTACAGCCGAGAGACCAGTACAAAGCTCAGCAGGAAGCTGATGGCATTGACGAGGATCGCGGTGCCCGGGCTGGAGACCGCCAGCAGCAGCGCGGCGAGGGCCGGGCCGAGCACTTTGGTGGTGCTGTCGGTCAGACCGAGCAGGGCGTTCGCCGGTTGCAGCTGCTCAGGGCCGACGAGTTCGGGCAGGACGGCCCTGGATGCCGGGGTGAAGAAGGCCATGGCCATGCCGGCGATCGTGTAGGTGACGGCGAACTGCCAAACCGCCGCCTGGTGCAGGAATGTCATCACGGCGAGCAGGCCGTAGCAGACCGCCTGGATGGCGTCGGTCGCCATCAGCACCAGCTTGCGGGACAGCCGGTCCGCCCAGACCCCGCCCACCGGCAGCATCACCACCTGGCCGACCGCATGACAGGTCAGCATCGTGCCGACATCCAGGGCTCTGCCGCCTGAGCGCAAAATAGCGAAGACCACTGTCACCGGTATCAGGGCGTTGCCCATGGCGGAGATACTGCGCGCGGTCCACAGGAGCCGGTAGGGGCGCTCCCGCAGTGTGCTCAACGATTTCGGCAAGGGCATGGGGCCCCTCCTTTCCAGGTGATGGGGTGTCACGGAACTGCCGAGAGCTCGCGGAGAAGCAACACGCCGATGCAGTCGACCGCCACCGGCCGGTGGGGTTCTGGTGGCCCATCTCTGCTTCGTGCGTCGTTTCCGGGCAGGGGGTATCGCCGTCCCGCGTGTGTCGCTCGGGAATCAGGGAGAAATGAGAGTGAGAAAGAAATCGCGAGGAAAAGCCTCAGGCGGTCATGCGGAACCGCCGCCGGTAGGCCGCTGGTGTCGTGCCGATCTGCTTGCGCAGCGCACGGTGGAGCGTCTCCACCGAGCCGAATCCACACGCGGCGGCGACCTGGTCCAAGGACTGGTCGGTGCTCTCCAGAAGGCGGCGGGCCGCTTCCACTCGTGCGGCCTCTATGTAGGCGCCCGGAGTGGTCCCGGTCTCCTGGCGGAAGACCCGGGCGAAGTGACGCTCGCTCAGACACATCCGTGCCGCGAGGGCGGCGGCGGACAGGTCGCCGTCCAAGTGGTCGACGATGAACATCCGCAGGTCGTCGATGTCACGGCGGATCGCGGGCGGCCGGCTCAGCGGGATCGACAACTGGCTCTGGCCGCCCTGGCGTTTGAGGTACATGACCAGCTGCCGGGCCACCGTCAGGGCGACCTCCTCCCCCAGGTCCTCGGCGACCAGGGCCAAGGCCAGGTCCATGCAGGAGCTGATCCCTGCGCCGGTCCACACGCTGCCGCAGCGCACGAAGATCGGGTCGGGATCGACGGTGACCTCGGGATGCTCGGCCGCCAACTGCGCCGCGGTCGACCAGTGCGTCGTCGCCGTCTTGCCGTCGAGCAGCCCGGTGGCGGCCAGCAGGTGCGCGCCCATGCACACCGACACGACCCGCCGGGCCAGTGGTGTGACCCGGGCGACCCATGCCACCACGTCACTGTCCACGCGGGCGGTCTGGCCGCCGAGGCCCGCAACAACCGCCCCGGGGACGAGCAGCGTGTCGAACACGCCGTCCACCTCGTCGAAGGAAAGGTCCGCTACCAACCGCAGCCCCGCCGACGTGACCACTTCGCCGCGGGCCCGCCCCGCGAGCTCGACCCGGTAGCCTGCGGCGCCCGCGGTCTCCCGGTTGGCCAGGGCGAAGACCTCGGCCGGGCCGGTGACATCGAGGAGGTCGACGTCGGGGAAGACCGCGATGACGACGCGGCGGGTGCTGGACATGGGTCCATCCTGGCCCGGGTGACTCTGTGGCGGCAATGACGGTCTGCTGTCAGATCCGGACATGGCAGTCCGGCATAAGCGCAGGTGCCGATGGCCCGTACGGGAGTCGGGCACGGTTCCGGCGTCGGGGACTGTCCCGGCCCCGGGGACTGTCCCGGCCTCGGGGACTGTCCCGGCCACGTCGTCTGGTTCCGTGGGAGCCGGACTCGGGTCACGCTGCGTCGTGGTGCGTGAGGTGGCCGTCGGTGAGCCGCCAGTAGTGTTGATCACGGGAGATCGGAGCGATCCACGCTGCTCCCGGAACGATGGGGTGCCGCTGTCATGCCCGGTGAGGAATCGCAGCTCCTCGACATGGCTCATGGAAGGGCCGAGACACTCGTTGATGTCGGTGGTGGTCAGGGGCCAGGCACGGCGCCGGGGCAGTCTTCGATCTCGTGCGGACATCGCAGGGAGAATCGCAGAGGGTCACCGCCGTCTCGCACGGGATTTGTTCAGCGGCCTGTTCCAAGAGCGTTCGTGCGAAGTCCGCGTAACGGTCACGGCCTTCACATTGCGCATCGCGGTCTTCTCGTCGTGGCCGAAGGCCCCGGCGAAATGCTGCGGTGAGCGACCCGGCATACGCCGCACGGGACAGCGCGGCCTCCGCCCGAGGCACCGGAAGTGGCCTCTCGTCTTCGCAGTACTGGCGCTGCCAGTCCCTCTCGGCGACAAGATCGAGGACCTCCTGCCAGTCCTGCGCCGACGCATCGGGGACACGTATATCCGGCAGCGGCCCCATCAGGTCCGGGTCGAAGAAACACCTCACGTCGTCCCACAGCAGATCAGCCACACCGCCATGCTGCCCGGCACCCGGACTCGACGCACCCCTGTTTGCCTTGGTCAAAGGCATAGGGCCCCGGCTCGTAGCGGCGTACGACACCACCGGGCCAGGACCGGCCAGTTGCTCCGGCGTGCCCGGGTCCCGGTGGTGGTCTTCGTCCTGGCGCACGGTCTGCATTCACAGTTCACGTTCCAGCAGCGCGGCGACCTGCCGATAGCGACTGACGGGCACCAGGTGGACGCCGTCGAACGCACCACTGTCGCGGATGGCCAGGGTCTGTTCACACGCCGCGGCGACACCTGCGTCGCGATCGCGTTCGACGTCGGCGACCAGCTGCTCGGGGATGTCGATGTCGGGGATCTTGGCTGCAAGATCGCGGGCCATGCCCGCGCTGGCCACCACCATCACTCCCGCGTAGACCGGCACGCTCAGCGACACACTGTCACGCCAGCGCAGCAAACTGTCCAACGAGTAGCTGACCTGGACGAACACGAAGTCGGCAGCGTTCTTCCACTGCGGGAACGGGCGCAGCCCGGAGGTCACACCGGTCTCGAAAGGGCCGCAGCCGTCGAACGCCGGGTCCTCATCCGCCGCCTTCGCCTGCTCGATCATGGCACGGACGGTCAGTTCGCTGGTCCGGCCTCCCGCCGCGGGCTTGTCACCGTGGACGAACAGGAACCGGTCCACGCCATAAGCGGCAGCCGTTAGCAAGTCCCGCTGAAAGCCCAGCAAGTTACGGTCCCGCGAGTTCAGGCAGGCGATGGAACGCGCTCCCATGGCCTGCACCTCATGAGCGACCGCGACGCTCGAAACCGTCGCCCGGCCGATGTGGTTGTCGGGGATCAGGAACGAGTCGGCCACCGAACTCAACACGCCGATCTGGTGGCGCACTCGGGTCAGGTCGGGACGAGTCGGCGGCTCGATCTCACAGATCAGCTCGAAACGACGATCAGCCATGCCGGGATCCTGTCGGTGCCTTGAGCGAGACACCGGCGACGGCTCGATCCGTGCGGCGGCAACCGCGAAACAGGACACGACTGCCACCCGGTCCCCCACTCCACCACCGACGCGTGTCCCGGCCCGCCGCTCGGTGACGACCGCAACTGCGTTCCGCGGCACCGTGCAGGGCAGCGAAGATCTCGTCCGCAGCCTCGACCGCTACCGGCACGACCCGGCCATGCTGCGGCCCCTGCAGAACCAGTGGGCCCTGGAGCGGGGCAGGGCTGGGCGGACGGCCGGAACCAAGTTCCGCACCTGTCTCGTCCGGTGGCTCATGTCGTCGGCGAGCAGCCCGCGTCGGTCGCCTGAAAAGCGCTCGTCGCCCGGCGCCCGGCGGCGCTAGCCTCGCCGATCATGGGAGCACGAGCGCAGTACGTGGTGGTCGAGAACGGCGCCTGGCAGAGGTACTACTCGCACTGGGCCGCCGACCGGGTGGTCGACGATCTGCTGCCCGGTCCGGCCGCGGCGACACGCTGCTTCCGCGCCAACCGGGAGATCGACGAGTGGCTCGACGACGTGTGGTGCGAGGGCGCCGCACTCGTCGACCACGACCGCCGGCTCCTGCTCTGGTTCGCCTCCGAGGGCAGCTGGGCCGACCACGTCGCCGCCCGCGCCGTACTGGCCCGGACATGGCCCGGCTGGGACGTTCGCTTCGCGCACGACGGCATGGGTGATCTGACCCACCACCTGGGCCTCGGCAGAGATCTGACCCGTGCGCCGGGCTGGTTCGAGACCTTCGAGCCTTCCGGGTTCGCGGCCACCGAGTACACCGAGCCCTGCTCCGTCGTCTCCCTGCGCCTGCCCGACGGAAGCGTTCACGCATGGGGCAGCGACTGGGAGCTCATCGAGCACCTCGCCGCCGGCCCCGGCCTGATCGACCTGATCGCCGCGTCGCCGGCCACCCCTGCGCTCACCGACATGCCACATGGCGGCGTCCATTTCGACCCGCAGACCCGCACGATCTCGCTCTGGGCGGTGCAGACCGTGGCCGGGGTTCACGACTGGCCGTTGCCGGGCTGGGAGGACTGGGTCCTGGACTTCCGCGGCGACGGCCACACCCGGCAAGGCGGGCTGCTGCCCGCGGACTTCCCCTTCCCCCAGCCCCCGCTCGCGGCCGCACTGCGGAGGCTCGGCGACGGACTCGGCACCCCGCCACCCGACAACGGCGCGCTCCTTGCCCGCGCCACGGCTGTGTCCGGTCCGGAGCGCACCGTCCCCGCGGTGGCCCCCGCTGCGCTGGTGCCGCACCAGCCGGCCGATCCCACCCCGGCCGAACTGGCCGCGCTCCGCACGGAGCTCGATGCGCTGGTCGCAGGGGCGGAGGTCGACTGACCACCACCTCATGGGCTCCCTGTGACCCGGATCAGGAGTGATCCACCGGTAGTGGGCATTACTCGCCACCGCCTACCGGCAATGGACTCTGCTTTCCTGTCAGGGGCGGTCCACGCGGAAGTGGTAGCAGCCGTATTCGACGGCGCGCACGTGTACCTGGACGGTCCTGGGGTCGGCGAACGCCTCGGTCAGTGCGTGTTCGAAAGCGGCGTGGGCGTCGTCGGGAAGCTGCAGCATGCGGCCGCCTGTGATCTGGCCGCTGTGGTCGTAGCGGCGCAGGACGCGCAGGGCGCCGGGCCGGGCCCATGGATAACCGGGGCTCTCGCCGGACGGGCCGCCGCAGTCCTCGGCGTGGATGAAGACCGGCCCCTGTTCGTCGTAGGCCCCGGGGTCGGCGTCCGTCTGCGCGGCCCAACGGCGCAGCGGGGCATAGGAGACCAGGGCGATCCGCTCTCCTTCGGTACTGGACCGGAGACAGCAACGCAGTGGTGCGCCGCCTTCGTCATCCTTGTGGGGGCGTGGCGGCTTGCCGGCGTCGTCACGGACACGGAGTTCTTCGAGTGCCGCGTAGGGGACGGGGACGGGTTGGAAGGCAACGTTCATGCCGTTCAGCGTGGCGCGAGACGGTCCGGGACGCTGGCGGGAACCGGACGCAGTCTTCCGGACCTCGAACCGTCCGTCTCCGTGGGCAGGACCAGAGTGCCGGAGTCTCCGAGGCCCGGGTTCCGCGGTGCCTTGCGAGCTGTCCGAGCCGGCCTGATCGGCGGGGTCTGTGTGTGAGGTGTCGCCCCCGCCCCGGGGGGGACCGAGGAGGGCCATGCCCCGGGGCGGAGCGGGCGGCCGGACCTACTTGGCCGGGGGCGCGTCCTGCAGGCCGCCGGCCATGGACGTGGCAGCCGCGTTGAGACCCGCCACCGCGGCCTTGGGCAACGCCCCCGCGACCTTCGTGGCGAGGTCACGGGAGTGGCCGGGGGCAGATCCGTCCGCGTGGGCAGGGGCGGCGAGAGCCACACCGGTCAGAGCGAGCGCGGCGACAGTGATGATCCTCTTCATGCCCTGAGGAACGACCGTACTCGGCCTGGGACACGCCCGGTAGCAGGTCGCCTCCGAACGCGGCCCCAATGAGCCGGACGACGGGTACTCCGACCGGAGGCCCTCGGCTCCCCGACGATACCCACTGGCTTCGGCGTGTCGGAGTGCTCTCGGGCTGCCACGGGCGACGACGGTGAGCCAGGACGGGCCGGAGGCGACGTGTGCCCGCATGTCGTCGCCCATGTCTCGTGCAGGGAAAGGCAGTTGTTCGCCGAACGTGAGGTGCCATGGGCCTTCCCACCGCCCTGCCCCGCCCCCTGCCGCCTGCCCCTGGCATCCGCTTTGGTCAAGAACCGGATCCCTTGTGTATCCCGTTCAGGAAAGACACTGGATCACCGGACGCGCGCCGCCTTACGGTGACGCCATGAGTGATCACCCCGAAGCACCTGTCGCGCCCGTCGAGGCCTATGAACCCCCGTACTACGTGGCTGTCTTCAGCTCGGTGCGGACCCAGGACCAGAGCGGATACAGCGAGACCAACGCACGCATGGAGGACCTGGTGAAGGACGTCCCCGGGTACCTGGGGATGGACCACGCGCAGACCCCTGGCGGGCTGTCCATCACCGTCGGGTACTTCCGTGACGCCGACGCCCTCACGGAGTGGCGGACCAACGCCGAGCACCGCGCGGCACAGAAGCGCGGGCAAGCCGAGTGGTACCAGAGCTACACACTGCATGTGGCGAAAGTGGAGCGGAGCCACGGGTTCATAAAGCCGTAGGTCCCGCAACGCCCGACAGCCGGCTGCCACCCGCGGGGTGTTCCTCTCCGACGCCCACGGCCACCCCGCGGTCGCACCGGGGAGCGAGGGTTCGGCGGCTCTACGGCACCGCCGTGCTCCGGCTCCGGCCATGCCAGGGGCGAGCGGCCGATGTACGGTCGGTGTACGGCGTAGGTCCGCACCTCTCAGCCGACGGACCGGCCGGTGCCCGTACCCGCTCGGGAGTTCCCATGGCGCAGCGAGCGAACATCGCCGCACAGACCGCTTTCGGAGAGGCCGTCGTCACTGGCGATCTCGACGCCCTCGACGCCGTCGTCGCACCTGATTCCGTCGATCATGACCCGGCACCGGGACAGGCCCAGGGGCCCGAAGGGTACAAGGCCATGTTCGGCGAGCTGCATGCGGCTTTCCCCGACTTGCACGTCGAGGTGGAGCATCTGATGGCCACCGACGACGAGTTGGCCTTCGCCTACAAGATCAGCGGCACGCATCCGGGATCGCTGATGGGGCGGCCGGCGACCGGCAGGCGGGTCAGCTACCGGGGCATGCAGATCAGCCGCTTCGACAGCGACGGCAAACTCGTCGAGCGCTGGGGCAGCAGCGACGAACTCGGCATGCTGCGTCAGCTCGGCCTGGCCGAGGCATGACCTGACCTGTCCGCCGCTCTTCCGTCTGGGGCACGGCGCATGCGTATGCGGCCCACGTCGGCGGTCGTCGCCCCGGCAGCCTCATGGCTCGCCACCAGCTCCGCCCGATGGGCCTCGGAGGGGGTGGCGAGGTCGATGCCGAAACGGGCTTCGCGCATCACAGCCGGCAGGCGTGCATGGCGGTGGTCAGGATCGCCCACGCCCCCAGCTCGTACGGGCCGTCCATGATCCGCTGTGCCTCCTTCCCCGGGACCATCGCGCGGACGGCCGCCCAGCCCTCCGTGTGCAGATCGAGCCTTGGCGTACTCGGCCAGTGCCTCGGCCTGCCGCCCCGAGCGGTACAGCGCGAGCATCAACTGCCCGCGAAACGATTCTCCCAACGGATGGTCGGCGACGAGTTCACACAGATCGCCGATGAGTTCCCGGCTCTCGCCCAACGTCAGCCGCAGCTCCATCAGCTGCTCCACGGCATCCGGCCGACGCTCCTCCAGCACGACGGAGGCCGCGGCGATCACCGACCCGCAGCCTCCCGGCATCACGGGGCCGCATCACAACACGAGTGCGGCGCACAATCGAGCCGCCGGCACTCGCGCTGGGCGAGGAGAGCTCAGTGCGGGAATGCCCGCGGCGGACGCTGACGGGGCAGCGTGGTGCGGAACTCCTCGATCACGGAACTCACCTGCCGCATCAGCGAAGTCCGTTCGAGCAGACCGAGGTAGAGATTGCGGCGGGCCAGTCCGGGCAGGTCCACACAGAAGTACAGCGCCATCAGCGGGTTGACGAACAACTCCCCGTCCTTGGTCCTTTCCGTGAACCGGACGTCGCCGAAGTCACCGCGCACCGCGGCGGCGACGGATCCGTTCACGATGCTCGGGTGGCTCGCGGTGTGGCGCTGGGCGTGCGCCACCGCATCGAGATAGAGCGCGCCCTCCCGTGCCGCCCCGAGCAGCGAGAACGCCCCGAGATAGGCGCCGTCGCGCTCAAGGGCGGCCAGGTTCTCCAGTACGAGTGAGTGGTTCACGCCGTGATACGCGTCCACCCCGAAGCCGAGGCAGGCCACCAGCCGGTGCGGGACCTCGTCGAGCCTGCTCACGGCGGCCAGGCTCGCCATGTCCTCCTCCGGGGTGCCGAGACCGTGTTCGTCGCCGCGCATCAGGATGTCGGTCCCGCCGTCCACCAGCACGACCGCATCGACACCGCCGAGATGCGTGATGAGCGTCCGGTAGGCCGCCCGTAGCGGACCGACCCCGATGCTCGGGAATGCGTACACGGTCGACGGCAGTTCCTGCGTCGCGAGCCACTGAGCGAGCGTCCGTTCGGGGAAGTAGTCGCCGCGCAGAGGGGTGTCGGGCCCGACGGCCGCGACGTCCTGGTCCACCCACACATCGAGGTCCAGGCCGTACAGGTCAGCGAAGGACAGGTTGGCGAGGTGCACCTCCTTGCCCGCCGACCGCAACGCGAGTGCGAGCGGCAGCCCGGCGTACACGTCGAAGCCGCCGCCCGCACCGGCGATGAGCACCCGTCGCGCGTCGCGCAGGCGGGTGAAGAAGGCAGGTTCCCCCAGAGAGATCACCGCAGGACGCTAGCAGGAGGGCGAGCCGGCCCTGGCCGATATCGTCGGTGCGGAGCCCCGCGTACCGACTGGTGCTCGGTGAGCAGCAGACCGTGTTGCCGGGCCGCGGCGGCTCACGCCAGGACGTCCAACGCGTTCGGCGTTCCGACGGGTTCGGCGTTCCGACGGGTTCGGCTGCGGGCACAGGCTCGGTGGCCCGAGGGGATGTTCCGTCTCGCCGGGTGTCTCGACGAGCTTCGACCGCCCGAGGGGGCAACGGAGCGCTGACCGGCGGCAGGCCGATCAGACTTCAGTGAGATCGGTCAGAGTGTGAGTCTCGCGAAGGAGCGTGGGGTTTCCCCCAGGATCGCGGTGCGTCCGTCTGGGGAGTTGCTCGGCGAGTGTCGCCTCATCGGGCTCTCTGTCACGTGCGGTCCTGGCGTGCGTGGATGAGTACGGGAGGCCGCGGCCGGCCGCGGCACGCCGCCCGCTAGCATTCCTCGTATGACCAGGCGGGGGTGGCGACTGGGTGTCGTGGCGGTGCTGGCGGCGCTCTGCGTCTCCGGTCCCGAGCGTCCGGACGTCATCCGCACAGCGTCCGACCTCGGCCCCCTGCCGGCCGACCGCTACGACTACACGCCCCAGGACTACCAGCGATCGCAGCGGGCATCGGCGTTGCTGGTCCGGCAGTGCATGGCGGAGCACGGCCACCCGGACTTCCCGCTCGACCCCCGCTACCCCAGCGATCCCATCGTCGCCACCGCGGTCGGCACCGACTACGGCGCCCTGGATCTCGCCGCCGCCCATCGCTGGGGCTACGGCTGGGACCCGGCAAAGTCCCTGACTCCGCGGCCGAAGGGCCGCCGGATGACCGACGCCGAGTATGCGGACTTCCCGGCCTGCACCGCTGAGGCGAGCCGGCGGCTGCTGCGCGGCATCGACGTCAAGCGGGACTGGCTGTACGCGAGTACACGGGCGGTCGAGGTCGACAAGGCGGTCAGGCGCGACCCGCGCCTGCGCGCGGCTTGGCAGGTGTGGTCCCGCTGTGTGGCAGACCAAGGTTTCACACGTTATCCCGACCCCGTCGCGGCGTACACGGACCCTGCCTGGCAGCGGGGCAGCGACGGCAACACCCGGCATACGCAGCGGGAGCGGGCCACCGCCGTCGCGGACGTCACCTGCAAACGCCGCCACCGTACGGCCGAGCTCTGGCACGCTGCACGTTCGCAGCAGCAGGCCGTGGACATCGCACGACACCGCGACCGCTACGCCGCCGGGCTGCAGGCGCTCCGGACCTACCGGACCACCATCACCGAGGTCCTACGGAAGCTCGGCCGCCGGGGCACCGCCGCAAGGTCCGGGGCCTCGTCCTGACCGGCGCTCTCTCGTCACGTCCAACGGCTTGGCGAGGATGGCTGGTTCGGGCCAGGGATGTGATGTCTCGCCCAGCGCGCTGCCCTGTCGCAGCATAGGCTCTGATGCGCCATGACCGACCCCCACACCTACGGCACCAGCACCCACACCGCCGACGAGCTGGTCCGGCTCCTCAGTGCCCGACTCGGGCTGGTCTTCACCTAGCGCCACAGCGAACACCCTGGGGCCCAGGTGCTGTTGCTCACCACCACCCCGACCCCGGACTCGGCCCTACAAGCCCGCCTGGGCTTCGTCGAAGGGCTCATCCACCTGAACCACGAGACCGCATGAACAGCTGCTGATCCACAGCCTTTGACCATTGCTCGCCCGATGACCCATCGATCGATCCATCGGGAAGATATGCGACCTTCTGTCAGGATGGATCCGGGAGAGAGTCCAAAAATCCTGTGCCTCGGCTCGCGCACCTCTGCGATCATCCCCGAATGGCACAGAGTCTCGAATCGCTGGTCATCCGGCACACCCACCGCCTTTCGGCCCCCAAGGGCTCCGCCGGTGAAGGAGCCGTCGCCGCACGACAGTTCGACGCGGCGCTGGCATCTGTGGGCTTCAAGCTCTCGGCGGAGCTCCTGGAGCGGCTGTCGGAGCTGTCCGAGACCGCGGTCGTGCACACCGCCAGGCGAACGCTGCGTACCGTGAGCGAGATGGTGGGCGACCACGTCCGGCACAACTCGTACTTCATCGACTTCCCGGCGAACGTGCCGGACACCGAAGAGTTCTGGATGCGGTGCGTGGCGAAAGCGCTCAGCGAGGAGAAGTCGCGCGAGAACGTGCTGACGCAGCTGGGGCGCGGGGTGCTGGACCTGCTCAGCCTCCCCGCGTACGGCCGGTACCAGCACACCTACGAGGACATGCTCGCTGCCCAGGACGAACTGATCGCCTCGGCGGGTGACCGGGTCACCGTTCTGCATCTCGGCCGGGACCTGGACGACGAACTCACCGACCTGTACCTGGCCCTGGCAGGCAGCACGACCCCGCTGGGCGAGGACGACCTGCGCGACCTCAAGGCCCTCGCCGAGCGGTGCGCGCTCGGCCCCCAACCGGAGGCGATCCCGGTCCGGGAGAACCGGGCGGTCGTCAACGAGGCCCGGCTCGGCGTCGGGGCGGACCTCCTCCTCGACACCGTCACCGATGTGCTGCGGCTGGCCTGCGCGCTGTCGGGCGGCGACGTGACGCTGCGGGAGCCGACCCGGTTCCGGGCGCTGTCGCGGCCGCTGCGCCGGGGACTGCTCGCGGGTCTCGACGCCGTGGTCGCGGCGAACCCCGCGAAGCTCGCCGATGTGCACGCGCACCGGGAGCCCTTCAAGCGGCTCGGTGAACGCCTCCACCCGCACGAGTACCCGCGCTGGCCGCACGCAGCCGATGTGTTCGCGGTCGCGCGGGGCGAGAAGGAGGCACGGTCCTTCGACAGCCGGATCGAGCAACTGCTCGACGCCTATGACGTCCTCGGTGCGGTGAAACTGCTGAAATCCGCTCCCGGCAAGCTGTTCCGCGCCCTGGATCTCCTGCTGCGCGTCGCCGCCGACCAGGAGGAACGGGACGCGGTGGTGGCCGCCGCGGTGCAGGTCGCTCCCGACGTCTCCGGCCGGGTCGTGCTCTCGGTGCGCGAGCATCTCCGCAATCGGGCACGTGAGAGCGACGAACCCCGGATCTTCGTCAACCGCCGGGGCCGCGCCTGGGTGACCCCCGACTTCCGGCCGCCCCTACCGGCCGCCGACCGCGAGCGTCTGATCGCCGCCCTCGACGCCGAGGTGCGTCGTCGGCTCCCGGCGCCGGGCCGCCTGCTGCTCGACCCCGATGTCCTCGACGTCGCGCTACCGCTGAGCGGCCGGGCGACCACGGCCGGGCTCGGCGTACTGCCCCGAGGGTCGGTCTCCCCGGTCGACGGCGAGCAGCTGCGCTTCTTCGTGTACTGGAAAGAGACCAAGGACCGGACGGACTACGACCTGTCGGCGCTGCTTCTCGACGCCGACTACAGCACCGATTCCTGGCTCTCCTACACGTCCCTCAAAGCCGTCGGGGGCGAGAATTCGGGCGACATCACCGAGGCCCCTGACGGGGCCTCGGAATTCATCAACCTGTCCCTGGACCGAGTACGCAGCACATTCATCGTTCCACAGGTCAACATCTACACAGGCGAAAGCTTCGAGGACGTCGCGGAGTCGTTCTTCGGCTTCATGCTGCGCGACGGTGAACAGAAGGGCCGGCCGTTCGAGCCGCGCACAGTCCGGATGAAGTCGGAGCTGCGTGGTGTGGGCCGGGTGGCGCTGCCGCTGGTGTTCCGGCGCGGAGATGACGGCCGGTGGCGCGCAAAGTGGCTGCACCTGTATCTGAGGGGCATCTCGGCGGCCAACCGGGTCGAGGAGAACCAGGTATCCGTGTCGAAGGTGGTCCGCGCCATCGTGGAACGCGAGCAGTTGACGGTGAGATACCTGATCGACCTGATGTCCGCCGACACCACGACCGCGGACCTGTGGGACGGCAAGCAGGTCCCGGACGAACCCGTGACGTACATCGGCCTCGAACGGCCCGAGGGACTGCACCCGGACTCACGGATCATCACCCCTGAAAATCTGCGCGACTTGATCCCGGGCTGAGTGCTAGCGTTGCCTGCGGCGAGGCCATGAAGGGGCTTCCTTCTCAACTCCTTTCCTGAAACGAGTCCTTTCGCTTTCCTCGCCGTTGACCTCGACCGGGAGGTGCCCGCTGGGCGCCTCCCGGTTTTTGTGTGCGCCGGTAGCCCGACACCCGGGAAGACCTGGATGACCGGGCACCGGGTCGGCCGACCCGCTCACCAGCCGAAGTGCCGGTCTCGGCCCGCTCTACGACACCACCGGTCCGGCCTCACCGGTCCAGGCGGGAGACCTGGTAGTGCGCGATGGACCAGTCGCCCCCGGTGCAGGAGACCAGGACGGAGAGTTTCACGTCCACCAAAGGCCGGTCCGTGAACGAGAACTCGACGGCGAGGTAGCCGAGGACGAGGTCGTCGGCGAGCCGCCGGGTCTCGAGGACCCGGTATTCCGCCTTCATGCCGAGGGGCTGCGAGTCGTAGTAGTCGGCTACGGCCTGGCGTCCGACGCCGTAGGGGTGCAGCCCCTGGAAGACAGCGTCCTCGGTGAAGAGCGCGGCGACACGCTCGGGTCGGTGTGCGTCGACCGCGGCTTTCCACTGGTCGAGCACTCGGGTCAGGATTGCTGTGTCGTCGGGCTTGGTGCCCATGTCCGCTCCTCGCTCCGGAATTTGGCGTGCTGTCAGTGTCCGGCGCTCATACCCCCGTCGACATGCAGGATCTCGCCCGTGACGAACGGTGCCGTCTCCAGGAAGAGCACCGCGTCGACGATGTCGGCGACTTCACCCATCCGGCCGACCGGGTGCAGGGCGGCGAGGAACTCGTGGGTCTCGTCCGGGTGCATGGGGGTCTTGATGGTGCCGGGCGAGACGGCGTTGACGCGGATGCCGCGGGTGGCGTACTCGATCGCGAGGGACTTGGTCGCGGCCTGCAGGCCGCCCTTGGTCAGCGAGGCGAGGACGGAGGGGACTCGGGAGTCCGGGCTGTCGACCAGGCTGGTGGTGATACTGACGATGTGGCCGCCGCCCTGGGCGAGCAGGTGCGGCAGGGCCTGCTGGGTGAGGTGGAAGAAGCCGTCGAGGTTGATGCCGGTCACGGCGGCGTAGTCCTCGGCCGTGTAGTCGGTGAAGGGCTTCGCGACGAAGATGCCCGCGTTGTTGACCACAGTGTCGATACGGCCGAACCGCTCGAGGGCGGCGGCGACGACGCGCTCGGCGGTCGCCGGGTCGGCGATGTCGCCCTGGACGGTGAGGATGTCCGCGTCATCGGCGGGGGCGATGGTGCGCGAGGTGGCGACGACGGCGTGGCCGAGCTTGCGGTAGGCCTCGACGAGGGCGGCGCCGATGCCCTGCGAGGCGCCGGTGATGATCGCTGTCTTCTTGTGCTGCGTGCTCATGCTGGCCTTCTCCGTAGTGGCTGGACCGGTTACTAGCCGACCGGTCGACTATTTAGACCGTAGGTCGGGCCGCCCTGAGACGGAAGGACCTCCTTCCTAGCGCCTGGGAGGATCAGCCTCCCAGCGCACGTCAGCCCTGGTGCGCGTACGGATCGCCGGCGGGCAGCCAGGCATCCGGGGCATGGATTCCCAGATCGCCGACGCCGTCGCACAGCGCGTCGACCACGGCCAGGACTGCGGTGCGGTCCTCGTTCTCGCGCCAGACCAGGGACCAGGTCCAGTACACCTTCGGCGCGACGATCTCCCGGCGGACCAGGTCGGGCGGGAGTGGAGCGGTCTGCCCCTTGGGCGAGTTGAGGACGGGGCGGGTGCAGCGACGGACGTGATCGAAATAGGCGGGACCGGTGATCGCACCGTCGGAGACGCGTACCGCGCGGGCCCCGACGGCGTGCGTCAGTTGCTCGGCGTACTCGTTCCAGGAGGCCCAGGAGGTGATGTCGTCGTCGATCAGGACGTCGGTGTCCCGGGCCGCCACATCCGGGGTGTCGTTGCTGCCGCCGCCCTTCGCGACGGCGTACAGCCGGTCGGCGCCGAGCAGCCGGGACCGCAGTCCGAGCCGCTCGAGATCCTCGGTGCGCACCCAGCAGACAGCGAGGTCCAGACTGCCGCCTGCGACCCGTGCGGCCTGGGTGTGCGAAGGGGCGACCCAGGCGTCCACATGCACCCGGGCGACCGCGGCCGTCCGCGAACTCAGCTCCGGCGGCAGCCAGTTGACGTATCCGAGCCGTACCGGCTGCGAGCCCGACAGACGGCCGGCCTGGCGCTGGAGGTCGTCGGCCCGCTCCAGCAGTTCACGGGTGTGCGGCAGCAGAGCGGCGCCGGCCTGTGTCAGGGCGACAGAGCGACGGTCCCGGTCGAACAGCCGGACGCCCAGGTCCCGTTCGAGCGCCTTGATCTGCTGCGAGAGCGAGGGGCCCGCGATGAGCAGCCGCTCGGCGGCCCGCCCGAAGTTCAGTTCCTCGGCGACGGCAACGAAGTACCGCAGCTGGCGCAGTTCCACGCGTGCCATGTTACGCGCGCTGGGAGGCTGCGCCTATCAGCAGCGAGAGAGCCGGTCGTGGCATCGGTGCTGGTGAGGGGCGCACGATGAGTCACCCGACGACGGATGGAGTACATCGTGCGAGAGTTCCTGGTCGAGATCACCACCACCGTCCCCGAGGGCACCGCCCAGGACGAGGTCGACCGGCGACGGACCGCCGAGGCGGTGCGCGCGAGGGAGCTGGCCGCTACCGGCCAACTCGCCCGGCTCTGGCGCCCCGTGGGCGAGTTGCGCAGTATCGGCGTGTGGCGGGCCGCCGACGAGGAGGAACTCCACGAGAAGGTACTCGGCACCCTGCCGCTGCGCCCGTGGATGAGACTCACCGTCACCCCGCTGGAGTCCCACCCCAACGATCCGGGCCGGGTCGACGGCGCCCGATGACCGCTTCCGCTCCCCGGGCGCATGTCGCCAGGGCCGCCGCCGCACTGGCCGCGGGCATGGGTGTGGGCCGCTTCGTCTACACCCCGATCCTGCCCCTCATGCACGCCCAGGCCAGCCTGTCCGCCGCGGCCGGAGCGAACCTGGCCACCGCCAACTACGCCGGCTACCTGATCGGCGCGCTCGCGGGTGCCCTGACCCCGGCGCTGGTCCGCTCCAGCGCCGTCCTGCGCGGCTCCCTGCTGCTGCTCACCGCAACGCTCGCCGCGATGCCCTTCACCCACAGCGCCGCGGTGTGGGGCGTGCTGCGGCTGCTGGCCGGAACGGCGAGCGCCCTGGTCTTCGTCGTCGCCGCCGCCTCCCTCCTGCACCATCTGCGGGGCCATCCGCCGCACCTGTCCGGGTGGGCCTTCGGCGGTGTGGGCGCCGGCATCGCGCTGTCCGGCCTGCTGGTGCTGACCCTGCGGTCCACCGCCGACTGGCGGGCCGCCTGGTGGGCGGCCGCCGCACTGGCCGGAGTGCTGACCGTGGGCTCGTGGAATCTGCTGCCCGAGGAAGCGCCCACCGTCCAGGCGACGAAGGCCGAGTCCACGGCCCGCACCTACCGCTGGTTCGGCGCGCTGTTCGTCAGCTACACCCTGGAGGGCGTCGGCTACATCGTCGCCGGTACGTTCCTGGTCGCGGCGATCGGCCAGGGCTCCCCCGGCCTGCTCGGCAGCGGCGCGTGGGTGCTGGTGGGCCTGGCCGCCGTGCCTTCTTCGGCGCTCTGGGCCCGGCTCGGGCGCCGGTGGTCGCGTCCCGGTCTGCTGTTCACCGCGCTGACGGTCCAGGCGGTCGGTATCGCTCTGCCGGCGCTGACCGGGGGCACGGCGGCGGCCCTCGGCTCGGCGGTGCTGTTCGGCGCCACGTTCCTCGGCGTCAGCACGCTCGCCCTGGCCACGGGGGCGCATCTGAGGTTCCCGCGTTCCGTGGCCCTGCTGACAGCCGGATACTCCGTCGGCCAGATCATCGGCCCGCTGGCCGTCGCTCCGCTGCTACGCCATGGCTACCACCAGGCGCTGTTCCTGGCCGCCTTGGTGGTCCTGGCAGCGGCCGCGGCTGCCGCCGTACTGCGCATCGGTTTCCCGCACCACGTCGTGGCGGCGGAGCGCGCCGCGGTACCCGTACGACAGCGGTGATCCGTCGAGGACGACGGGCCCGCCACGGTCTGCGCCGACGCGGTGGCGCCGCACTCCCCCGCCCGGCGCGGGCCGCATTCCCCCGCCCCGCACGGTGTCGCCGTTCTTCGCTGCCGTGCGCTCACACAGCCGTACGGTCCCCGGTTCCCGTGGCACCCAGCAGGGCCCGGCAGTTCTCCCACAGGGGGCTCAGCCGCTCGGTGGTGTTGTACAGCTTGGCGAGCATCACCTGGCCCTCCAGCTGGGCCACCACCGCCCGCGCCGCCTCCCGGGTGTCGGTCACGCTCACCTCACCGCGCTCGCGGGCCTCGGCGACGACGGACTCCACCATGTCGACCTGTGCGTCGAAGATCTCCTGCAGCCGTCCACGGACCGTCTCGGTCTGGTTGCTCAGCTCCAGGGTGAGGTTCCCGAACAGACAGCCCGCCACGGTGCCGCAGCCCTGCTGCACGGCGCGCTGGCCGGCCTCTGTCTCCTCGAAAAGCCTCCGCAGCCGCTGCAACGGCTCCGCGTCGTCGGTCAGGGCACGTGTCCAGTCGTGCTTCTGGGCCGCCCAGTGCTCGTCGACGACCGCCAGCGCGAGGGCCTCCTTGGACTCGAAGAAGTAGTAGAAACTCCCCTTCGGCACCCCGGCCGCCTTGCAGATCTCGGCCACGCCGAGCGCCGAGTACCCGCGTGCCTCGATCAGCGAGCGGGCGGCGTCGAGGATCTTCCGCCTGGCATCACTGGTACGTCCCATGCCATCAGTGTACGGAAATAACCGACCGGTCGGCTAGTCTCTCGGTCGTTCTGGTCGGACTCGTGGCGGGCATGCGGACACCACCGTGTTCGTTCCGCGCGGCAAGGGACACGACACGGGGACACCCCTTCTCGCCGCGGTTCGCCCGGGTGCGACGCCGATCAGTCCTGGGCCGGTACGAGCCCCGGGTCGTTCGGATGCTCACTCAGTGGCGTCGTCTCGATGGAGAGCCACGGTGCCTGAGGCAGCGAGTCGAGGATGCTCTGCATCTCGGCGGAGTCCCGGGCCCGCCACAGGCCGAGCGCCCGGTCGTCGGGGATCTGCCACAGCCGCACCAGATGCCCCGCTCCGGCCAGTTCCCGCGCGCGGGCCGCCTCGGCCACAGCCGCGTCCTTCAGCGCCTGGGTCGGGGCGCCCTTGGGGGCGAAGGTGACCAGGAACTCCTTTGTGGCACCCGCCGCTCGCGGGACGGCCGGACCCGGGTCGTTCGGGTGTGGCGTCAGGCGCACGACCACGTCACTTCGCCAGACGCGCAGCGGCATGGCGGAGAGGATCTCCTCCAGGCGTACCGCGTCCGGCGCGGCGAACAGCCCGAGGGTGCGCCACTCGCCGGGCTGCAGCGGTGGCCGCCAGAGCCTGAGCAGTTGGCGCGCCTCGGCGAGCCTGAGGGAGTTGGCGGCCTCGCGGGCGCGGATCTCGTCGACTGCCTCCGGGGAGGTTCCCTCCGGAACATGGGTGGTCATGGTGACGAGGTATTCCATGGACGATCATCCTCAGGCCCGGCGCAGGAGCGAGCGCCGGGCGAAGGTGGGACGGGAGCGGACGGTTGGTGCGAAGGCCGCGATCGAGCCGTGGCTGCACAAGGATGCGCGCGCTGCCGGACCGTGACGGGACCTCCGTGTTCCCGTCCCACCGGATCTTCCCGCCTTGCCGGATCGCTTCGCACCTCGGACGACCCGACATGCGCGGCCGCCTCTTCGACAGGGAGGGGCACTCGTCCCGGTCGACGTGCGCGAACACACAAGCACTACGGTCTCGGCTTTTCTCGACTCGTGCCCACTGTCGCCCTCCTCTCGACGGCCTGGGCGCGTCGGCGCGGTTCAGCGCCGGGAACCACCATCCGGATCCACGTTCTCGTATGCCGAGGTCGGTCGCATCCGTTGGCGGTCCCGGTCACGGCCTCGGGGCAAGCACCGGACCGCAAGGGCCCGTCCGTCGACCCGTGCGGTCGGCTCAGCGGCCTTCTGCGGGTTGGACGTGGAGCAGCGCGGCCGCCCCGGCAGCCTCTGTGGCCACCCGGGCGGCGGCACGGGCTGCTCGTCCCGTCAGGCGCCAGGCGATCATGCGAAGTGCCGTGGGCGGGGCCGGCGGGAAGACGCCGAGCTGGCCGAGCATGGTGATGTCGTCGCGTACCGCTTCGTGGCTCACCACCTTGCCGTCGCGGAGGCCGAGCACATGGATCTGCTCGAAATCGATGTCCCGCCCGGTGGGAGGAACGGCCTGGTCGAGTGCGCCGTCGCGGTAGCGGACGAAGGGCCCCGTGTGGCGGCCCCGCATGCGCAGCCGCACCCAGACCTGGTCGTCGTTGCGCGCTATGCCGACGACGGGGAAGCGCAGGTCGGCGAAGGCGGAGCGCATCCACGCCGCCGAGGCCAGAACCCCGGCCGGGCCGGGCAGGGCACAGGCCGGGGGCGCCACGGCGGCCTCGCGGTTGCGGAAGTCCTCGTGCACCACCTCGGTGGCCAGTGCCGGATCACCTGTCTCGAGGACCCGGAAGAGTCCGTGGGCCAGTTCTGTGGGGTCCATTCCCATGGTGCGGCTGCCTCTCGTGGGCTGTGCGGTCGCGACGGTGACGCGGGCCGGCCGTGGGACCGGCGGCGCAGTCGCGCATCCGGTCCGGATCCGGCCGGTCCGAGATTGAGGTTATAGCACGCCTAATGAATTCATCGCGATAGAATACGATCATGCAGGCGAAGCGCTCCTACGTCTCCCCGCTCCGGGAGCAGGCGGCCGCACGGACACGCGAACTGATCGTGCGTCAGGCCACGGAGCTGTTCGCCGAACGCGGCTATGGGCGGGTGACCGTCGCCGACATCGCCGCGGCGGCGGGGGTGGCCCCGAAGACCGTCTTCGCGAGCGTCGGCAGCAAGAGCGACATCCTGAACCGGATCGTCGACCAGGGCGTGAGCGCCTCCGGATACGAGCACGCCATCCGGGCTCTGCTCGAAGAACGGACGCCGGAGGCGGTGCTGCGGGCGTTGGCACACGGCACGCGGATCGGCAACGAGGGGCAGTTCCGCGTGCACGAGGCGATCCGTAAGGCCCTGCCGGTCCACGAGGACGGCGAGGCGCTGTGGGAGCGCGCCACCGCGGACTACCGCGACGCGCTGCACACGACCGCCCGCCACCTGCACACCCTGGTGCCGCCGCCGTCCTATCCGGTGAAGGAGACGGCCGACCTGCTCTGGCAGTGGTTCGGCCCCGCCGGCTGGCGCACGCTGGTGATCGAGAGCGGCTGGTCCTGGGACCGCGCCGAGGAAGTCCTGTACCGCACGGCACTCGCCGCACTGCGCTGACGCCGCTCGTGGGGCAGTGGCGAGGTGACGGGCAGAGTGCGCAGCCCGTCATCAGGGCGACACCGTCTCCCCTGGCTCGGCCACGCGCCGGCCGACATGTCCGCGAAAGGCCCGTCGGGCGGCACCCGTCCAAGGCGGCACACCCACGCCTTGGACGAGCAGTTGGACGGTCGTTCGTCGTGCCCGCTCCCGGGCGGTCCGAGAGTCTGGGGTTGACCGTCGGCGGCCGAACCGACGCAGGAGCCTCCATGTCCTGGTTTCCGGGCCGGGCACGGGCCGTGGCGGCGGAGCACTCATCGACGAGGTGCGGTGTCGTCGCCGAGATCGCCCGGCGCATGCCGCGGATCCATGTCGCGGTGCTTTTCATGGGGGCGGCCCGTGTGCCGGGCAAGATGCGCGGGCGCCCGCTGACGCTGTCAGCGCAGCGGGCGAGCGCCGGGGCGTCCGTGCTGGGCGTGCCGATCGTGGTTCCCGCCCACTGCGACGGCTGGGCGCACTTCAGCGAGGAACGCGCCGATATCGTGACCGCGTTCGAGGACGCGGGACTGGCCGGGTGCCTGCGCGAGGCCGAGAACGGGTCGTGGATCGACCTGCCCTTCTGACCGTCGATCACTGTGGCCCGGCTGGACGCTGCAGGAAATCACCGAACGCCTGCCGGGCCGGTGATGATGCCCCAGCCTGCGTCGGCATGGGCGTGACGTCGGCCCTGACGCTCCGGCGGCGCAGAGCGGTCGGCGCGCCGGTGGACGGAGCGGGGCGCCTCAACCGCTCCGACCGGCGCTGGGAGTTCACACCTGTCACGTGCGAGGAAACAGGTTCCGCCCCAGGCGCTGTTGGGCTTTGACGCCCCCTGCCCGGCCGCCTACCGTCCAGATAGGTGACCGGTCGGCTAGTTCTCGGGCCGGTCGTCAGATCTCCTATCCGATATGAAGGCGGAACACAGCATGCGCAACACCACCCTGGGCACCCATGGACCGGAAGTCGGTGTCATCGGCCTGGGCGCCATGGGGATGAGCTTCGCCTACGACATGGCCAGCCCACGCGACGAAGCCACCTCGGTATCCGTCATCCACCAGGCCCTCGATCTGGGCATGACGTTGATCGACACCGCGGACGTCTACGGCCCCTACACCAACGAGGAACTCGTCGGCCGGGCCCTGGCCGGCCGACGCGACCGCGCGGTGCTCGCCACCAAGGTCGGCCTGGAGTGCATCGACCCCACCGGCGGCCCGGGCGGCGCCCCCCTGGTCAGGCCCAACGGCCGACCCGAACACGTCCGGGCCGCCATCGACGCCGGCCTGCGTCGCCTGGGCACCGACCATGTCGACCTCTATCAGCTCCATCGCATCGACCCCGAGGTCCCGCTGGAGGACACCTGGGGCGCCCTGGCCGAGGCCGTCACCGCCGGCAAGGCGCGTTACGTGGGCCTGTCCGAGGTCGGCGTCGAGCAGATCCGGCGCGCCCAGGCCATCCACCCGGTCACCACCGTGCAGTCCGAGTTCTCCCTGTGGACCCGCGACGTCCAGGCGGAGGTCCTGCCCTACTGCAGGGAGCACGGCATCGGCCTGCTGCCGTACTCGCCGCTGGGCCGCGGCTTCCTCCTCGGCCGCTTCAGCTCCTTCGACGAGCTGCCGCAGAACGACCAGCGGCGCCGGCTGCCGCGCTTCCAGCAGGACAACCTCCGGGCCAACCTCGACATCGTGGCCAAGGTCCGCGACGTCGCCGACCGGACCGGCGCCAGCCCCGCGCAGGTAGCCCTGGCCTGGCTCGCCGCCCAGGGCGAGCACGTCGTGCCCATCCCCGGTACGAAGACCCCCAAGTACCTCGTCGACAACGCGGGCGGTGCGGACCTCCGGCTCTCCCCGGCCGACCTCGCCGACCTCGACGCCATCCCGGCCCCCGCCGGCGCCCGTTACTGACCGTCGCATGCTGGGACAGGGTGCTCACTTGAGGATCTCGAGCAGCCGATCTGCCAGAATCGCGGCCGAGTGCGGGTTCTGACCGGTGATGAGGTTGCGGTCCTCGACCATGTACGGCTCCCATATCGGGCCGCGGCTGAAGTCGACTCCCACCTTTTCCTTGAGCTCGGTCTCCAGCAGCCAAGGCGCTCTGGGGGCCAGCCCGACGGCTTCCTCCTCCTCATCGGTGAAACACGTGACCCGGTATCCCTTGAACGGCGACTCGCCGTGAATCCTGGTGGCCAGCATTGCGGCGGGGGCGTGGCAGACGATCGCAAGCGGCCTGCCCGAGGCGAGCTGCGCCGTGAGCAATCGGCCGACGTCCGCGTCGAACGCCAGGTCCGCCATCGGACCGTGGCCGCCGGGCAGGTAGACCGCGTCGTAATCCTCGAGGCGGACGTCCGACAGCTTGAGGGGCCGCCGCATCACCTCCGCGGACCGGATGATCGCCTCCAGTTCGAGGGCACCCTCCTCACCGCCCGCCATCGACGGGCGCAGGCTCATCATGTCGACGTTCGGGGTCACACCGCCCGGTGTCCCCACCACGACCTCATGGCCGGCTTCCGTGATCTTCTGGTACGGCATGGCGAATTCTTCGGCCCAGTAGCCGGTCGCGTACCTGGTGCCGTCCTTGAGTACCCAATACGTCGCCCCACTCACTATGAAGA
This sequence comes from Streptomyces sp. NPDC101234, assembly GCF_044767525.1. Lineage (NCBI taxonomy): Bacteria > Bacillati > Actinomycetota > Actinomycetes > Kitasatosporales > Streptomycetaceae > Streptomyces > Streptomyces sp. NPDC101234. Next base: position 64,095 of record NZ_JBIWOA010000035.1, on the reverse strand, counting down.
GCACTTTCGCCATAGCACTCGGCCTCCTCACTCACGCCCGACTCGTTGAGGAATTCGACTGCTCCCAAGCCTAGGCACACACATGACGTGACGCATATGAGGAGGATTTCCCCGGCCGTCAGGTGCGATGGCGAATCCAAGAAGCATCAAACTCGTGCTCCTTCAAGAATGAGCCCACCTTGGGGCCGCGGCCCGCAGCTCCCTCACGAACGCGCGTACGGCGACGGATCCGGCCAGTTCGGGGGTGGTGACGTAGCCGACCTGACGAGTCGGGCGCTCGGGTCCGAGATCGGTGATCCGGACCGAGTCAGGCGCTCCGCCCAGGGAGAGCGCGGGCATGATCGCCATTCCGTGGCCTCCGCTCACCAAGGAGAGCACCGCTCCGTCATCCTCGGCTTCGACGGACGCCTCCGGAATCCAGTCCTGCGCGGCCCACCATGCGCGGGTGTAGGAGCCACAGTTCTCGGCCCAGTCGACCAACGGCAGCGTGCTCGGAGCCGCGTGCCCTGCCGCGTGCACCACGGCGTAGGGCTCCTCGAAGAGGACGCTCGCCACCAGCCCCCGCGGCAGGGATACGGTGCCGCCCAGCGTGGCGATGGCGATGTCGGCTTTCCCGTCGGCCACTTCGCCCGCGGTGCCGCGCCCCGTCTCTCGCACGATCCGCACGCGTGGCTCGATCCCCGGATGCCGGGCGCGTAGCGCCTGCAGGACGCGCGGCAGCAGGTGGAGAGCCGCGCTGCGAAAGGCCGCGATACGCAGCGGACCGTCCGCAGGGCCGGACCGGGCCGCATCGCGTGCCTCGGCGGCCAGTACGTCCAGCAGGCGCAGGATGCGCCGGGCGTGTGCCACGGCCTTCTCTCCGGCGGGGGTGGGGCGGGCACCGGCACGGCCGCGTTCGAAGAGGACGGCACCGATCTTGCGCTCGCTGCCGCGGACCGAGTGCGAGACCGCGGACTGGCTCACACCGAGGATCTCGGCAGCGGCCGAGAAGCCGCCCGTGTCCGTGACCGACACCAGGACGCGCAGTTCGTGCGGGGCGAGATCGGAGTCGGTCGTGCGGGCCACAGGGCGCTCACCTCAGCCTATGAGTACTGCTCATGGAACCGGATGTCGCATGAGCCCAACCCGCTGCCCGGCAGGCGCATTCCCTCCCTACGGTCCGGGCATGAAGAAGACCGCGCTCACCGTGCACCAGACCGCCCGCCCCCACGGCTTTCCCACCGCCGGGCACTTCGCCTTCGTGGAGTCCCCGCTTCCCGAACCCGCCGTCGGCAGCGCACTGGTGGAGAACCTCTACTGGTCCGTCGACCCCTATCACCGCGAGATGATGGACGCCGTTCCCGGCGGTTTCGCCCTCGACGCGCCGCTCGAGGGCCGGGCCATCGGGCGCGTGATCGCCTCGCGCGCGCCCGGGCTGGCCGAGGGCGAGATCGTCTTCCACCGCCAGGGCTGGCGCAGCCACGCGGTGGTCACGCCCGAGGAGATCCGGCGGCTGCCCCGCTTCGACGGCGTGCCCCTGACCGCGTACTTGAGCGTTCTCGGTGGCACCGGCCTGACCGCCTATGTAGGCCTCACCCGGATCGCCCGGCTCCGGGAGGGCGAGGACCTGTTCGTGTCGGCCGCGGCGGGCGGGGTCGGCACGGCGACCGGGCGGTTCGCCCGGCTGCTCGGCGCCCGACGGCTCGTGGGCAGCGCGGGCTCGGCGGCGAAGGCCGGCCATCTGACGCGAGAGGTCGGCTATGACGCCGTCTTCGACTATCACGACGGGCCCGCCGCCGACCTGCTCGGCAAGGTCGCACCGGACGGCATCGACATGTTCGTCGACAACGTCGGCGGCGAGCAACTGGCCGCGGCGGTGGGCGCGCTGCGCGAGTTCGGGCGTATCGTCCGCGTCGGCACGATCAGCCAGTACAACTCCCGCGACGCGCCGCCGCCGCGCTTCGACTACGCGGACATCGTGGAGAAGAGTCTGCGCATGGAGGGCTTCCTCGTCAGCAACTACCGTGATCTGCAGGAGGAGTTGTACGCGTTCGCCGTACCGCATCTGCAGAGCGGCCGACTCGCTCTGGACGAGACGGTGGTGGACGGGTTCGAGCACATCGTGGACGCGTTCCTCGGCATGCTGCGCGGCCGGAACACCGGAAAGATCATTGTGCGGGACCGCACACAGGCCCAGGGCGTGGCCTGACGGTCGCACGCTGCCCGGCACCGTGCCGGCGTCCCGCGACGGTGCCACCGTCGCGGGATCCGTCCGCTCCTTCACGACCAGGGTGTGCGCCCGGCGGGAGAACCTAGGCGCACGTCAGGGTCGGCTTCCCCCAGTCGCCGTGGTCGTTGCCGTTGCCGTCGCCCGCGTCGCCGACCTTGAGGTCGACCACCTGGGCGCCGCTGACGTCGACGTCGATCGGCACCGCGGCCTGTTTGCCGCGGATCGTCGGTGTGGTCACCAGGGTCTTGCCGTCGGCGATCACGGAGAACGTCACCGTGCCCGCACCTCCCGTCTCGTCGTCGACACCGACGTCCGCCGTCAACCGCGAGCACTGCCCGGCGAGGTAGAGCTGGACGTCGCTGACGGAGTTGGTGCCCAGGCCCTTGGCGTAACCGACGCCGTCGATGGTGATCGGACGGCCGTCCCCGGCCGCCTGTTCGCCGACGCTGCTGTCACGCTCCACCGGGCCCCATCCGTTGGTGGACGACAGGAACGTCAGGTCGCTGACGTTGCTCTGCCCAGCTGGTGGAGCCGGCGGGATCCCGTCGACGATGCGCTCGTCGGCGCCGGTGGCCTGCCGCCCGCTCTGCCGGTAGCGCACCGTGGCGGTGAGCGCCGAGGCGGAGGGCAGCGTCCCGGCCGGCGGCTGGACCTCCCAGGTGAAGGTGGCCGAACTGCCGGGTCGCAGACGGTCGACCGACGCGGGACTCGCGGCACTCACGGTCCAGCCGTCGGGCGCGGAGAGCGAGGCCGTCAACCGGGTGGCGGACGGCCGGTCCTTCGGCACCCGCACGGTCGCGCGGGCTGTGAAGGCCTGTCCGGGCTGGGCGGTGTCCGGCACGTCCAGGATGACATCCGCTCCCGGGCGCCTCGGCATCGCGTACTTGCGCGCGTCGTAGCGCGGGCTGTCGTTCTGCGCGACGCGCAGGGACGAGGCGTAGCTGCCGTAGTCGGTCAGCGAGACCTTGCCGAGGCCGCCGGTGGTTCCGTCCAGGTTCCAGACGGCGATGGCGATGCTGTTGTGGCCGTTCGGGTCGAGGATCCCGTTCGGGATCGGGAAGGTGTGCTGCGGACCGAGGTAGTTGACGTAGTTGCCGAGCTGCCAGCCGTTGACGAAGATCGTGGCGCGGTACTTGCGGGCCGGGTCGTCGGTGAACGTCAGTCCGATCGAGGTGTCCTGACCGTGCGGCAGGTCCAGGGCGGCGTCGGTGCGGTACCAGGAGACCCCGGGGCGGCTGTCGGTCGTCGGCAGGGACACCCGGTTCCACTTGCCGTCCGGGTAGCCCGGCAGGGACCAGCCGGCCCGCTCGCCGTACAGGCCGCCGGTCGAGAGCGGGCCGCGCACCGTGTCCTGCAGGTCCTCGCCGCCGCGCACTCCCTGCAGCCGCCAGGTGACGGAGGTCAGCGGCGCGCCGACGAGGGAGGCGCTGGTCAGGCCGCGTGCGGTCTTGTTGCCGTTGGTGGAGTTGTAGTCCTCCTCGTGCCCCATGTTCACGGTCAGCACGGAGACGACGTTGTCGCCCTCGGACTTCAACGCGCCGGCCGGGAAGGTGAAGTCGGCGCTGCCCGTGGTGGAGCTGCCGAGGAAGGTGCCGTTGAGCCAGGCGGAGAACGCCTGCGCGTCTCCACCGGAGTCCGAGACCAGATGGAGGCCGGTCTCCTTGCCGGTCGTGCGGAAGCGGCCTCGGTACCAGGTGTTGCCGGTGTGGAAGCCGTAGTCGTCGGCGTAGAGCACCGGCAGCGCGTTGGCGCCGGAGACGCTGTTGGTGGTCGCCTTGTCGGCCACCTGCCAGCTGGAGTCGTCGAAACCGGGGGCGGCTTCGGGGGACTCCTCTGCGTGCTTCCAGTTCGTCAGCTCCGGCAGATGCACCGCGGCGGCCACCGGGATGGTGCCGGTGAGGCTTCCCGTGTCGGTCGCCTTGGCACCCAATGTCCTGCCGTTCCAGGTGACTCGGGCGGCGGAGGAGATCACCTCGATGTTCTTGTCGTCGGCGTTGTCGCCGGTGAGCGCCACGGTGTGGCCGCCGTCCAGGCTGGTCGCCGTGCGCAGCAGATGGGTGCCGCGCACGAGCACCGGGCCGGTGGCCGTGTCCTGGCGCCAGAAGGTCTCCGCCGTGGCCTTGTCGCCCACGAGCAGCAGCAGCGGGCGCTTGCCGCCGCCGCTGATGCTGATGCGGACGAGGCCCTTGTGCGTGTAGTTCAGCCGGAGGTCGCCGGTGGCCGCGTCCCAGGTGGTGGCGGCCGTTCCGTCGCTGGTGACGACGGTCGGCTCGGACGCGTAACGGAGCACGGTCTCGCCGTCGCTGCCCTGGTCGCCGTAGAGCACGGCCACGTCCCGGTCGCCGATCGTCGCGCTGGTCATGATCTCCGAGGTGGAGTACTGCAACTGCGAGTCACCGAGCCGGTAGTTCGCCACGATCACATGCGAGTCACGGCCGTCGAGCGTGATCGCGGTGCCCGGCTGCTGCGGCACGACCGGGTAGGTCGGCTCGGAGGCGTCGGCCGCGGGCACGTCGATGGCGTCGATCGCCACGTAGTTGTCCGTGGACGCCGAGCTGTGGTTCCCGTCGACGACGATCTTCAGTGTGTGCGCGCCGGGGGCCAGGCCGGTCTTCTGGAAGAGCACCGCCTGGCTCTCGCCGCCGGAGTCGTCGACCGTCGCCGCCTTGGTGCCGTCGAGGTAGACGTCGGCGTATCCGTGGTTGCTCGTCTTCGAACCGATCCAGCGGATCGCGGTGCCGTCGAAGGGGACGGTGACCGAGTCGCCGGCCTTGTTGGAGAACGACTCGGTGTGCTTGTAGTCGCCGCCGGTGTAGCTCGTGTTGGCCACGTGCGACCACGAACCGGTGTACTGCAGCGCGGAGTCGGGGTCGTCCCAGGTGTAGGTGGTGTCCGCGGACGGCTGGGCGTTGAAGTCCAGCGAGATGTGGGTCTTGTCGACCGCCGTGGAGGTGGAGTTCCCGTGCCGCAGAACATGGAACTGTGTCTTGGTGTCGGGGTTCATCCGGGCGGTGTCGATGACCGCGGAGTCGTCCGGCGGCGTGGCCCTGATCGCCTCGGTCTTGGTCAGCGGGGCGACGGACTGGGTGAAGTACCCGATCAGCTTGTCCTCGTAGTACTTCGGATCGAGCTGGCGGGTCTCGCGGATCGCGGCCCCGTAGTCGTACGACGTGTAGTTCTCGGGCATGCCCAGCCAGCCCCAGTTGGTGCCGCCGTAGGTCATGTAGAAGCTCTGTGCGGTGGCGCCGACGGCTATGTTCTGCTTGTAGAAGACGTTGGCGAACTGGTCGTTGATGAGCTGGGCGCACTTGTCGTAGCCCGGTCCGCCCCAGGGGTCGAAGGCGCCGCCCTGGAACTCCGGTGAGTACAGCGGCTTTCCGGCGGGGTGGTCGTAGCTGATGTCGGGGACGCCGTTCCACTTCGAGGGGTTCGAGCAGTTGAATCCCTGCGGGTAGGAGTCGGGGCCGTCGACGTCCAGGGCGCCGGTACCGGAGTTGAAGGTGCCGTTGTTGTTGCCGGTCAGCGGGACCGTGATGCCGTCGGCGCGGGCCTTGTCCTCCAGGTGCTGCATGTAGGAGCGGCCGGCGGCCGAGCCGTTGTAGTACTCGTTCTCGACCTGGTAGGCGATCACCGACCCGGTGCCGTTGGTGAGTTGGTGGCGGGCGATGATCCGGTCGATCTGCGTCAGCCACTCGTCCGCGTACTTCAGGAACCGCGGGTCGTCGCTGCGGTTGTTCCCGGCCTTGGTGGTCAGCCAGCCGGGCAGACCGCCGCTGTCCACCTCCGCGTTGATGTACGGCGCCGGGCGGGCGATGACGTAGAGGCCGGCCTCCTGGGCCATGTCGAGCAGCTTGTCGACGTCACGCACGCCGCTGAAGTCGTACACGCCGGGCTTCGGCGAGTGGTATCCCCAGTCGAAGTACAGCGAGGTGGAGTTGAAGCCGGCGGCCTTCATCTTCTGGAAGATGTCACGCCACAGGTCCGGGCTCGGCAGCCGGAAGTAGTGGAACTCGCCGGACCACAGGTAGGTGCGTTTGCCGTCGACGAGGAAGGAGTAGCCGTCGAGACTGACCGTGTGCGCCTGCGGACTGTCGGCCGGCGCGGCGGCAGGTGCCTGCCTGCCGACGTCCCGCGCCGCGGCGGGCGCGGTCATGCCCACGGCCAGGGCGATGGTCGCGGTCGTCGCGAGGACCGCCCTCCACCACCGACGGCGACCGGGTCTGGCCACCTCTGAACGGATCCGTCTTCCCCGCACTGCGGCCTCCATCCGCCTGAGCAATCAGGATCGAACAGACTCAGGCAAAGCCGAACAGTAAGGGGACACAAGGTCCAACACAATGGGGCGGAAGGACATAGTCGAGGCGATCGAGGTCCCGACGTCGTCGCGTCGCCGGGAGGGTGGACCCCGGCAACTCGACTCCACGCAAGCCGCGGCACAGTCGGCCGCCGACAGAGCCTCAGGCGGCCGCGCCCGTCTGCGCCTTGGCCTCACGCACCCCGCGCAACGCGCCGGACCAGGCGAGCACTTGGTCGAGCATGCCGCGAACCGCGGCATCGAGGCCCTCCTGGGGCACGAAGGCGCCGGTGTGGAACGAGGGATGTGTCGAGATGGTGGGCTGGGCGCGGACCGTGGCCACCTGGAGTTCGGCGAGGACGAGCCGGAGCGCCTCGGCGGCCCGGACCCCGGCGGCCCAGCCGCCGTAGCTGACGATGCCGGCGGCCTTGTCGTTCCACTCCCGGTAGACGTAGTCCAGAGCGTTCTTGAGTGCGCCGGGGAAGGAGTGGTTGTACTCCGGGACGAGGAACACGAAGCCGTCGAAGCCGTCGATGAGTTCGGACCAGTCGCGGGTGTGAGGGTGCTCGTACTGCTGAAGATTCGGATTGCCGCCCTCGTCGAGGTTGCCGAGGCGGTGGTCGGCGAGGTCGATCAGTTCGTAGTCGGCGCCGCCGTGGGCGCGCGCCATGTCGAGCACCCAGGAGGCGATCTGGTCGCCCCGGCGCCCGGGTCGTGTGCTGCCGAGGATGATGCCGATGCGCAGTGACATGGTGCCCCTTCCGGTGGAGTTGTCACGTCAACTCTAGGCCGCGCCGAGTTGAAGTGACAACTTCCCTGGTCCGGCTATCCTTTACGGCATGACGGAGACTCGTACGCTGGAGCCCGAGGAGTGGGAACTCTGGGACACCTGGATGCGCGCGCAGCGCCTGCTCACCAGGGAGCTGGAGCGTGGTCTGCAGCGTGACTGCGGCATCTCGAAGGCCGAGTTCAGTGTGCTGGTGACACTGTGGCGGGCCTCCGGCCGCGAACTGCGCGTCGGCGAGCTCTCCGAATCCCTCGACTGGGACAAGAGCCGTGTCTCGCACCAGCTCACGCGCATGGAGAACCGCGGCTTCGTGAAGCGCACCCGGTACGGGGCCGACGGCCGCCGCGCGGGGATCGGGCTGACCCCCGACGGCCGCCGCGCCACCCAGAACGCCATCCTCGTGCATGCCGACAACATTCGCCGCCACTTCCTCGGCCCACTCACTCCGGAGCAGACAGCCGTCATCCGGGCATGGAGCGAGCAAGTGGTCGACCGCATCGAACCGAGCCACGACGAGACCGGCAGCGACGCCACGAGCTAATACGGTTCCCCGCACGTAAACCGACGCCGCTCAACGACGGTTGGAGCGAACGATCGTCCAGGGGCGCATCATGTCGCCGTCTTCGTGCTCGGGCAGGTGGCACTGGTCGACGTACGTCGCCGGAAGTTCGGTGCCACTGCCCGGAATCGACGCGATCGCGTCCGTCGGTGGGATGAAATCCCGGACGATGATCCTGGTCACCATCTCAGCATGGGCCTTGACCGTGTCCTTAGGGAGCAGCGGCACTGTTCGCCGTACTGCCAGTGGCTTTCGGCCCGACCGGCTCCGACGCGGAGCGCGAGTTCACCCGTGGCAGGGCACTGGTCGATGCCGCGGCCGCGGTGGGAGTCGAGCACGTTGTGTTCACGGGCATCGCGTCCACGCCAGGGCGACCGGGCGGCTCCAAGGGGAAGGAACGCATCGTGGACTACCTGCGTGAACAGATCCGGTCGGTGACCGTGCTGCGTCCGGTGCGGTTCATGTCGAACTATCTCGGTCGACGCCCATCGGTCTCGACGGCATCACCCACGGCGTGCACCAGGACATCTTCCCGCCGGACGAACCTGCCCAGATCATCGCGGTGAAGGACATCGCCGAGTTCGCGGCGCCGGCCTTGGATCGGCCGGACCTGTTCGCGGGACGGAGTCTGGAACTCGCCGGGGACGGCGGCTCCTCGAAACCGCCTAGGACGCCAGCGGCCTCAACGGGACGATGTGGCCGGGGACCACACGCCGAACCGCTGTTGGGCGCCGTAGTCCTCGAATCGCTCCACCTCGGCGAAGCCCAGCTTCGCCGCGAGGCGCATCGAGCGCGCTCGACCTCCCCGCCCCTCCGGACGTACCTGGCCCGGACGCTCCGCGCCGCGCCGGTCGAGCAGCTGGATGAGGCCGATCACCGCCCCGTCCAGCTCGACCATGAATAAAGCCGGGGCGCCGCGCGGTCACGCGCCTCGGGCTCACGGAGCACGAGGCGCGCGGTCTTGATCGGAGCGGGTGGCCAGGAGACAGGTTCAAGCTCGGTCATGGCGGGCCGACCCATAGCGCCCCCGCCGGGCAGAGCCCTCGGACGACCGCCGTCTGCAGCCGTCGCCGTCACCGCGATTCGACGGTGGCTCATGATGTCGTGGGGCGGACGGAATTACAGCCGCTGGCGGGGCCGCCGCCTCAGCCGCTGTCCCCGCCAGTGGTGTTGAACACGTCGACGGGCTGGGGAGCTTGGCGGCGGACCAGGTGCCCGACCGGGTGGGTGGCGGTCAGGGCCGGCGAACGCGTGGCACCTCAACTGTGAGCATCCACACCACCTTCACCATTGCGCGGCCCGACCCGACACGGCAGAGTGTTCCAACTGACGGACATCGCAAGCGAGTTGTCTGCATCAGCAGGGCTGCACGGACGAGCCGAAAGGGAAGAACGTGAGTCGGAACCCGGTCAGGGGACTGGCAGTGGTCTCGGCCACGGCGGTGACCGCTGTCGGCAGCGTCGTCGGAGTCGCCTCGGCCGACACCGCGCCGCCGCACGACGCGGAGGCCACGGCACCCGATGCGACGCTGCTCGCGGACATACCGGTCGGCCAGCAGGCCCAGGTGCAGACCGTCTCCCTCAAGCAGCAGGCCGACACCCAGGCCATCGCCGCCGACGCGGGCGCCCGAAAGGACGCGGAGGAAGCCGCTCGCAAGGCCGCCGCCAAGACGGCGATCGAGAAGAAGGCAGCGGCCGCGAAGGAGAAGGCCGGAACCACCGCCTCCCAGGACGCCTCCGGATTCCCGGTGCAGAGCACCTACACCGTCGCGCAGATCCAGGCGATAGCGCGGCAGATGATGGCGGCCGACCAGTACCAGTGCTTCAGCAACATCGTGGAGCACGAGTCCACCTGGAACTACCACGCGGTCAACCCCTCCTCCGGCGCCTACGGCCTCGTCCAGGCTCTGCCCGGGTCCAAGATGGCCTCCGCCGGTGCCGACTGGCAGACCAACCCGGCCACCCAGATCAAATGGGGCCTCGGCTACATGAACTCCGTCTACGGCAGCCCCTGCCAGGCCTGGGCCTTCTGGCAGGTCCACCACGCCTACTGACAGGACCGTCCGCCGCTGCCGGCTTCCGGCGCTTCCCGGCCGAGGGCTGGAGCCGGCTGTGGGCCGCGCGCCCCGTCGGGTCGCTGTTCTTGATGACGGTCATGCTCCATACGGGGTCACCCGGTAGCGCCGACAGCCCTACGCTGCTGTGTCATGCAGGAGACGCGCCTGGACATCGCCCGGATCCGGGCGGCTCGCCGGCTCATCGACCCGATTTTCCTCGACACTCCGCTGTACCGCTGCGAAGCCCTGGAACCGGACCTCGGGTGCACGCTGAGCATCAAGCTCGAAACGGCCAACCCGGTCCGCTGCTTCAAAGCCCGCGGCACCGAGGTCGTCACGAGCCTGCTCGCCGGCAACGGCCCGCGATCCGTGGTGTGCGCCAGCGCGGGCAACCTCGGCCAGGCCCTCGCCTGGTCCGGTCGCCGCCGGGGGCTGGACGTCACCGTCGTGGCGTCCCGCTTCGCGACCGCGGCCAAACTCGATCGCATCCGTGCACTGGACGCCAGGCTGGAACTGGTGGACGGCGACCACGAGTTGGCGCGCGAGCGGGCCGCGGACATCGCGCTCCGCGATGGCATCCGGCTGGTCGAGGACAGCCTGGACATCGAGACCTGCGAGGGCGCGGCGACCATCGGCCTGGAACTGGTGGCAGCCACGCCGTCCTTCGATGCCGTCCTGATCGCCCTCGGCGGCGGGGCACTGGCCACCGGCGTGGGCCATGTGGTGAAAGCCATGGCGCCCGAGGCCGAGGTGATCTGCGTCCAGCCGCTGGGTGCGCCGGCGATGACACACTCGTGGCACAGGCGGCGTGTCGTCACCACCGACTCGACCGACACCATCGCTGACGGTGTGTCCGGCCGGCGCCCCATCCCGGCCGTCCTGGACGACCTGCTCGTGGTCGCCGACGACGCAGTTCTGGTCCAGGAGACGTCGATCACCGCCGGTATGCGGATGCTCCTCGACCACGCCGGCCTCGTCGTCGAACCGTCGGCCGCGCTCGGTGTCGCGGCGGTCCTCGAAGACCGCGACCGCTTCGCCGGCCGGCACGTGGTCACCATCGTGTGCGGCAGCAACGTCGACATGGACGCCTATCACCGCTGGGTCGGAGTGGCGGCTCCCCTCCCCCGGTCCTGGTCACCGTCGTAGGACGGCGTCCCCGAAGTCGCCCGGTCGCCCGTCGTCGGCTGGTGCGCGCGCCGTCTCACCGGGGTCCTGGCGCGCCTCCCTGTCGGCGTCGGGTCCGGATCCGGCTGCCGTCCGTCATGCGGCTGGCGGTCCATTTCTGGCGGGGCGGCCGGGTCTCCCGCAGCGTGGAGGCGTGCGGCCTGGCTGCGCGGGAGCCGTCGGAGAGGTGGGACACATGGACAGGGATGCCTCCGTGCCGAGGGTCGTGGTCGGCGTGGACGGATCGCCGGCCTCGTACGCCGCCCTGCGCTGGGCCGTGCGCTACGCCGGGCTCCTCGGCGGCAGCGTCGAGGCGATCGCCGCCTGGGAGTTGCAGGGGCTGCAGAACTGGTCCGGGCCCGCCGTGGACATGGACGTCGACGAGGACGACGCCCGGGAGCGGATGCGGCAGGAACTGACCGACGTACTGGGGCCGGAGGCGGCCGGCTCGGTCGACTCGCATGTGGTGCACGGAAACGCCGCGGACATCCTGCTGAGGGCCGCGGAGGGCGCCGAGGTGGTCGTCGTGGGCAGCAGGGGGCGGGGCGGGTTCACCCGGGCGCTGCTCGGGTCCGTCAGCCAGCATGTGTCCCAGCACGCCCCCTGTCCGGTCGTGATCGTGCGCTCCGGAACATCCTGACGCGGCGGCCTCGCGGCCGGGCAGCGGACCGCCGCTCGCCGGGTGACGGCTACTGGTTGCTGAACGCGGCGTCGAAGGACGCCTTCGGGGTGGGCCAGAGCAGCGATCGTACGAAGGTGACCGCTTCGGCGGCGCCGTGGAGGCGGTCCATGCCGGCGTCCTCCCATTCGATGGAGATGGGGCCGGCGTAGCCGATGGACTCCAGGGCGCGGAAGGCGTCCTCCCAGGGGACGTCGCCGTGGCCGGTGGAGACGAAGTCCCAGCCCCGGCGCGGGTCGCCCCACGGCTGGTGGGAGCCGAGGACGCCGGCCCGGCCGTTGCGGGGGCGCAGGCGGGTGTCCTTGCAGTCGACGTGGTAGATGCGGTCCTTGAAGTCGGTGATGAAGCCGACCGGGTCGATGTTCTGCCACATCATGTGGCTGGGGTCCCAGTTGAAGCCGAAGGCCTCCCGGTGGCCGATCGCTTCCAAGGCGCGGACGCTGGTCCAGTAGTCGTAGGCGATCTCGCCGGGGTGGACCTCGTGGGCGAAGCGCACGCCCTCGGCGTCGAACATGTCGAGGATCGGGTTCCAGCGGGTGGCGAAGTCCTCGTAGCCCGCGTCGATGACGGAGGCGGGGACCGGCGGGAACATGGCGACGTAGGGCCAGATGGATGAGCCGGTGAAGCCGACCACGGTGTCCACGCCGAGTTTGCGGGCCACCCGCGCCGCACGCTTCATGTCCTCGGCGGCGCGCTGCCGGACGCCCTCCGCGTCGCCGTCGCCCCATACGTACGGGCGCAGGATCGCCTGGTGGCGGAAGTCGATCGGCGCGTCGCAGACCGCCTGTCCGGCCAGGTGGTTGGAGATGGCGTGGACCTTGAGGCCGTGCCGGTCGAGGATCTCCAGGCGTGATGCCGCGTAGGCGTCGTCCTCGTCGGCGCGCTTCAGGTCGAGGTGGTCCCCCGAGGCGGCGATCTCCAGGCCGTCGTAACCCCACTGCGCGGCGAGACGGGCGACCTCCTCGAAGGGGAGGTCGGCCCACTGTCCGGTGAACAGGGTGACGGGGTGGGTGGCTTCGATGGATTCGGTGGATTCGGTCATGTGCGGTCCTCCGTCTCGGGTGAAGTCTCGGTGGCGGTCTCGGGTACGGTCTCGATCCAGGCGCCTTGCTGCGCGGCGGAGGCCAGTACGGCCTCGGTGAGCCGTGCGGCGCGCAGTCCGTCGGCGAACGTCGGCATCCCCTCGGGGTGTCCGCCCTGTACGGCGCTGTAGACGTCGGTGACGAACGCCGTGAACGCGTCCTGGTATCCCAGGGCATGTCCGGGCGGCAGGACCGACATACGGGCGGAGTCCGGGGCGGCGGTCGCGGGGTCACGCAGGAGCAGTTGCGATCCCTCGCGCCTGCCGATCCACAGTTCCTCGGGGCGTTCCTGTTCGAAGCGGGCGCTCTGCCGGGTGCCGTGGAGTTCGAGGGTGAGGCTGTTCTTGCGGCCGGGGGCCAGCTGGCTGACGAGCAGGGTGCCCAGTGCTCCGTTGCCGAGTTCCACGAGGAGTGCGGCCGTGTCCTCGTTGGTGACCTCGGTGTCGGCGCGACGGCCGAAGACGGTCCGGGTGCGCGCGGTGAGGCGGTGGATGCGCTGTCCGGACACGAACTCCACGAGGTCGCACAGGTGGGAGCCGATGTCGGCGAAGGCGCGGGAGGCGCCGCCGGCTTCGGGATCGGCGCGCCAGTTGGTGTCGTCGGGGTCGAGGAGCCAGTCCTGGAGGTAGGCCGCGTCCAGGGTGAGGACGGTGCCGAGCTTTCCGTCCGCGACGAGGGCGCGGGCCTGGCGTGCCATCGGGTGGTAGCGGTACACGAAGGGGACCGCCGCCACCCGGTCGGCCTCCCGCGCGGCACGGGTCAGGTGTTCGGCGTCGGCCGCCGTGGTCGCCAGGGGCTTCTCGCAGATGACATGGGCGCCGGCGGCCAGCGCCGCCAGGGTGTGTTCGGTGTGCAGGCGGTTGGGGCTGCAGACGTGGACGATGTCGAGGTCGCCGGCCGTGGCGAGGCTGTGGGCGTCCGGTTCGGAGCGTTCGACGCCGAGGTCGCGTGCGGCCTGCGCACCGCGTTCCGGCGTCGAGCTCGCGAGGGCGGCCGGATGACCGCGGGCGGCCCGGCTCGCACGGGTGTGAACGGCGGCCATGAAGCCGCCGCCGATGAATCCGGCGCGCAGGGGGCCGGTCACAGGGTGGCTCCGTAGGGGTCCCGGTCCTCGGGGACCAGCAGTGTCTCGGGGGCGGCGCTGGTGACGTGGACGGTCTCGCCTGAGGTGACGGCCTCGTCGATGGACATCATGGTGTCCAGGACGTGGTAGCCGAGGTCTCCGGTGGCGATGTGCGGCTGTCCGCCGCGGATGGCCCGTGCCATGTCCAGGACGCCGAGGCCGCGGCCGGCCTCGATGCCGACGGGTGTGACGGTCTCCCACTCCGGGTCCCGGCCCTGCCGCGGCACACGGGTGATCCTGACGTCTCCGGCGAAGGTGTTGGGATCGGGCAGAACCAGGGTGCCCTCGCTGCCGGTGATCTCGACGAATCCGGTGCGGGTGAGCGGGGAGTCGAAGCTGAACACACTCTGGCCGACCCCGCCGCCCACGAACCGCGTGAGCGCGGAGACGTGGGTGGGTACGGCCACGGTGAACTCGGTGCCCGCCCGGTCGCCGCTGCGTACCGTACGGACCGCGCGGGCGGTCGAGCCGAGCGCGGCCACGCGGGTGACGGAGCCGAACAGGCAGACCAGGGTGGTGAGGTAGTAGGGCCCCATGTCGAAGAGGGGGCCGGCGCCCCTCGCGAACAGGAACTCGGGGTTGGGGTGCCACAGGTCGGGTCCGGCGTACTGCATGACGGTCTGCGCGGACAGCGGGGTGCCGATGTCGCCGCGGGCGATCGCCCTCAGGGCCGTCTGGAGGCCGGGGCCGAGAACCGTGTCGGGAGCGACGCCGATCCGCAGGCCGGCCGCGGCCGCCTGGTCGAGCAGGGCCCGGGCGTCGGCCCTGTCGACGGCGATGGGTTTCTCGGACCAGACGTGCTTGCCCGCGGCGAGGATCGCCGAGCTGACCTCCGCGTGGACGGCGGGGACGGTCAGGTTGACGACGATGTCGACGTCCGGGTGGGCGAGGACGTCCGCCGCGGTTCCCCACTCCTCGACGCCGTACTTACGGGCCTGGGTCTCGGCCCGTGCGGTGTCGAGGTCGCCCACGACGGCCACGTGCACGTCGGGGAATTGTGTGAGATTGGTCAGGTACTGGTCGCTGATGTTGCCGGCACCGATGAGGCCGACGCCGACCGGGTTGCGTGCCGCCATCAGGCGATGCCCCTCCCGTTCAGGTAGGACACGCCCGCCGCGATGCCCTCGAAGATGTCACCGTCGTAGTGGTCGAACTCGATGATCGCGTACTCGGCGTGCCGGGCCGCGTCCAGCGAGGCGTCCAGCCTGATCTGCCCCCGGCCCGCCGCGACCTGGCCGGTGTCGGCCGGGTCGAAGGGCGCGCCCGAGGTGAACGGGTCGTCGATGACGGCACCGTCCTTGATGTGCAGGGCGCGCACCCGCGAGCCCAGCCGGTCCAGCAGGGAGACGACGTCGTAGCCGCCGGCCGAGGCCCAGAACAGGTCGATCTCCAGGGCGACTTCCGGGTTCAGCAGGCCGGCGAAGCGGTCGAAGGCGTTGACGCCGGCGACGGTGTGGACGAACTCCTGCGAGTGGTTGTGGTAGCCGACCCGCAGCCCGTGGTCGGCCGCGCGCTCCGCTGCCTCGTTCAGCAGGGTGGCGGTGCGGGTGATCTCCTCTTCGTCGGCCCACCGGGACGCGGGCACGAACGGGTCGAAGAGGATCTCCACGCCCAGCCGGCGAGCGGCCCGGAACGTCTCGTCCAGGGCGGCTGCGGATGCTCCGTCCGCCGACAGGAAACCGGCGTGTCCGGTGCGCGCGGCCAGGCCGTGCCTGCCGAGTGCGTCGGCGAGTTCGTCGGCACGGTGCACGAAGTCGAAGGCCTCGACGTTGCTCAGTCCCAGCGCGGCCAGGCGAGCGAGGGTCGCGTCTTCGTCGGCCTCCAGAGCCTTGCGTACGGAGTAGAGCTGAACCGACATCTGTGGTGTCGACATGAGGGACTCCTCTCGGTCGGACGGCCGATGGCCCGGCGCCGGAAAACAGAATACCGACAGGGGTGACGGTTTCTAGGGTTGGTTAGCATCTTCGTATGGAAAGGGCGACGGCGCGGCAGGGTACGGCCCCACGGAACTACCCCAAGGGGGAGCGTCGGCGCGCCCAGATCATCGAGGCCGCGTTCACCGCGTTCGGGCAGGTCGGGTACCGCAACGCGAGCATGGTCCAGCTCGCCGCCGCCTGCGGTGTCTCGCGGGCCGGCCTGCTGCACCACTTCCCGACGAAGGAGTCACTCCTGGAGGCGGTCCTCGAGGAGCGCGAGCGCCAGGACGACGAGCACTTCTTCCGGTCGGGGGCGGTCAACCACGACGGCCTGGAGTACTTCGCCAGCATGATCCGGCTCGTCGCGCACAACCAGGCCAACCCGCTGATCGTAAGCCTGTTCGCGGTGCTGTCCAGCGAGTCCACCGCGGCGGACCACCCGGCGCGGCCGTACTTCGTCACTCGCTACGAACGTGCCCGCAGGCAGATGCAGTTGGCCGTCGACGACCTGGCGCGCCGCGGTCTGCTGCGCCCCCATGTGGATCCGTCGGGGCTGGCGGCGGACCTCATCGCCTTCATCGACGGCCTGCAGATCCAGTGGCTGCTCAGCCCGGACGTCATCGACATGCCGGACCATCTGCGGACCATGCTGCGCAGCCTGATCAGCGTCGAACTCCCCCAACCGGACGAACAGGGGCCAGGGCACCGGGGTCCGTGAACGCCCGTGGATCCGTGTGCTTGAATGCCGGCCATGGACGGCACCGCCCGCATGTGGATCGACACCATCCCCTCGTTCGACCCGGACGCCCGTGGCGTGATCCTGGCCGTGGACCAGGCGTCCTCCGACCCGGCCGAGCGCATGGTCTGCGTGCTGCTGAACCGGGGTCATGAGGGCGAGGAGGGCGTGTTCTACCTGCTGCCGCATGATCTCTCGGCCCGTTACGAGCGGACGGGGGAACGGCTCCGTGTCTCCTTGCTGGCCCGCCGGGACGTCCTCGCCAACGATCTGGAGTCACATCCGGCAGCGTTGCGTGCACACTTCGCCGAACTCCCCCGCGACCCCGGACACGACGACCGTGTCGTTCTCGTGCGCCGGGAGACCGTCACCGACTTCGTGCCGCCCGAGCATGACGGTGTACCGCAGCCCGTCGTTCTGATCGACCACGTCGGCGGGCCGGTCGGACTGGCCGAGTTGGTCGGGCTGTTCGACGCGCGGGAGTCGGGCATCGCCGTCGTCGCCGCGACGCCGGGACACTGAGCGCGTCCTCGTCAGACCCGGAACAGCCGTGCCGCGTTGTCGTGGCACACCGCTCGCAGCCACTGCCGGCCGAGGTCCAGACGTTCCAGGGCGTGGAGTTGGTGCACGTAGGGATACGGGATGTTGGGGAAGTCGGAGCCGAGCAGGATGCGGTCGCCGAGGGCGGCGATCCGTGGCAGCGCGCGGGGCGGGAACGGCATGAACTGCTCGGTGAAGTCGGTGAACGCCATGGTCGTGTCCAGCCGCACCTCCTCGTACCGCTCGGCCAGGCCGAGGAAGTCCTCGTACTCCGGCATCCCCATGTGCGCGACGATCAGCCGCAGCCTCGGATGCCGCGCGAGTACCCGCGCGATCGCCTCGGGGCCGGTGTGCTTTCCGGGCGCGGGACCCGAACCGCAGTGGATCACCACCGGGATCCCGGCGTCGGCCAGCAACCCCCAGGCCTGCTGGAGGAGTTCGTCGGCCGGGTCGTACGCCCCGACCTGGACGTGCGCCTTGAACACCCGGGCGCCCGCTTCGACGGCCTCACGGACGTACGTCTCGACGCCCGGCTCGGGGAAGAGGGTCGCGGTGTGCAGACAGTCAGGGGTGCGGTGGGCGAAGTCGGCCGCCCACGCGTTCAGCCAGGTCGCCATGCCGGGCTTGTGCGGGTAGAGCATCGCGGTGAAGGCCCGGACGCCGAACTCACGGAGGAGGGTGGTCCGTTCCGCCTCCTCCCGCCGGTAGGTGATCGGCCATTCGAGTCCGCCGATCAGCGGTCCGTTCGTGTCGAAGTAGTTCCAGACCTTGTGCAGGACCCGTTCGGGCATGAAGTGGGTGTGGACGTCGACCAGTCCGGGGAGGTCGAGCCGCTCCCGAAAACGGCGTACCTCATCGGCCTCCGCGGACGACACCTCGCCGCTCGCGCCTTCCCCGACGCCTCTGGCATCGCCCGGTGTCGCGGAGCCGGCTCGCTGGGCAGAACCGATGGCGGAGCCGTGGGCGGGGGCGGGTTCGGCGGGGCCGGCGGGTGCCGTGCGGTGATCGTTCATACCACCCACGATCGGTGGTGGTGAGCGGCGAGTCCAGTCCCTCTCCGCCGGAGGTGCGTGGGAGACCGCGCCCGTGCGGGAGGACGGGCCGGGCGGCACCCCCTTGTGCGGATGCCGCCCTGTCGGCGCGTCGGGGCCCGTCCGGGTCCCTCAGGACAGGTAGCCCTCGACCTGGGACGCCGGGCGGGCATTGGCCTCGCCCGGGTCCTGTCCCGCCGCGATCCTGGCCCGGCGCTGCCGGAGCAGGTCCCAGCACTGGTCGAGTTCGGTCTCCAGGTGCGCCAGGCGGGCGTGCTCGGTCGCCCCGTCGATCTCCTGCTGCGCCAAGCGGTCGCGCAGGTCCTTCTCCTGGCTGATCATTTCCGTGATGCGGCCGAGTATCTCCTTCTCGGCCTCGGCGTCTGGTCCAGTCATGGCTGCCTCTTTCCGGACGGCGGAGTGGATGAAGACTACGACAGGGCGTTCGGCGGTTGTCCCACTCCTGTTCCACCGCCTTCCCCCACCCGGCCCCCGGCCGCATCGGCCCGGCGAACGAACCACGGTGGCCGTCAAGTGCCGCCGACGGCCGACCTGTTCGCCCGGCAAGCGGGCGGGGCGCCGCCCCAAGTGGCTTCACATGCAGCAGCCTTGAATCGTTGTCACGGCTATTGACCTCAGCTCGAAGGCCAGAATACGGTTCCCGCGCCTGCCATGATTGAATCGATTCAATCATGGCTTGCCCGTGACCACCCTTGGGACCACTTGGGGCTGAACCATGCTCGAATCCCCCTCTCATCGTGGCGGGACAACCCGTCGGTCGGTGCTGGCTGCCGGTCTGTCGACCGGCCTGCTCGCCGCACTCGGGCCGGCGGCCACCGCCGCAGCCACGGGAGCGGTGCCCACGGCGGACTGGTTCGCCGCGCCCCCGAGGACGGTCCGGCCCAGGTTCCGTTGGTGGTGGCCGGACGGGCTGGTGGATCCCGTCGAGATCGCGCGGGAGATCGACCAGATCGCGGACGCGGGATTCGGCGGGGCCGAGATCGCGGCCGTGCACCACAGCATCACCGACACCTCCGTGCTGGACACCGCCCACCATGGCTGGGGCAGCGCCGCCTGGCGCGACGGCGTGGCTGCCGCACTGCGCCAGGCGGCCAGCCGCGGTCTGACAGTCGACCTCACTCTTGGCCCGAGCTGGCCCGTCGCCGTACCGGGTGTCACCCCCGACGACGACGCGGCGGTCAAGGAACTCGCCTACGGCAAGGTCTCGTTGACGAGTGGCGCCACCTACGACGGACCGGTGCCGCCCCCGGTGCGTGCGGCAGCCTCCGGTGTGACCGTGCAGACGCTGCTCGCGGTGCAGGCCGCCCGGGTCAACACCGCCAACTCCAGTGGCAAGGCGACCGGGCTCGACGCGGACAGTGTCACCGACCTCAGCGCCCGGGTGTCGGACGGCAACCTGCGCTGGACCCCACCCGACCAGGCGACCTGGGTGATCCTGTCGTACTGGCAGCGGGGTTCCGGTCAGCAGCCCGAGGCGGGACCGCACTGCTCCCCCGCCGCCTACGTCGTCGACCACTTCAGCGCGGCCGGGACCGCGGCCGTCACCCGTTACTGGGACGGCGAGATCCTCGACCCCGCGCTGCGCAGACTGCTCGGATCGGTGGGCGGTGCCTTCTTCGAGGACTCCGTGGAACTGGAGACCAAGGGGCTGCAGTGGACGCCCGGGCTGCCCGACGCGTTCCGCCGGCGCACGGGACGCGACCTGCTGCCGTATCTGCCGGCCGTCGTCCTCGACAGCGGCAACCAGGCCTTCGCCTTCGAGGCCCGGCTCACCCAGGAGATCCGGCACGACTTCTGGGCGACCGTGTCGGACCTGTTCAACGAGCACCACCTGGGGGCGCTCAAGGAGTGGGCGCACGGGCACGGCATGAAGCTGCGCTCACAGCCCTACGGCCTGCAGACCGACGCGATCGCCTCGGCGGCCGTCCTCGACATCCCCGAGGGCGAATCGCTCGGCTTCAAGAACCTCGACGACTACCGCTGCCTCGCCGGCGGCCGCGACATGGCGGGCCACCGCATCCTGTCCTGCGAGGCGGGCGCGTACGCGGGCGGCGCCTACAACACCACCTGGGACAGGTTCCTGCGCACCATGGGCGGCGCGTACGCGGCGGGCGTCAACCAGACGGTGATCCACGGCTTCTCCTACGCCACCGCGCCGGGCGTGAGCTGGCCCGGGTTCGCCGCGTTCAGCCCCTACGGGGGTGCGCCGGGGTACGGCGAGTCCTGGGGGCCGCGCCAGCCCACGTGGCGGCACGTCCCGGACGTCGCCGGCTACCTCGGCCGCGTGCACCAGGTGCTCCAGTCCGGCACCGCCCGCGCGGACGTCGCCGTCTTCCGGCAGACCGGCTACACCGCGACCGGCATCGGCGCCTCCTGGCTGACCGCCACGGGCGTCCCGCTCGGCTGGACCCACCAGTTCCTCAGCGGGCCCCTGCTCGACCTGCCCTCGGCCAGGGTGTCCGGCAACCGCCTAGCGCCGGACGGGCCCGCCTACAAGGCCCTCTTCCTCGAAGGCGACTTCTTCTACGGCTCCAGCCCCACGCTGGCCGTCGCCGACGCCCGTAAGCTGCTCGGCCTCGCTCAGGCCGGGCTGCCCACCGTGCTGTTCGGCGCCTTCGACCAGGCCTTCACTCCGGGACTCCCCGACGATGGCGAGACGGCCGAACTGCGCGCACTCACGGCGCAGTTGCTGTCCCTGCCGAATGTCCGTCGGGTCAGCGACAAGACCCTGGTGGGCGCGGCCTTCGCGGAGCTCGGTGTGACACCCGACGCCTCCTACGCCACGCCCTCGACCCTGCTCAACGCGCACCGGGTGACCGACGAGGCCGACTTCTACTACCTGTGCAACGGCAAGCACGCCGAGACGGTCAAGCCGCCGGTCGCCGTCATCGACCACGATGTGACACTGCACAGCACGCGGCGCTCGGGTTCCGGCGCTGTTCCCTACCTCCTCGATCCCTGGACCGGGCGGGTCTCCCGGCTCGCCCGGTACACCCAGGACGGGGACGCGTTCACGTTCCGGGTGACGCTCCAGCCCGGCGAGACGCTCGTCGTCGCGCTGGCACGGCCCACCGCGTTCGGGGACCGTTCCGGCGCCCGTCCGCATGTGGTGGCCACCGACGCGGACATCGCGCTGTTCACGGACGGCTCGCTCGCCGTGCGCGCGACAGCGGCCGGCACGTACACCACCACCTTGTCGAACGGCCGCACGCTCACCACGAAGATCCCCGAGGTCCCCGCGGCCGTCACGCTCGACGGGTGGAGTCTCACGGTCGACGACTGGCGGCCCGGCGCCGACGCCACCAGCACCGAGATCGTCGGGCGCTCCCTCACCCTCGACGCGCTGCTGCCCTGGTCGCAGATCCCGGAGCTGGCCGACGTCGGCGGGATCGGCCGCTACCGCACGACCGTCACCCTCCCCCGCACGTGGACGTCCTCGATGGGCGCCCTGCTGCGGCTGGGCACCGTCAGCGACACCTGCCGGGTCTCCGTCAACGGCTCCCGGCTCGATCCCGTCGACCGCCTCAACCCCGTGGTGGACCTGTGCGGGCTGCTCCGCCCCGGCGCCAACATCGTCGAAGTGGAGGTCGCCACACCGCTGTTCAACCGGCTCCGGGTCAGCAACCCGACGGTCTTCGGAGCGGCGGCACGCCAGTCGTACGGCCTCGTCGGCCCGGTCCAGCTCGTCCCCTACGCCCAGCGGACGGTGGCCTGAACCGGCCCGGTCCGGGCTGCCCGGACAGGTGCCGCCGTGAAACGGATCCTGGTGGTGGGTGTCACCGGCGCGGGCAAGTCCACGCTCGCGCGCACCGTCGGCCGTCGGCTGGGGCTGCCGTACCACGAGATGGACGCGCTGTACTTCAGCGGCCCCGGCTGGGCGGTGAACGGCGCGTTCGGCGAGGATGTGGCGCGCTTCAGCGCACAGCCGCGCTGGGTCGTGGACTCCCTCGGCTACCCGGAGGTCCGCGATCTCCTGTGGGGTCGCGCCGACGCCGTGGTGTGGCTGGACTATCCCCGGCATGTGGTCATGCCCCGGGTGGTGCGCCGGTCCCTCCGGCGCTCCGTCCGGCGTGAGGTGTTGTTCGGCGGCAACCGGGAGACCTGGGGCGGCTGGCTGAGCCGGGAACACCCGGTGTGGTGGTCCTGGTCCCAGCACGCGGCGCGGCGCGCGGAGATCGGACGGCGGACCCGTGATCCGCGCTTCGCACCGCTCGAGACCCTCCGTTTCGCCGACCCCGGCGAGACTGCCGCCTGGCTGGCCGATCTCTGACCCGGGCTCGGGCCGCGGTTCCTTGGCGGAAATCGTCCGACGGTCGCGGCAACGCGAAGGGCCCGTCCGGAGTTCGGACGGGCCCTTTCAGCGAGCGCCGGGCAGGCCTTGCACCTGCATTTCCCCACAGGAAGCGGAGCGTCTTTCCTTGGACCACCAACGCGGCACCGGGCGCCGGGACTTCACGGCGACCAGCTCGTGATCAATGGTAGCGCACCCGACGGGTGCCTCACTCCACACCACTGCTCCGCGCCTCGGCAGTCCCTGTCCGGTGCGGTGCGGACTCGGTCGCCCGATGTTCGGGTCTCGGGGCGGGCAGGGCCTGAGGGGCGCCGTCGGCGGTGCCCGGCCCGGCGGTGAGCACCAGGACCTCGTCGGCGGCGCTCCACACGCGCCGTTCGGACCTGCCGGGGCACAACAGGACACGGTCGTAAGGCCGGAGCGCATGCGGATCGTGCACGCGGTAGCCGATCGCGCACTCACCACGCTCCAGCGCCGCCGCGGTCACCGTGGCGAACGCGGCTTCGTGGCCTGGCAGTACGTAGTGGTCGGCCGTGCGCAGGGCCAGGGCGCCGCCGCGCGTGGCGAAGATCTCCTCGAACACGGCGGCCAGTTCGGGGTTCTGCACGATCTGCGCCATCAGCAGGGCGGTGAGTTCGCCCCGGACGACGACATCGGACGTCGGGCCCAGCGGGGCGACCGTACGGCTGCGGTGGTCGCGCATCTCCGCCACGACCGGCAGCACACGACCGGACCGCTGCTCCCACGCCCGCAGGGTCAGCAGTGCCAACAGGGTTCGCTCGTCGGGCCGTTCGGGACCGTTCCCCTCGTCGGTCCCGAGGGCGATGACGCTGTCGTAGGCGGAGAGGTCGACTCCGTGCAGGGCCTCGGGAGCGGCCAGGTCGCGGGTGTGGTGCACGACGGCGAGCGGCTCGGCGGCGGCCTGGGGCGACGGGATCTCCTGCCGCTTGGGGGCGGAGTCGGCTGAGGTCACCACGTCGAGGACGGAGCCGGACCGGGCGGTGCGGCGCAGGGCGTCCACGATCAGCGGGGCCCGACGGTTCCAGCCCAGCAGCAACAGCCGAGCCGGGGTTTCCTGCACCGGCCCGGGCGGTGTCGGAAGCACCGCGCTGTCGACACCGGCCCAGGGGTCCGTGAGCGAGACGGCCCGGTCGTCGTGGGCGACGGTGACCAGCCGGTCCCCCGGTTCCAGCACGGTCTGCGGCGGGGGTGTGAGCAGCGGCCGTCCGTCCGGGCGCAGGATTCCCACCGCGCAGGACGTCTCCAGGCGCAGGGCGACCTCCTCGAAGGACAGTCCCACCGCTTCCGGGACGTCGGCCACATGGAACTCGGCGCCGGAGAAGTCGAGGAGGTCACGCAGCGCCGACGGCATCCCGGGCCGTCGGGCCGCCTGGACGAGCAGCCGTGCCGAGGTCCGGTCGGTCTCCAGGACGGTGCCGCGCGCTCCGGCGGCCAGCCGTGCGGCGGGCACGTAGCGGCCGTCGTGGACGGCGGCGACCACGCGCGGTCCGTTCCGTCCGTCGTCGGCGCCGAGCAGGGCGCGCAGCGCCAGCAGGGTCCGTACGACCGTGAGATCGCCGTCGGAGTCGTCCCCGGGCAGCACCGCCACCGCCCTGGCCGCGCCCGGGGTGACCAGGGCCAGGGCGTCGGGGTCGGTGGGAGCGCCGGTCCGGCAGACCAGCCGGACGCCGTCGGTGACGCCCAGGGCGGCGGTGAGCGCGCTCTCCATGCGTGCCGGGTCCAGGTCGGCCAGCACGGTGATCACGTGTCGTCCCGATCCGCCCCGCCCTCGTGCACCCCGTCCGCTTCCGGCGCGTCCGGCGATCAGTTCGGAGACCAGGGTGAAGATCTGGTCGGTCCAGCCGAGCACCACGTCATGATCGTGCTCCAGCACCCGTGAGCGGCCGCGCCGTAGTTCGGTGAGTCGGTCGCCGAGGCCCGTGGTGACGACTCCGACGACCGTCGACACGCACAGCAGCGCGATCAGGCCGAGCAGCACGGACAGCAGCATCCGCGTGGGCGCGCCCTTCACCGCGCCGAGCCTGAGGGTCTCCGCGCTGGTCCGCCACACCTGGGCGAGCCGGCCCGAAAGGGAACGCGGCGCGCCGGGGTCCGTCCACACCAGCAGGGTGCTGACGGGCACGACGACCGCCAGACAGCACACGGCGAGCCAGCCGAGCAGTGCGCCTGTGCTGCGGGCGAGCGTCCTGTCGAACAAGTACCGCGCCCGGTGCCGTAACGAAGTCCGTTCCCGCCCTCGTTCCATCTCAGCCCCCCCTGATTCCCGCATATGCCTCGGCGATTCGGAGGATGCCGGGTGCGCGGCGCGCGACACGCCGTCCGACCGGGACCTTCATCCTTTCGGGCAGCGTCGGGGAGCCGAAACCCGGGCGGGTCCCGGTGCCGGCGCGGGACCGTGCCGCGGTCATGGCAGGCCCGGCGGAGGGTTGCCCGCACCGCCTGTTCACCCTGCTCACCTGTCACCGGCTCCTGTTCGCCGCCGTGTCCCGTGCGCGTCCTCGCAGGCCGTGGGTGTCGCGGCGGCTCCGAGCCGGTCCGGCACATCCGGTCCACCTTCGCTGACGTTCCATCAAGTTCGGTTGTGTGATGTGGAATTCAGGTTGGACGACTGGCGCCGCACACTTCCCGACGGGTAAGTCATGACCCTGTCACCATCGGCAACTCCTGCCACAGCGAAGGGATTTCCCGTGCGTCTGCGCCCCTTGCGCGTCCTGTGCTGTTCCGCCGTCCTCGCTCTGTCGGCGCCCGTCCTGCTCCCGGGCACCGCCTCGGCCGCGGTCCCCACATCCTCGGTCTATCTCCAGAACTACGTCACCGGTCTCAACGCGGCCGACAGCAGCGGCACCGTCGCGGCCCACAATCCCAAGGGCAACGAGGACCACCAGCAGTGGACCGCCGTCGCGGTCAGCGGTGGGTACCAACTCCAGAACGCCGACGAGTCCGGTACCTGCCTGGGGCGCAACGGAACCACGGCGGTCACCGCCACCTGCGGCGCGGACGGCACCACCTGGGCGATCACCGCCGGCGCCGACAGCACCTACACGGTCGCCGTCCCCGGCACCTCGCAGTACCTGACCGGATCGTCCTCGGACTCGAGTTCCGTGCAGCTGGGCGCCTCGGGCGATCTCGCCCGCTGGTACCTCTCCCCGGTCTCCTACGCCACCTCGGCGATGCCCTCGGCCGACACCCGCACCCTCGACCAGGTCACGTTCCTGACCGCCCACAACGCGTTCGCCAACAGCTCCGACGGCAACTTCGCCTCGTTCCCGGTCAGTCTGTTCCCCAACCAGAACTACGGCATCAACCGTCAACTCTCCGACGGTGTGCGCGGGTTCATGCTCGACGACTACACCGTCTCCGGCCAGGCGGTCCTGTGCCACAACAGCTGCGACGGCGTCAGCAGTCCGGTTCCGCTCGCCACCGACCTCCAGCGCATCGTCGACTTCCTCAAGGCGAACCCCGGCCAGTTCGCGACGGTGTTCCTGGAGGACTACGCCTCCTCCGACGTGCTGAAGTCCTCGCTCGCCTCCGTCAGCGGTCTGTCCGACGTGCTGTACCGGCCCGACCAGGAGGGCGTGGCGAGCAAGGGCTGGCCGACCATGGCCGATCTGGCGGCCCGGGGCAAGCAGTTGCTGATCTTCAGCGACCGGACCCGGGCGAGCGACACCGCCAACGGCTGGACCACGCGCGACACCTTCGGCGTGATGTACCAGCGCGAGTGGACCGTGGAGAACTACTGGTCCATGGGCGCCGGTCTCGGTAGCTCCGACTGGTCCTGCTACAGCCGGTGGGGCACCGACAGGCCGCTCACCACGGACTCGTCCGCCTTCCACCCGCTGTTCGTGATGAACCACTTCCGGGACTACCCCATCGCCTCCACCGCCGCCACCGACAACGGCAAGCTCCTCAACCGCGCACAGAACTTCTGCACGCCCGCCGCCCGGAAGAAGCCCAACTACCTGGCCGTGGACCGCTACGACACAGGCTCGCCGACCCCGCTCAGCTCGGTGGGCACCCTCAACACGTACATCCTCACGCCGGGCCAGTGACCGCCCGCCGGCCGGGGCGGCACGACTGCCGCCCCGGCCGGTTCAAGCCGCGTTCGGCTCGGGCCCCGTCCGGCTCGGGCCCCGTTCGGCTCGGGCCCCGTCCGGTTCAGGCCCCGTCCGTGGAGAGTCGCGGTGCGGCGGTGACGATCGCGTGCACGGTCTCGGTGACGAGCCGCCGGTCCAGGGGTGCGTCGGCGAAGGCGCGGTGCATCGGCCAGCCCTCGATCAGCGCGTCGAGCGCGCGGGACACCCCGGGCGTGAAGTGCAGGGCGAGGCTGTCCCTGCTGCGTTCGAGCCAGGTGCGGGTGGTGGCGGAGACCGCCTCGTTGTGGTTGGCGTAGGCGTACATCTCGAAGATGAGCGTCATGTCGCGTTCCGTGGCGTAGGCCGGGCCGCAGATCAGCTCGACGACGGCCGCCTCGGCCTCGGCCGTCGAGGCGGCGGACTGCAGGGTCTGCCGGTAGAGCCGGGACATGGTGTCCGACAGGCGGGCGAAGGCCTGCGCGAGCAGGTCCGCCATGCCGTCGAAGTAGTACGTCAGCGAGCCCAGCGGCACCTCGGCCCGCGCCGCGATCCTGCGGTGGGTGGTTCTGTGCACCCCGCTCTCGGCGATCACGTCGAGGGCTGCATCGAGAATGCGCTCCTTGCGTCCGGGATCGTTCGGGATCTCGCGTCGTGTGCCGCTCACGTCCTCAATCTGCCATGGGTTGACCGCTCCAGAGTGTGTACAGATGTACAGGCAAGTGTGTACGGTCGTACAGACTCATGCACGGACACCTCTGGAGCCACCACCCATGACCGCCGACCTCGCCCGGCGCCGCACCGCCGTCTTCGTCCTGTTCTTCGCCCCCGGTCTGACGATCTCCTCCTGGGTGACCCGGACCCCGGACGTACGAGACCTGCTCGGCGCGTCCACCGCGCAGATGGGTCTGATCCTGTTCGGGCTCTCCGTCGGTTCGATGATCGGCATCCTGTGCTCGGGCGCGCTCGTGGCCCGTTGGGGTGCCCGGCTGGTCATCCTGGCCGGTACCTCGGCGATAGCGGCCGGTGCCGTGGTCGTCGGTGTCGGGGCCGCCGTCAGTTCGGGTCCCGGTGTCGCTCTGGGCCTCGGACTGTTCGGGCTGGGCATGGGCGGCGGCGAGGTGGCGCTCAATGTGGAGGGCGCGGAGGTGGAGCGGCTGCTGGGCCGTTCCACGCTGCCCGCCATGCACGGCTTCTTCAGTCTCGGCACGGTGCTCGGCGCGGTGGTCGGTATGTGCCTGACGGCGGTCGGCTTCCCGGTTCTGGTGCATCTCGTCGCCGTCGCCGCGGTGGTGCTGGGTGCCCTGGCCCTGGTCATCCGGCGGGTCCCCGTCGACGTGGGCCGGCAGCACGACCCGGGCGGGAGCCGCGAACCGGGCGCGGCGCGTGCCGCGGTGTGGAAGGACCCGGCGCTGCTGCTGATCGGGGGCGTCATCCTCGCCCTCGCCATGGCCGAGGGCACCGCGAACGACTGGCTGCCGCTGGTCATGGTGGACGGGCACGGCTTCGACGCCGCGCTGGGCTCGGCCGTGTACGCGGTGTTCGCCGCCGCGATGACCGTCGGGCGGTTCGTCGGCGGGCGGTTCGTGGACCGGTTCGGGCGGGCGGCGGCGCTGGGCGGGAGCGCGATCGTGGGAGCCGCCGGACTGGCTCTGGTGATCTTCGTGGACAACCAGGCGGTCGCGGCCGCGGCCGCCGTCCTCTGGGGCCTCGGGGCATCCCTCGGGTTCCCCGTCGCGCTCTCCGCGGCGGGCGATTCCGGCCCGGACGCCGCCGCGCGCGTCTCGCTGGCCGCGACCGTCGGTTATGTCGCCTTCCTGGTGGGCCCGCCGTCGCTCGGTTACCTCGGCGAGCACTTCGGGCTGCGGCACGCCCTGATCCTGGTGCTCGTCCTGGTGGTGGCCGCCGTGTTCGCCACACCTGCCGCCCGTTCGCCCCGGGCGGTACGGGACACGGAACCGGCCGGCGGGTGACGTCGGGCGCCGGGGCCGGGCGTGCCCCTGTGGACGCCCCGCGCGGAGCCGATGTGATGCCCGGCTGTGAGTACGTTCATTGCGTCCGCAGGAGCGAGGTGCCGGTCCGCCGATCGCAGTGGGACACGGCTTCGGTCCCGCACCTCGGTGTCATTCGGGGCGGCTGAAGCGGTGGGCGGCCCAGAGCAGGGCCAGGACTCCGCCGGCCAGCAGGAGGCCCCCTTCCAGGAGCAGGGGCGGTTGCCAGCCGGACCATTCGATGCCCACGGTGGCAGCCTTGTCCGGCACCCGTAGCTCGATGCAGCGGCGGAGCAGGTCCACTCCGTAGGCGAGCGGATTGACGGCGGCGAGGGTATGGGCCCAGCCCGGCAGGTTCTCCAGCGGGAAGAAGCCGCCGGAGAGGAACAACAGCGGCATCATCACGAGGCCCAGCAGCATCTGGAAGATCTCGGGCCGGTTGAGGCTCACGGCCAGCAGCAGGGACAGAGCCGTGATGGTGAAGGAGGCGAGGACCATGCCGGCGAGGAGCAGGGCCAGCAGGAGCGGGTCGTAGGGCAGGCCGACGACGCCGCCCAGGCCGAGCAGGACGGCACCCTGGACCGTGGAGACGATGGTGCCGCCGGCGCAGCTGCCGAGCAGGAGGGTGGGCCGGCCGACCGGGGCCATCAGGAGTTCGCGCAGGTAGCCGCTCTGCCGGTCGGTGATCAGGCGGATGCCGACGACGATGGCCGGCGTCTGTACCGTCATCATCAGCATGCCCGGGAAGAGGTAGGTCTGGTATCCGACACCCAGCGATGACTTCGGGATCAGGTCGGCGAGACCGCCCCCCAGGATGAGGAGGTAGAGCACCGGCTGGAGCAGCATCAGGGCGGTGTGGGTGGGCTGGGTGGCCAGGCGCAGCAGATCGCGGTGGACCAGGGCGTGGACCGCGCGCAGTTCGTGGCGCAGGGGGCGCCTCGGCTCACGGCCTGTGCTGCCGGAGTCGCCCTGGTCGTCAGGGGTACCGGAGGTGTCCGAGGCCGGGAGAGCGGGTGCGGTCACGGGGCCTCCTCGGTTGCGGTGGTGGTCGCGCCCGGAGCCGGAGCGGCCGGTGTCGGGTGGGACCGGGGGGCGTGGATGCTGCGGCCGGTGTGGTGGAAGAAGACGTCGTCGAGCGTCGGCGGGGTCGCGGACGCGGCGTGCACCGCGATGCCGTGGGCTTCCAGTGCCGCGCACAGGCGGGGGATCCAGGCGCTGCCGTGGGGCAGGCGGAGTGACACCCCCTCGGTGTCCAGGGTGACGGCGCGGCCCGACGGCGCGGTCCGGCCCACGACCTCTTGTGCTGCCGTGTCGTCGCCGGTGCGCAGCACCACCCGGTCGTCCCCGATCGCGGCCTTCAGCGCGAGAGGCGTGCCCTGGGCCACGAGCCGGCCGTGGTCGAGGATGCCGAGGCGGTCACAGTTCTCCGCCTCCTCCAGGTAGTGGGTGGTGACGAAGAGCGTGCTGCCGTACTGGTCGCGCAGTACGCGCAGGTGTTCCCAGACCTGGGCACGGGCGTGCGGGTCGAGTCCGGTGGTCGGCTCGTCGAGGAACAGCACCTGGGGCGCGTGCAGCAGGCCACGCGCGAGTTCCAGGCGGCGACGCATGCCTCCGGACAGGGTGCGTACCGGGGAGCGCCGCCGGTCGGCCAGTCCGACCGTTTCGAGCATCTCGGTGACACGCACGCGGGCGTGGCGGCGGCGCAGTCCGTAGAGACGCGCGTGGATGTGCAGGTTCTGTTCGGCTGTCAGGTCCGGGTCCAGGGCGCTGTGCTGGAAGAGCATCCCGACCATTCTTCGTACCTGGTCCGGCCGGCTGAGCACGTCTGCGCCCGCCACCACGGCCTGTCCGGCGGTGGGGCGGGCCAGGGCACACAGCAGGGCGAGGGTGGTGGACTTCCCCGCGCCGTTGGGGCCGAGGAAGGCGAACACCTCGCCTTTGAGCACGTCCAGGTCCAGGCCGCGGACGGCGTGGGTGGCGGTCCCGTCCGGGCCCGTGTAGCTCTTGACCAGGCCGCGCGCGCTGATGGCGTACACCGGCCGGGCGGCGGGCTGCGCGGTGTCCGGGCTTGTGAGGTCGGCGGTCGGTGGGGTTGCTCGGCTGCGAGCGTCGTCACCGGCAGGTGGCTGCATGGTCGGGTCCTCGTCGACGGGGGGTCTTCCGCAGGCCTGCCGGTCGCAGCGGCCTCGGCTCCGGCCGGTGGCCGCCCGAGGGCGACCACCGGCCGGAGGTTTTCGACTAGGCGCAGCTGATGCCCACGCAGACGGTGTTGAGCAGCGTCAGCAGGCCGACGCACGCACACGTACCGCTGAACTGGTCTCCTTCGACGGCGACCGGCTCGGTCTCCGGAAGGGCGTGCAGGTGGGCCAGCACTTCGAGGGCCTGGTTGTTCTCCATGAGATTCTCCTTCTGTGAGCGGTTGCGACAGGTGGGTGGCCTGTCGCTCACCCCGGCTGCTGGACGGTCCAGTGCCGGGAGTCTGTGTGGCGAGTCCTCAGGAGGAACGCCAGGATTCCTGCGGACCCGTCGCTCCAGCTCGTCGAGACCTCCCCGTACTCGTTGGGGAAGACGACGTGGCTGTCGCGGTGGGCCCGTTCGGAGACGATGAGGCGGGCCAGATCCTCGGCCATCGCCCGGTAGTCGGGATCCCCGGTGGCCTCGGCCATGTCGAGGAGGAAGTCGCCGTTGCCCGCCTGTCCGTGGCACTGGGCGAGGGCGGCCCTGGATGCGCGCTCCAGGACGGCGTGTGCGGCGCCGCGGGCGAGATCGCCGAATCGTTTGTCCCCGGTCCGCTGCCAGAGTCGGATCAGGAAGGATCCGATCCCCGCCGAACCGTGGCACCAGTACGGGGCCGTGGGCAGGTCCGTGGCCTGGGCCGGCCATTGGGCCGCTTGGCCGACCATCACGACGTTGGCCACCAGATGCTCTCCCGCCGCCAGAGCCAGCTCCAGGTGTTCCGGCCGGTCGGAGACGGCCGCGGCGGTGAGAAGGAAGGAGCCGATGCCGGATGTTCCGTGCGCGAAGCCCAGATAGCGTTTGCCGGCCTCTTCGGAGACTGCTTCCGCGGGGACGGGCCAGCTCACGCCCGACGGCTCGGGCTGTGCGGCGGCGGCCAGCCGGTCGGCCGCGTCGACGACCAGTTCGGCCAGGCGTGGGTCACCGGTACGACGCCACAGGTGGGCGGCGGCGAGTCCGCTGCCCGCGGAGCCGTGGGTGATGTCGTGACTGAGCGTCGACTCCAGCGGGGCCAGTGCCAGGGCCAGGGCGTGGTCCGTGAGCGCGCGGTCGTCGACGGCGCGTCCGGCGTCGTACAGCGCCCAGGCGATTCCACGGCCGCCGAAGTGCAGGCCCGGACGGATGGAGCGGGTGTCGGTACGCGCTGCGATCCAGTGGCCCGCGGTGGAGATCAGGTCCGGCAGGCGTGGGTCGCCGGTGAGCTCGAAGTACCTTGTCAGGACCGCCAGTACACCTGCCGCGCCTTGCTGTACGGTGCAGGGGTCCGCCTCCCCGGCCAGGGTGGAGACGGGCCACAGCCTCCGGTCGTCGGCCGGGGTCATCGAATCGACGAGGTGGTCCACCATCCCGGTGACCGCAACCTGCGTCGCGTCGTCCGGTCGGTCGGCCCGCTCGGGTGCGGCGGCGGGGTGCCCCGGCCGCGCCGGGTCATTCCGCTGGAGGGCCGCACGCGCTCTGGCGGGGTCCCAGCGCTCGCCGGGATCGTCTTTCGTCAGCCCGAGGATCATCTCCGGCAGACCGTCCGGCAGGTGCAACGTTCCGGCACAGGCGGTCAGCCACTCGGCGAACCGCTGCTCCTCACCTCTGGTGGCCGGCTCCTCGGGCAGCAGGTTCGGTACCTTGCCGGCGAGCACGAAGCACACGGTGGCGCCGAGGCTGTAGTAGTCGGCCGTCGGGGAGACCGCAGCGCCCACCAGGCGCTCGGGGGCGCTGAATCCGGGGGTCCCCACTGTGGTCGGGAGCGGGACGTCGTCCTCCAGGACGGCGAGCTCCAGGTCGATGAGGCGCAGTTCTCCGTCGGGGCGGACCATGACGTTGGCCGGCGTGAAGTCCCTCAGTACGCAGCCGCGGTCGTGGGCCGCCGCGACCAGTTCCACCAGACGTCCGACCTGGGCGAGCGCGTCTGCTCGGTAGCGTTCGCTTCCGACGTCACGGAAGCGCTCGGCGACCCAGTTGCGCAGGGGCACGCCCGGCACTTCCTCCTGGGCGAGGAAGAGGTGTCCGCCCGTCTCGAACATGGCGAGCGGTTCCGGTGCCAGCCCGGTGCCCTTGAGCTTCTCCAGTGTCCTGGCCTCGGCCCGCAGCCAGTCGCGGACGTCGGAGCCGGACGCGTCGCCCTCGACATGCGGCCTGGCCTCCTTGATCACCACGGGTGCGCCCGTGGTGACGTCGGTGCCCCGGTAGACGCCGCCCTTGTTGGTGTGCCGGATCGCTTCCCGTACCGAGAACCGGCCGCCGAGCAGCACCGGGCTGCTCGCCGCCTTCTCCTGTTGCGGTGGCAGCGGTACCGAGGCGGGGAACGGGCTGACCGCCCAAGGGGGTGGGGAGTACCGGCCGGTGCGCTTGTCCTCCACGGGATTGCCGTCGGGGTCCTCGATGAACCACACCAGCAGACCCTGGTCCGACAGCCGCCGCCGGCCGACGAAGGCGCCGTAGCGGTAGTGCACCAGACTGTGCGGGGCGTACGGCTGATCGGACAGGATCCGGGGACCGGCCAGACCTGCCGTGGCCTTGTGCAGCGCCAGGGCGATCCGGGCCGCGTCGCCGTCGGAGGGCGGGTATACGGTGATGAACTTGCCCGAACTTCCGCGCGGAGTGGCACGGGAGTTGAGCGCGCCCACCTGTTCGAGCGACCGGACGAACTTGAATCCGGCCTCCTCGATCAGCAGCACGTCCAAGGCCTTCACGAGGACTTCCGGCGCGGAGGCGGACGTCGCGGACACGTGCAGTTTCCAGCCCTGCCGGCGTCGAATTCCGGACTGGGATGTAAGGCGGCACCACAT
This sequence comes from Streptomyces sp. NPDC101234, assembly GCF_044767525.1. Taxonomy (NCBI): domain Bacteria; kingdom Bacillati; phylum Actinomycetota; class Actinomycetes; order Kitasatosporales; family Streptomycetaceae; genus Streptomyces; species Streptomyces sp. NPDC101234. Next base: position 30,507 of record NZ_JBIWOA010000035.1, on the reverse strand, counting down.
CTCGTCCGCGTCGGTCGTCCAACGCTCGCTCGTACCTGTGGCCTGTAACCTCTGGCGTAGCAGACTTTCGAGGTCGACTTCGGTTGCGTGGCTAGTCATGCGTGTCCCTCTCAACGGTGAGAACCGCTGGCTGGAATTTGTTTTCAGCAAGAAGAAACGTACAACCCGCACCCGGCGAAAGTCACTTGATTCGGCGAGCGCACGGTGTTGTTACGGCGATGGATGGCGCAGTCCGGCGCAAATACAGGCGCACGGCTGTTACCCGCCAGAAATACTCCGCCTGTTCGATGACACGTCATCCCGCACGCAGGAAGAATAAACAACTGAGTGAATTCATTCCGAATCTTACCCCGGCTATACAGATTCAGGAGAATCGCCGCGACACGCTGTCCCCAAGTCCCCCAGCAGTCCCCTTCCAATCGGCGGCCAAGAGCACCGTTCTCACGCGCGTCATCTGCCGGCGCCCGGCTTCCACCAAGCGGTGAATTGAGCACGAATAGCGGCCATGACCACGGCGAACGAACGCCATCGGTGCGGCGAATCACCCCATTCGAATGGAGGCTCGATTACAAGCAAGGGGTGCCTCATGGCCCGCCTGCCCTCCTGTCCGCCCGAGACGCGCAAACGTGCGGTGCCACCTCACCCGGGCGCGCGCCAAGGGCCGTCGCACGGGCTTTACCAGGACCGGCTGCCGCCTCGCTCAGCTCGGCGTCGTCGCCTTCAAGATCTCGTTCGCGCGGCCCGGTTCCGCACAGGCGAATCGAAATCCATACCGCATCCATTGCAGCCTATGACCGTTCTCGTGACGTATCCGGGCCAGCGCTGCTCGTGCATTCGCGGCAGTTCGAGGCGAAGTACGCCGTGCCGAGCGAGCTTCCTTCGCGGACATGGACGAGTCCCGACGTACGCCAGGACGACACCGGTGATGCGCAATTGCCGGCGGTTTCACCACCCGGAGCAGCCGCGGTAGAGGCGACCACCGAAGCACCGGGCGAGTTTCACGCCGATGCCGTGGCAGAAGCCCCAGAACCTGCCGTCGAGATCATAGAGGCGTACTCCTATTAGGGTGGCGCCGACCCCTCAAGAGCAACGGCCGATCTCACCAGTCCTACCCATCAACGAGGCGGGCCAAATTCGTCAGCCGGACAGGCCAGATACGACCGAGAAATCGCCACAGAGAAACAAAAATGATACGGAAAGCGCCGTAGGGTTCGGGTTCGACATGCCCCATCGAAATCCTGATCTTCATCGGGTTGGCGGGGCGGCATACCACAGCTGCGCACCGGTCGTGCTCTGCTCCGCCGGTGACGGGAGTCCGACCGCAGACAATGAATGCCCCGGCGACGACGCGGTTCAAGTGGATCGTGGTCTTCATGTTCGAGTGGCCCGCAGAACTGGTTCAGGGCGCGCGTTTCGAGTACGCGGCGCAAGTCGGCATCTCGCCTGCCGCCTTCAGTGGATGGCGTCGGCCGGCGTCGAGGGAGTGTCCATGCCCTGTCTGACCAGGACGACGAGTCGTCCGGCTTGAGTGACGTCGGTGGCGGTCAGTGTGATCCCGTCGGCCAGGGCGAGCAGCTCCGATGCGTCGAGGTCGGCACGGACGGCACCGGCGCTTTGCGCCCGGGTCAGCAGTGCGGACGCGGCGGTGCGCACCTGCTGCCGAGGTTGACCTGGTGATGTCGGGCGTCCGGGACCGCCGACAGAACCACGACGGTCTGTGACCGTCGAGGAGCATGACCGGGTCGGGCCCCGCGCCGGCCGGGCCGCCACACGGATGTTGTCCGATGGAGTGTCATAGGCGGCGGTTAGGGTCTGCGCCATGACTCAGATGTTCGACGTCCGCAAAGGCCTGGAGTATGCCCGCGCGGACCGCGAAGCCGCGTGGCGGTTCGTCCGCGACTTCACGCACGCATGGGTGGAGCCGCTGGCGGACGGCGACGGCTTCACCGAGGAGGACCTTGCAGCAGCGGAGGAACGTCTTGACGCAAGCCTGCCGAGCGCCCTCCGCGAGATGTACCGGCTGCTCGGGCGGCGCCAGGATCTGACGAGCAACCACGATCGGCTGCTGCACCCGGACCAGCTCTACATCGACACTCGCGGCGAAGCACTGGTCTTCCGGGAGGAGAACCAGGGCGCCTGCTCCTGGGGCGTACTGCTCAAGGACCTCGACCAGGCTGATCCGGGAGTCCATGTGCTTGCGGACCTGGCCGACCGGCAGGCCCAGCGGTGGGAGCCGTGGATGGAACACCTGTCGTGGATGGTGGTCGAGATGGTCCTGGCCGAGTCTTTGCACGCACCGGAGCACCTGAGCGACTTCCTGTACGAGCCCGACCCCGAATACACGCGGATCATCGAAGAGAGCTGCGAGCAGCTGCCGTTTCCGGTCTATTCGGCCAGGGGTTTCGAGGGCACCCGCTGGTTCCTCGGTGCGGACGTGCTGCTGCGGGATGAGGAAGGCTGCGTGCCTGTGAGGGCTCGGACCGAGGAAGCACTGGAGGCGGTCCGGGCCCTGCTCCCAGGGGACTGGCTGAACGGCTAGTGCTGCGACCTGCCGTGACCGAGAAGGTTGGCCGGGGTAGCGCCGGCTGTCGATCGCTCTGTCACAGCCTGCTGACATGATCGTCCGAACGGTGCGGACGAGAGGGCGGGCATGGACCTGACGGTGGAACAGGCGGCACGGCAGATCACGGCGGAGGTCGTAGCGCAGGCGCCGGAGGGCTGGACGGAATGCGTGCTGCGAGGGCGGGCGAGCCGGTCCGGCGTCGGCCTGGCCGGCAGCGGGTACGTGGTGCCGAGCCATCCGGGCTCCTTCTTCCACGTGCCGTTCCCGGGCGACAGTCTCTCCTCGCTGGCGTGCCGGTTCCGGGACAGCCACGGCTGGGAGGCCATTGCCCTGGAGATGATCTGCCGGCCGTCGGGTGCCTTCGAGCTCGTGGTGTTCCGGGAAGCGCTGCGGCCCGGGGGCGGCCCCGAGGACGGCTGGACACTGACTCTCGACCTCGGCTTCGAACCGTCCGAACCGGGCGCGGCCGACGGTGCAGAACCGTCCGCGCTGCGCCCGGCCGGGGACCGGGCCGAGGCGGTCGAGCGGCTGCATGCCGTACTGCGGCAACACACCGAACGCTCCGGCGCGGAACCGGAGATGCCGGCGCCCGTCACCGAGGAGCAACTCGCCGCCGCCGAGCGCCACCTCGGCCGGGCACTGCCGGCGGACCTGCGGGCGCTCTACCTGGAGGCCGACGGGGATGGCGACAACGAGGCGCTGGCCGGGTACGGCTGGCTGTCGCTCGACCGGGCCCTGGCCGAGCGCAACGACTACATAGGCGTGCCGACCTGGTTCGGCTGGGAGCTCGGCTGGCAGCAGGTGATCTTCGACGCCGATCCGCCGAACACGGTGCGCCGTTGCTCCGGGCATCCGGGCTGGCTTCCGTTCGCCACCTGGTTCGACGGGAACTTCTTCGCCGTGGACCTGGCGCCGGCCGCGGACGGCCGCCCCGGTCAGGTGATCGAGGTCGGCCGGGACTTCGACGACGGCCCACGCTACGCCGCCTCCTCCGTCACCGCCTGGCTCGGCCAGGCCCTGGGCCTGCCGGATCCTCACGCCCCACAGCAGTCCGGGGACGGCTCGAGCGAGTTGGTGGTCTCAGCCCTGGACGAACGGCTCGCGCCGGGCGTCCAGGCGATACACCTCAATGACGCCCCCTCACCCGTCGACCTCGTCCCGCTCTCCGCCACCCCGCACCTGCGGCGCCTGCACCTCAACCGCTGCGCCACCACCGACCTGTCCCCCATGGCAGCACTCCCCGTCGAGGACCTGGCCGTCGGCCTCGCGGCCGAGGCCGATCTCGTCCCGCTCACCGGCCACCCGCACCTCACCTCACTCGCCGTCGGCTCCGAGACCCCGATCGACCTCGCCCCACTGCGCACCCTCCCTGCGCTGCGCGCCCTCGACCTGTCCCGTTGCCCCACGCCGGACCTGACGTTGCTGGCCGATCTCCCCAACCTGCGCTACCTCGCCCTCTCCGCCGGCCAGTGGACCGCCCTGATCGCCGCCGGCCGCCTCCCCGCCCACCTTGCCGCCGCCCGTCTGGCCGGAGCTCCGCCCTTCACCGCCGCCCTCGACCTGCTCGCCGCCCTCGGTGTCGACACCTCCACCGCCTACCGCCTCTCCGGCACCGTCGAGGATGCCTCCTGACGCTGTGACCACATCGGTCAATCAGGTTGCCGCTGTCGTGACCTCGGCCGACGAGGACACCGTCCGCCACGTGATCCACCGGTTCAACGAGAGCGGCCTGGCCTCTCTCGGCCCTCGGTGGGTGGGAGGCCGTCTCCGCCTTCTCAGCACTGACGACAAGGACTTCGTCGTCCGGACGGCCACCACTCGCCCGACCGAGCTCCGCCGGCCGTTCAGCCGCTGGTCGATCCGCGAGCTCGCCGCCTGCCTGCGGACAGTGCACGGCCGCGTGATCCGGATCGGCCGTGAGACGTCACGATGCCTGCTCGCCCGCCGTGATGCCGCCCTTCCGGAAGGCGTCCCCCCGGCCCCGCCCTGAGGCACCTTGGGCTTGCGAGCAGACGCGGAGTGTGTCTCGCACTATGTCCGGCTTCCCCCTTGCCGATGAAGTGGACCGTCGAGAGGGTGAGGATGTGATCTTCCCCTTTGTCCATGACGGTGCAGCTGGAACCGTGACGGTGGCCGTGGAGCTTGTTGACGCGCCCGAAAAGGTCGGCAAGCCGCCGGGCGCGCGCGGGTTCCCGTCCTGCAGCGCCAGTGTTGAGCACCCTGCCCAGGGCTATCGTGCGATGTTCGGCTGGGTCCAACTGGTCCAGTCGACGGACAGCCCCTCGAACGGGACTGCCTTCGAGACGGACCCGTTCTTCCTGTTCGAGGACGCGTCGTCCCCCTATGCCTTTTTCGGTGTCAGACCGACGCTGTTCGACGCGCCGTCAAGGGTTGAGCGCACGCCGCTGGCCTGGCTCGCTCACAGCTTTCTGGCCTGGACTCCGTTCGAGGAGACCAAACGGAGTGTCGTGCCGTTGACCGGCTTCTCCTGGGGATTCGACATCGACGACACCGGCCGGATCACTCCACGGCCTGTGCGCGCACTGGCACCTGACGACTGGGACACGCACCGTCCCTACCTGGGCGCCTGCCATCCCGGTTGGTCCTTTGAGCAGTGGTAGCCGGGAGGCCGTTGAGTCACCCGGGCGTGGTCAGGACGCTGCGGTGGCCCGTTGACGGGCTTGGGTGTGGGCAAGTCGTGGAAGTCACTGCCTGCCTCGATGATGGCGGGACTTCCTCAACACCCGGCCCCTCGTCGTGTCCCGCCCGGTTAGGTGGTCCGTTGCCGTACTCGCCGCAAGTGGGTTGAACAGCGCCGTAGCGATGGCAGGTCCTCAACCGGCGGGCGACCGCAGCCTGTTCGCTGCAGTCGCCGGCCGGTGTGAGCGCGTGCTGAGGTCCGCCCAGGTGAACTCGCCTCTTCCATGCGCCGAGTGCAGGAAGCGGCTGTGCCGTCTCACCAGGCGACTCGCTACGGTGAAACCCCCACGGCTTGACCCTCGACGGCAAGCTCCGACGTGTCGCCGTCATTTGAGGTAGATGACCACGCCGTTCCTCCCGTTCCGCCCTCTCCTGCCGTTGCGCCCCCGCTCACCGAGATCGCCCTCTCTCCCCTCCCGCCCCGGCAGACCCGTCGGACCGGTTGGGCCCGGTGCCCCGGAAGGGCCGGAGGGGCCAGGCGGGCCGGGCAGACCCTGCCGGATGCCGTTCCCCTGGAGGGCCATGCGCCGGGCTTGAAGTTCGTCGATCTGCTGCTGGTGGGCAACGAGCACAGCCGCCTGCGCGACGAGCGTGACGGTCAGCGCCGCGCCGAGCGCGAGGCGGCGTTGCTGACTACGCCACACCGCTTTCACACTTCTCACATCATTCCTCACGCTATGTGATGTCAAAGAGTTGAAGGAAAGGCCGCGACCGAAGGCGGACCTCCAGGCCGAGCACCCTTTCCTGGGCGACCGGACCTCCGCCTCCTGCCGATCGCTGCGCGGAGGCGCTGGATCACGTCACGGGCGAAGCACCGGCGGGTATGCGGAACGATGTTCGCCCGCTCCGGGGAAGCCCAAGGTGCTCACGCGCTTCGGCGGCCGCCTTCAACAGCCCAAGGCGGCCGACCGACGTTGCTGCCGCCCGTCCGGGAGTTCTCCGCAACTCCGATCGCACCTGTCCGCACTGGGCAAGGATGGATCACCGTTCAGTGCACGAAGGAGGAGACGGCCGGTGCGGCCCGGGGTCTAGCTCTTCGCCGGCGCCGGCGGGGCGACAGCGTCCTTGCCGTCCTTCCCGTTCGTGCCGTCCTTCCCGTTCGCGCCCTCCTTCCCGTCCTTCCCGTCCTTGCCGTCCTTGCCTTGCGGGCCGATGGGACCTGCGGGACCAGTGGGACCGGGTGGGCCGGACGGCCCGGGAGGGCCGGGCTCAAGGCTCTCCTGGATGTCGACGGGCTGCATCTGCAGGTCGTCGATCTGTACTTGCTGGGCGATCAGCAGAGCTGACTGCACGACGAGCGCGACGGTCAGCACCGAGCCGAGGACGAGGGGGCGCCGCGGACTACGCAGCGCTTCAATCACGCTTCTCACATCATTCCTCACGCTATGTGACGGCGAAAGCGTAAGGGACGAGGACGTGGCAGGGGTGGAACTGCGCGTCGAGTGTCTTTCCCGGGTCGGCGGCGGAGCATGAACGAACACCCGGCGCCGGCATCACTTCCGGAAAAGATCCAGTTGAAACCGGCGTAGTGATGCTCGATCAGTGTGATCGCGCCGCCGACATCGGACAGGCATCTCCCGATCTCCTCCTTTCCGGTGGCGAGACCCCACTTCGGAGAGCAGACCTGGGCATCATCGGCGAACAGGTCCAGGACGCTGCCACCGTTGGATGTCACTCCGCCGCGATCGAATGCCTTGAGATATTCCAGGGCAACGGACTTGCGCTGCTCGTCAGTCATCGTCTGATGTGTCAGAGCCATTGCTTTTCTGATCCTCCGTCCCGCCCCGGCCGATGGACCCTCGTCAGCGCGCGCTCGGCGAGGGAGGGGGTGTGGCGGTTCACTGGTGAATCCGCCAGGAGCAGCGCCGTTACTCAAGGACGCCCTCATGGAGCTGAGCGAAGAGCTCCGTGTCGCGGGTGTGATCGACAGGGATATCGACGACGGTGACGTCGGCTGGACGCGCGCCTCGCGCGACAGGGCCTCGCCCGACCCGCCCGGGTCCCATACTGCCTTCGTCCACACGGCACGCAACCCCGGCTACCAGCGCCGCGACACCGAACCATTCGCAGGTATTTCCCGGACCGTTGAGCAGATCCCCTCCCGCCCGGCCGAACTCGCCCTGCCGTCCGCGCTGCCTGTGCCGTACGCAGATGCCTTTCACCGGTCAGGACGAGGAAGTGCAGGCCGTGACGGCGGTGATTGCCTGAACAGTCCCGACAGCTGGTCCTTCGGCTCTCCGCACGCCGGCATCCACCCCGACCATCGCGCCGGCCCGGCGGGCCATGACCGGCGCGGCTGTCTGCCGCACGGCCGGGAGGATCCGCTGACAGTCCGATGGGACCGCGCTCTCCTCCACACCCGCCGCGCGGTGCGGGATCATCATCGCCGCACGTGCCCCTGCCGAGAGTGTGGCAGGGGTACGTGGGGTAGCGAGCCGAGGAGAGCCGGGAGCTGTCCCTGGACGAGCAACATCCTGGCCGACACGGCTACCGGCGGCTGGTGGCCTGACGGCCCGGCGTCACTTCAGGTGTCGGGTGAAGAACTGGGCCGCGGCGTCCCCCGCGAACTGCGGGACGCCGGTGTGCCCGCCCATATTGGCCTGCAGCGTCTTCTCCTTGGAGCCGAAGGCGTCGAACAGGTCCAGTGCCGCCTGCCGGTCGTTCCCTTCGTCGTCCCACTGCAGCAGGACGTGCAGCGGAATGGTGACCCGGCGGGCCTCCTCGAACATGGCGGCGGGCACGAGACTCCCGGCGAAGAAGCCGGCGGCCACGATGCGCGGCTCGACCACCGCCAACCGGATGCCGATGGAGATCACACCCCCCGAGTAGCCGACCGGGCCGCCGATCTCGGGCAGCGAGAGCAGGGCGTCCAGGGCGGTTTGCCATTCCGGGACCGACTTCTCGACGAGCGGGAGGACGAGGGCATCGATGATCTCGTCGCCGACCGGCTCGCCGGCCTCCATCACCCGGCGCAGGTCGGCGCGTGCCTGCTCGATGGCGGCCCAACGGGGCCGGTCACCGCTGCCGGGGAGCTCGATGGTGGCCGTGGCGATGCCCTCCGCCGCGGAGTGTCGGGCCCGGGCCACCAGCCGGGGGTACATCTTGCGCAGTCCGAGCGGGGGGTGGCCGAGCAGGATCAGCGGGGCCGGGGCGGATGCGGACCCGGACGCAGGCGTCCACAGGATGCCGGGGATCTCATCGAGGGTGAACTCGCGCTCGAGGACGCCGTCGTCGAGGCGTTGTTCGGAAGTGAATTGCATGGTCGTGCCTTTCGGGAGTGCTCTTGAACGGCGCTCCCGGACGACCTAGCGTCCGACCGTGACCCCGGAGGGGAGCACCCATGTCGATACTGCGTTCACGGGTACCACCTCCTCGCTCTCTTGCACGGCTTCCGGAAACCTAGCAGTGGTCGCCATGGTTCCGCCAACGGGTTTTCACAGGACCGGATCGGAGAGACCGACGTTCGTCCTCAAGGGCGGAGGACCAGCTTCCCCTTCGTGCGACGGCCAAGCAGGTCCTCGTGCGCGTCGCGGGCCCGCGCCAGGTCGTACTCCGCGCCGACCAGGGGCCGCAGGCGGCGCCGCGCCGTGAGATCGAGCAGCTCCGCGAGCTCCGCACCGCCGGCGCCGTTCCTGGCGATGAGCGGGATGACCCAGAAGCCGGCGACGGCGATGCTGTCCACCGCCAGTCGGCTCGGCGCGATCGCGAAGGCTGTCTGCCGGGACGAGGCGCCGTAGGTCAGCGGTCCGGCTGACGACCTCCATGCCGGGAATCCGGGGCAGCGGGCCTTGGGGGGCGTACGGACCGTCGGTGTGCTCGCCCGCGATCTGCTTGATGTCGCCGAAATTGACGCCCGCGGCCTCCACCTGGACCAGAGTCTCGCCCGGCCCCGCCGACGGATCCGGCACATCGGCCTCCTCCAGGACCTCGGGGCCACCGAACCTCCCGAACCGCACGGCACGCATGAACACCCTCCCGCGAGATCTGTCTCCAGCCCGTCCGGAGAGCTGTCCCGCAATGCTGGTCAACGGCCAGGTATGAGCGGACTGCGGTCACCTGGCCGGGAAGCGGGCGCCCCAGGGTTCCTCTTCCAGCAGGAGGCCGTTGGCCAGGTAGCTGATGGTGCGGTACCAGCCGGCCAGAACGAGGAGTTCGAGCAGCTGGCCGTCCTCGTAGTGCACGCGCAGGGCGTCCCAGGCGGTCTGCGAGAGCCGCGCCGTGTCGTGCAGTTCGTCGACCGCGGCGAGCAGTGCCGCATGGTGGGGCGGCCATGGGACGTTCACCGCGGGATCGGTGTCGGTCGTCGCCTGGAGCTGTTCGGGGCCGAGCCCGGCCTGCCGGGCGAGGCCTGCGGCGTGTACGCCCCACTCGTAGGCACAGCCGGTGCGCGCGGTGACGCGGGCGATGACGAGTTCTCGGTCGATGGCGGGGAGGCTGCCGTGTCCCAGGAGCCCGGCGCCCAGGGCGAACATGCGCGAGGCCAGTTCCGGGTTGCGGTGCAGGACACGGAACAGCGTGAGCGGCTCGTGCGGCACGTCGGGGGGCATCCACCGGCGGAGTGCCTGGTCGACAGGGGCCGGGTACGGCGGGGTGAGCGGTTCGATGCGCGGCATGTGATGCCCCTTGCTTCGATTTTCGAATCAGTATCATGCTTCGAGAAGCGAAGCGCAAGGAGTGGGTATGGAAGCCAGGGCGCCACGGCCGGGTGTGCCGGTGCGGGGGTCCGAGTCGGGCCGTCCGGTCATGGCCGCGCTCGATCTGCTCGGGCGGCGTTGGACGATGCGCGTCCTGTGGGAACTGAGTCAGGCACCGGCAGGTTTCCGCGAACTGCAGCGCCGGTGCGAGCGCATGTCCTCCAGCGTGCTCAGCACCCGCCTCGACGAACTGACCGGCGCCCGCCTGCTCACCCTGCACAGCGACGGCTACCGCCTCACGCCACTCGGTCAGGACCTTGTCGAGGCGCTGAGTCCACTGGACGCCTGGAGCCGACGCTGGGCAAGGGAAATGGACTCCGCTACGGCCGAGGACTGACCTGGCCGCAGCGAGACTGGTGCGGCTGGGCCGAGGACTCGCGTCCCGACGTGACCGTGAGGATGCCAGGGTGCCCCCGTGAAGCAGCGGGCTCCCTGGCCTCGTCCGAACGTACTCGGTGAGGTGTGGACGAACGTTCTCAGTCATAGACGTGTTGAGGCGGCACGCGGCCTGGCAGCGGCAGACGCCACTCGCCCAGCCGGGCGACGAGGCTCCGGCGCGCCAGAGTTCGCACCTCGCTCCAGGGCATATCGGCAGTCAACGCGTCAGCCCACCGTCCTGGGCGACCACGCACGTCCATCTCGCCGAGGAACCGGGCGATTTCCCTGAGGTCCTGAAGGACCTCGGGTTCGAGGGTTCCCCGCTCCGCCATTCCTTCGGCCAGCTGCAGGATGAATTCGACGTCATCGGCTACGGCAGCCGTCCTCACTTGATGCTCGCTCGCCCAGGTCAGCTGGTCAGAAGGATCAGCGGCAAGGACGGCCAGCAACCTCGCTATCCAGCGCTTCCAGTAGTCGTTGTCGTCGACGCCCATGCGAGCAGGGTCGCACTGGACCATTTCGGCCCACCAGCCTGGGCACGTTCATCGGCACGTACGCGACGCACCAACCAGCAGCGGGACGCTGGTCATTCGCGCCGGCTCGCTGTTGCTGTGGCGCGTGGCTGCACGCAGCTCGGCAGGATCCGCCACAGGCCGGGCTTCTTGTTTCATAGTACATCTAGATGCATAATGACATTATGGAAAGTCGGGTCGAGGATCAGGCCGTCGGTGATGCAACGGCCGGCGCGGAGGGTCCGGGCGGCGCGTCGGAGCAACTGATGGTTGCCGTGGAGCAGTTGGTGCGGCACGTACGCCACAGCGCCACCGCCGGCGGTCTGAGCACCGCGGCCTCCTCCGCGTTGGCCCGGCTGGGCCGGGAGGGGCCGCTGCGGCTGACCGAACTGGCCCGCGCCGAAGGCGTCTCGCAGCCGGGGATGACCCAGCTGGTCGGCCGGCTGGAGCGCGCAGGGCTGGTGGCCCGCGGCGCCGACAGCACCGACGGACGGGGAGTCCGCGTGGAGATCACCCGAACCGGACTCGACGTCTTCCGGCAGCGGCGCGCCGAACGCGCCCACGCCCTCCAGGAACTGATCGGGGAGCTGACCGAGCCCGAACAGCAGGCCGTGCGGCTTGCCCTGCCCGCCCTGGCCCGCGCGATCGAGGACCGCCGAGCCCGCGACTGAACCCCCTCCCCCGGCAACGCCGCCCCCGTCGGGGGCCGCTCGTTCCGCATCCGGAAAGAGGACCGTTGATGAGTGCTCCGCACCCGAGGGCCGCGAGCCCTTTCAGGCAGCCGAAGGCCGTGTGGGCCGTGGCGTTCGCCTGCGTGATCTCGTTCATGGGCATCGGCCTCGTGGACCCGATCCTGCCCGCACTGGCCGAGAGCCTGCACGCCTCGCCCAGTCAGGTCTCGCTGTTGTTCAGCAGCTATCTGATCGTCACCGCGGTCGCCATGCTCATCGTCGGCTGGGTGTCCAGCCGGATCGGCGCCAAGCGCACCCTCGTCGCCGGCCTGGCGGTCATCGTGGTGTTCGCCGCGCTCGCCGGCGCCTCCGGTTCGATCAACGGCATCGTCGGCTTCCGCGCCGGGTGGGGACTGGGCAACGCCCTGTTCATCGCGACCTCGCTGGCCGTCATCGTCGCCTCGGCGAGCGGCGGCTTCGGCGGTGCGATCATCCTGTACGAGACCGCCCTCGGCCTCGGCATAGCCGTCGGCCCCCTGCTCGGCGGCGAGTTGGGCGCCATCAGCTGGCGCGGACCGTTCTTCGGCGTCGCCGTCCTCATGGCCGTAGCCCTCGTCGCGACGCTGGCCTTCGTACCGGAACTGCCCCGGCCGGAACGCCGTACCTCACCACTGGCGCCGATCACGGCGTTGCGCCACCGTGGTCTGCTGACCATGGGCATCATGGCCCTCCTGTACAACTGGGGCTTCTTCACCATGCTCGGCTACGCGCCCTATCCGATGGAGCTGAACGCCCATCAGCTGGGCCTGGTCTTCACCGGCTGGGGGCTGCTGGTGGCCGCGTTCAGCGTCTTCTTCGCCCCGCGTCTGCAGGCCCGCTTCGGCACCGCGCCCGTGCTGTACGCCAACCTCGTCGGCCTAGGCGCGGTGATGGCCGTCATCGCCGCGGGGGTCGGCACGCCCACGGTCGTGATCGTCGCGGTGATCGTGAGCGGTGTCTTCATCGGCATCAACAACACCCTCACCACGCAGGCGGTGATGGTGGTCTCGCCCGTCGAGCGTCCGGTGGCCTCGTCCGCGTACGGCTTCCTGCGTTTCATCGGCGGCGGTCTGGCTCCCTATGTCGCCGGGAAGCTCGCCGACGCCACCGATCTGAGCGTCCCGTTCTATCTGGGCGCCGGCACCTTCCTCCTCGCGATCCCGGTGCTGGCGAGCGGGCACCGGCTGCTCAGGGACGCGGAGTCCCGTCTCGACGCCGGCGAGCCGGTCGTCCCGACGCTCACCCCCGTGGGGCGGCGTGTCGTGGCCGGCACGGGCCCGATCGTCGTCGCCGTCGGCGGCCATGAGCGGGCCGCCGCCGTCGTGGACACCGCCGCCCGGCTGGCGCAGGACACCGGCAGCCCGCTGGAGGTGGTGCACGTCCAGCGGACCGCCGTCGTCGAGGAGCAGGCGGCGGACACCGAGACCGCGGCCCAGGCCCGGGCCGCCGTCACCGCCCACCTCGACCGGCTCGCCGCCCAGGGGTTCGCCGCCACCGGTCAGATCCTGGACAGCGTCGGCGATCACGCCGCCGCCGGCCGGGTGCTGGCCCGGCATGCCGCAGAGGTCCATGCGCGTGCCGTGGCCGTGGGTCGTTCGCCGCGCGGACCGCTCGCCCAGTTCACCGACGGCAGTCTCACCACCGCGCTCGCCCACGCCGCGACCTGCACGGTCGTCCTGGTCGACCCGGCCGAGGAACCTCTGCGGCTGACCGCGGCCACGCTCGTCCGACTGCGCGACAGTGCTGCCTGATCCTCGGCAGAGCTGTCGGTCGAACCGGATTCCGCAGACACCCGAGCGCCGCTCACCACGAACAGACGGAATTTGACGGGGATTTCAGGTTAGGGGTTCGGTAAGGGAATCTAAATCAACGCTCAACTCCGCCCTTGAATGGGGGTAGTCCCGTCCTCGTATTCATGGACGTACCGCGCTCGGTCGAATGTGAGCGCCTTCCTAGGCCCCTTTGCGGGTCGCGACAAAGGAGGAACGTCCATGTCCTTCGCGAAGATCACACTGGCCAAGAAGGCCAAGAAGAAGGAAGTGGGTGCCGCCAAGGAGGCGCATCACAAGCACCACCACAAGAAGCACCACCGCAAGCACAAGAAGCACGCCAAGTAGCACGACCGCCGGACGGTGCCGGGGCCGGACCGCCTTCCCTCGGAGGCGGGCCGCCCCGGCCCGCCCGCAATCCGGGCAGCGCCCACGGAGTCAGGGAGTACCGGCCGGCCATGGCTACCGCCGCACCGCTCGACATGTCCGTCCCCGCGAACCCCACCGCCGCCCCCTCGGCGCGGCTGCGGCACGCCAGGCTCTCGCCGTGGGCCGCGTTCCGTACCTTCTGGCCGCTGGTCAGCGGCAATCGCACCGCCGTACTGGTGTCGGCGCTGCTCCTTGTGGTGTCGGCGGGATGCGACGCGGGGGCGATCGGGATCGTGGGGCAACTCACCGACGACGTGCTCACGCCCGGCGACCTCTCCGCGTTCTGGGATCCCGCCGCGCTGTGGCTGGGTCTCGCCGCGGTCGGCGCCGTCACCTCCGCCGCCGGCGGCTACCTGTCCGGCTGGACGAGCGAGCACTTCCTTCTCGGACTGCGCGACCGCGTCTTCCGTCATCTGCAGCAACTGCCGCCGGACGGCCTGGACCGCTACGGCACCGGTGACCTCGTCTCCCGCCTCACCGGGGACGTGGAGGTCGTCGAGACCCTGGTCGCCTCCGCCCCCGTCGAACTGCTCACCTCCGCCGTCGGCGCCCTGGTCTTCGCCGCCGCAGCCCTGCGCACAAGTTGGCAGCTGGCGCTGATCACGTTCGCCGCCGCCCCGCTGATCTGGATCGGCGCCCGGGTGTTCGGCACGCTGATGCGCAGCGCGACCCGCGAGGAACGTGACAGCAACGGCCGGCTGGCCTCGCTGCTGGAGGAGAGCCTCGCCAACATGCCCGTGGTGCAGGCGTACAGCCGTCAGGAGGCCGAGCGCGCCAAGGTGCACCGCGAGGGGCGGCACTGGATGCGTGCCGGGCTCCGGCAGATCCGGCTGTCGTCGGTGTACGGCCCGCTCGGCGAACTCCTGGAGACGATCAGCGTGCTGACGGTGATCGGGGCCGGTGCCTGGCAGATCTCCGCACACCACCTCAGTGTGGGCGGACTGCTCGCCTTCGCCGCCTACCTGGGCTATCTCCACCCGCGCCTGCAGGAACTCGGCGAGCTGGTCGTCGGCGCCTCCTCCGCGACCGCCGCCTGCGAACGCCTCATCGAGGTCCTGCGCACCACTCCGACAGCCACCGACACCGCTCCGCGTCCCGATGTGCCGCTGCCGACCGGGCCGGTGCGCGGCGCCGTGACCTTCGAGGACGTCGGTTTCGCCTATCCCGGCGGGCGCCGGTCCGTACTGCACGGCGTGCGCCTCGATGTCCCGCCCGGTCTGCTGGTCGCGGTGACCGGGCCGAGCGGTGCGGGCAAGTCCACGCTGGTCGGTCTGCTGCTGCGGTTCTACGAACCCTCGCGGGGCCGCATCCTGCTCGACGGTCTGGACATCGCCGCGCTCCCGGTCGACGAGGTGCGTCGGCACATCACCCTGCTGCCCCAGGAGAGCATGCTCTTCGACGGCACGGTCCGGGAGAACATCGTCTACGGCCGGCCCGACGCCACCGACGCGGACGTGTGGGCCGCCGCGGCCGCGGCCGACGCCCACGACTTCGTGACGGCGCTTCCCGACGGCTACGACACGCCCGTCGGCAGACGCGGCAACAGTCTCTCCGGCGGCCAGCGCCGCAGGATCGCGCTGGCCCGCGCCATGCTCCGCACCGCGCCCGTGCTCGTCCTGGACGAACCGACCGCGGGTCTCGACGACGGCGCCACGGCCCGGGTGATGGCGCCCCTGCGTCGGCTGGCCGCGGGCCGTACGACGTTCCTCATCACCCATGACCTGCGTCTGACCGCCCAGGCGGACCTGATTCTGCACCTGGCCGACGGGACCGCGACCAGCACGGTGCCGGGCGGCGACGTGGCCCGCGGCGCCTGAGGGGAATTGCCGGAGGGGCGGGGTGCGGCTCAGTCCCGGTCCGGCTCGATGAACCCGCCACGGCCGAGGCGCGGCTCAGCCGAGGTTCGGCTCGGTCAACCCTCGACGGCCGAGGTGCAACTCATCCGCGCTTCGGCTCGGTCAGGCCCTCGGCGCCCGCGGAGGCCTGCAGCGGCTCCGCGGTGCCCTGTGAGATGACCACCTTCGAGGGGCGATTGCCACGGTCCAGGTAGCCGCCCGTGACGGCCAGCCCGAGGCCGGCCACGGCGAGGGCGGCGCCGACCAGGTTGGGCGCGGCCCAGCCCCAGCCCGCCGAGATGACCAGGCCGCCGAGCCAGGCGCCGGACGCGTTGGCCATGTTGAAGGCGGAGTGGTTGGAGGCCGCGGCCATCGTCGGGGCGTCCTTCGCGTTGATCATGAGCAGCATCTGGACGGGCGTGGTGATGAGCGCGCCCGTCGCGCCGATGAAGAGGACGGTGATCAGGGCCGGGACCGTGCTGTGGACGGTGAAGTAGAACGTCACCAGCGAGGCGGCCAGCAGGACGATCCCGCCGTAGAGCGTCGGGCGCAGGGCGCGGTCGGTGAGCGGGCCGGCGAGCAGGGTGCCGACGGTCATGCCGACGCCGTACAGGGCGAGGACGACGGTGGTGGAGGAGTCGGAGATGCCCGTCAGGTGGGTCAGCATGGGGACGAGGTAGCTGTAGACGGCGAAGAAGCCGCCGAACCCGACGACGGCGGTGGCCAGGCCGATGAACACCTGAAGATTGCCCATCGCCCGCAGTTCCTGCCGGATGCCGGCCTGCGGGCCGCGCGGCTGGTGGGGCACGAGGAGGGCGAGTGCGGCGAGCGCCACGAGAC
Source organism: Streptomyces sp. NPDC101234 (assembly GCF_044767525.1). Lineage (NCBI taxonomy): Bacteria > Bacillati > Actinomycetota > Actinomycetes > Kitasatosporales > Streptomycetaceae > Streptomyces > Streptomyces sp. NPDC101234. The sequence goes on along the minus strand of NZ_JBIWOA010000035.1, from coordinate 14,077 downwards.
CGATGACGGCGACCGCGCAGTAGGCGTACCGCCAGCCCAGGTGCTGGCCGAGGGCGGTACCGGCGGGGACGCCGATGATGTTGGCGATGGTGAGGCCGAGGAAGATCCGGGAGACGGCGCGTGCGGCGCGGTCCGGAGCCACCAGGCGGGAGGCGACCACGGCGCCCACGCCGAACAGCGCGCCGTGCGGCAGTCCGGCGAGGAACCGGGCGGCGAAGAGCAGGCCGAAGTTCGGGGCGAGCGCGGACGCCGTGTTGCCCACCACGAACAGCCCGGTGAGCAGGAGCAGCAGCCGCTTGTGGGGCACCCGCGCGCCGATGCCGGTCAGCACGGGGGCACCTACGACGACGCCGAGGGCGTACGCCGAGACGAGGTTGCCGGCGTGCGGCACCGACACACCCATCCCGTCCGCGATCTGGGGCAGCAGGCCCATGGTGGCGAATTCGGTGGTGCCGATTCCGAACGTGACGACGGCAAGGGCCAGCAGAGCCAGAGGCATGGCGGGTGAGAGAACCTTTCAGCGACGGTGGTCAGGAGGGGACGAGCGGGACGGCTCCAGAAGGTGTCCCCACACTCCGTGACCGGCCGCGCCGAGCACCCTTGCCCAGCACACCCCAAGAACGCTTCAGCGGAATGAAGCCCGCGCGCATTCCGGGATCGGCCCGCGAAATGGGGTGACCTGCGTCACCAGGGCTTCGCACGGGCCGCCGAAGCCGGCCCATCACCACGCCCGTCTCACGTACCGTGGCTGCGCATGACCGACTCCAAGATCGAGATCACCGCAGAGCTGGTGCACGATCTTCTCAAGGACCAGCATCCAGACCTCGCGGGGCTGCCCATCCGCGAGGTGGCGGGCGGCTGGGGCAACCAGATGTGGAGGCTCGGGGATGAGTTGGCCGTACGTATGCCGCGCACGGAAGACGCCCCGGATCTCCTGCGCAAGGAGTGCCGGTGGCTGCCTGTCGTGGCGCCGCGTCTTCCGCTCCCGGTTCCGACGCCGGTGCGGATCGGCGAACCGTCCGCGCGCTTCCCGAGGCCGTGGAGCATCATGACGTGGGTTCACGGCGAGCCGCTGGACTACACCTCGATCAGTCGCGGCGACCACGCGGCCGACACTCTGGCGGGCTTCCTCAGAGCGCTCCATGTGGAGGCGCCCGCTGAGGCACCGGACAGTTCGGACCGCGGCGCCCACCCCAAGAACTGCACGGACGGCTTCGAGAACTTCATGCAAGCCATCGCCCCCGGTGGCCTTGCCGCCGACGCCCAGGCCGTCCGGAACGTCTGGGACGATGCCGTCGCGGCCCCCGAGTGGGAGGGCCCGCGGATATGGCTGCACGGCGACCTCCATCCGGCGAACGTCGTCGTGTCTGACGGGACCCTCTCGGGCGTGATCGATTTCGATGCCATGTTCGCCGGCGACCCGGCGTGGGACCTCGCGGCCGCGTGGCTGCTTCTTCCCGAGGGCGCGGCATCACGGTTCTTCGAGGTCTACGCGCACGCGGACGAGGCGACGGTCCGGCGCGCCCGAGGGCTGGCTGCCATGAAGAGCCTTTTCCTCATCCTCATGGGCCAGGCCGGGGAACGGGGCCTCCCTGGCGGCAAGCCGACATGGGGCCCCGCAGGCCGGGCGGCGCTCAACCGTGTTCTCACATCCAGCCAGGACCGACTCTCTCCGGCGTAGACCAGGCAGAACGGACAGGCGAGCCGGGACGGCACGGCTGCCGGTCCCTACAGGTCCGCGAACACATGATCGGGCAGGTACGGCGAAACACCGGTCACCAGCCAATACTGAAGGTCTCGCAGCCTGGTGAGAGCCGCCTCGTAATAGGCCGGCGTCTCCGGCCGCGGAAACCGCGGATGGGCTGTGTGATCGGGAAGCCAGTCGACACACACCCAGAACCCTTCCACCAGCCACCGCGGCAATTCCTGCTGATCACGCTCCTCGAACCCCGCACACAGTCCCCGCATGGCCCGCTCGAGACGAGAGAAAGCCGCCTTGTCCCACCTGTGATCACGGATCAGGATCGCAAGAAACCCTTCCTCGTCCTCCGAAAACTCCTGCCGCAGCACAGCGAGATCATCCACCACGCCATCATGACGTAGCCCACTGACACCGCGCCGTAGAGGGCACTGAGCTGGTCAAGTCATCCATATCGCGCGACTCACCACACTCGATACGCCTGCTGCTCTCGCATCAGGCTCTTTCCCGGGGCCACCGAGCAGCGTCAAAACCGTGCCCGACCCGGACGGGGTGTGAATCGAACCGCCGGTCGGCGGCCTCTTCATCATCTTCATCGACATGGCCCTGACCTTCGGCCGAGAGGCGACTGTCTCAGGTACAGCCAACTTCGTGATCAGGCAGTGGACTTGGCCACGATCCTGGGGGGTCAGTCGCGGGCCGGGGGGACTGTGAGTTCGGTTTCCACGAGGCGGTTCAGATGGTGGCGGGCGTCCTGTGTGCTGAGCGGGGGTGACTGGCGCAGCCGCTGCAGGGCGAGGCCGTCGGCGAGGGCGGCGAAGCGGACGGTGAAGCCGTCGAGGTCGTCGCCGCTGAACTCGCCGTCCGCGACGCCCCGTTCGGCGAGGGTGCGGATCTGCCGGTGCCAGGCGGCGTAGCGCTCCGTCTGGCCGCGGGCGAACGCCTCGTCGGTGTCCGGGTCGCCCGCGTTCCAGTAGTCGAACCACATCCGCCAGTGCCGGTCGGTGTCCTCGGTGAAGAGGGCGTCGACGAGCAGCCGCAGGGCCTCCGCACCGCTGCCCGCCCGCTCGGCGGCCTCGCTGAGTTCCGCGTAGTACCGCTCGATGTGCAGCACCATCGCCTCGGACAGGATCTCCTGGACACTGCCGAAGTGATAGGTGACCGTGCCGACGGAGACCCCGGCCGCGGCGGCCACGTCCCGGACGCCCACCGACGCGTAGCCGCGTTCCGCGATCAGCGGGATGGCCGCCTCGACGATCAGCCGGCGCCGGACCTCGGTGGGCTGGCGGGTACGGTCGGCCGCCGCGACGGCACGGCGCGGGGCCTTCGCGGAGCGCGGCGACTCTGCGGCGCTCATCCCGACGTCCTCGCGCTGGTGTGGTGCCAGGACCGCTTGACCACTGTCTCTCCGTTCGCCCGTGCCTCGATACGGCTGTCCATGACGAAGTCCGCCGCCGAGGCGCGCAGCTCCGTACGCGCCATGATCTCAGCGTCGAAGTCCTCGCCGCGCCGCAGCCGGATCCGCCACTCCGACACGGCGCTCGCGGACAGCGGGTCGTCACCGCGGACACGGTACGTCTCCCGTGCGCTCTCCTCGTAGCGGAGCCCGTCCGGGTACGTCCGTGATCCGCCGTAGTTGGGGTCGACCTCCAGAGTCCACTCCCCCGCCGCGACGTCGTGGGTGACCAGCCGTTCGGGCCTGGGCTCGGCGGGCCGGTCATAGGTGACCGGCAGGGGTGGCGCCTGCTCCGGCTCCTCGAAGAAGATCGGCGGCTCCTCGCCGGCCGCCCGCACGGGCAGGAGTACGGCGCTGTCCGCGGGTACGACGCGCAGCTCCCCGCGCTCGCCGTGCGGCCACACCCACGGCCAGTAGGCGTCGGAGACGGCGACCCGGACGCGGTGGCCGGGCGGGAAGGCGTAGCCGATGCCGGTGAGTTCGACCTCGACATCCTCGTACGTCCCCGGGGTCCACTCCACGGCCTGGTCCCGGCCGTTTCTGCTCAGCAGGTTGAGCACACCACGGGTGACGAGTGTCGAGGCTCCGTCGGGTGCGACGTCGCACAGCCGGACGATCACGTTGGCCCGTGCGGTGGCACTGTCCAGGCGCAGGCGGACGCGGGGCCGGCCGAGGATCTCGACGCGCTCGGTGAGCGGCTCGGAGTCGAAGCAGACCGAACGGCCGTCCTCCTCGCGCTGGTCGGGCGGCAGGTCGCTCGCGTTGCCGAAGGGGAAGAAGCGGCCGGCGTCGAGGCCGGTGTGGAGCGGGGAGCGGACGAGGACCGGGGCATGAGCGCCGGGTGCCAGGGTGCGCTCGCTCCAGGTCACCTTCGGGGAGGGCCAGTTGTCGTCACCGACCCAGCGGCCGGGCATCACGTCGTACGAAGTGGCGGGCGGCACCCGGTCGTTGATCCAGGCGCGCAGCAGCGGTTCGCGCATCACACCCGTGTCGGTGCCCTTGAGGTGCTGGTCCCACCAGCGCAGGGTCTCCTGGAGGAAGCCGATCGCCGGGCCGGGCGGCAGCCCCCGGTCGGGGTACTGGTGCGACCAGGGGCCGATGAGGCCGCGGACGCGGTCGGTCGGGAGGTGCTCGACGAGACGGAGGACGGTGTCCCGGTACGGGTCGTTCCAGCCGCCCACCGCGAGGACGGCGGCGTCGATGGCGGTGTAGTCCTCGCAGACGCTGCCGTGCTTCCAGTAGGCGTCGCGCTGCTGGTGGTCGAGCCAGGTGTGCAGGAAGGGCACGAGGGAGTCGAGGCGCTCGCGCCACATCGGCAGCCAGCGGTCGGCGCCGACGTTCGCCGGGTCCGGCGGCCGGGAGGCGAAGGCCAGCATGGTGCCGGCCCAGGCGAGCATGTCGATGCCGAGGACCGCGCCGCCGGTGTAGTGGACGTCGTTGTCATAGCGGTCGTCGGTGGAGCAGACGGTGACGACCGCCTTGAGCGGTTCGGGGGCGAGGGCGGCGATCTGGAGGGAGTTGAAGCCGCCCCAGGAGATGCCGAACATGCCGACCTTGCCGGTGCACCAGGGCTGGGCGGCGAGCCAGTTGACGACGTCGACGCCGTCGGCGAGTTCCTGGGCGTCGTACTCGTCGCCGGGGGTGCCCTCGCTGTCGCCGTGGCCCCGGATGTCGACGCGGACGGAGGCGTAGCCGTGTCCGGCGTACCAGGGGTGACGCTGGGTGTCCCGGGGCGCGGTCCAGTCGCTCTTGCGGTACGGGAGGTATTCGAGCAGCGCGGGCACGGGGTCGGACTCGGCGTCCACGGGCCGCCAGATGCGGGCGTGCAGGCGGGTCCGGCCGTCTCGGGTGGGGATCCAGACGTCCTCGTGCACGACCTGGCGCTCGAACTGTTCGCGGTACTTCACGAAACTCCTTCGGCCACAGGGGCGTTGAGGGTTGTCCAGCGGCGGACGCGGTGGCCGTCGCCGAGGTCGTTCCAGATGCCGTCCGGGTCGGCGGCATCCGTGTCGGTGGCATCCGCCCAGTCGGGGGCGTCGTCGGTCAGGGGCGGCGCGTCGGGGTCGGGTTCGAGTGCCGCGGCCATCAGACGACGGGTGTAGGGGTGGCCGGGCGCGTCGAAGACGGCCTCGGTGGGCCCTTCCTCGACCACGACCCCGTGCCGTAGTACGACGACCCGGTCGGCGATCCCGCGCACCACGGCGAGGTCGTGGCTGATGAACAGGCAGGCCAGGTCGCGTTCCCGGCGCAGGTCGTCCAAGAGCCGCAGCACCTCGGCCTGGACGGAGACATCCAGCGCGGTGGTGATCTCGTCGGCGATCAGGACGTCCGGTTCTCCGGCCAACGCCCTGGCGATGCCGATGCGTTGGCGCTGTCCGCCGGAGAGCTGGGCGGGCAGCCGGTCGGCGAGGGCCGGATCCAGGCGTACGTCCTCGATGAGTCGGTGGGCGTGCGCTGCGGCTTCCGCACGACTGGTCACGGTGCCGAAGAACCGCAGCGGGCGGCGGACCGCGTCACCGACGGAGCGGCGGGGGTTGAGGGAGGTGTCGGCGTTCTGGAAGACCAGTTGGACCCGGCGGCGCAGCGAGAGCGGGCGCTTCGGCGCCGATCGGGCCAGGTCGCCGGCCTCGTGCGTCATGGTGCCGCCGGAGGGGGTGCGCAGTCCCGCCAGCGTCCAGGCCAGTGTGGACTTCCCGCTGCCCGACTCGCCGACGAGGGCGAGGACTTCGCCCCGGCGGACGTCGAAGGAGACGCCGTGCACGGCGCGCGTACTGCCGTAGTCGATGGTCACGTCGCTCGCTGCGACCGCGACCGGTGCGCTGTCGGGGACGGCGGCCTTGGCGCGGACCGTGCGCTCCCCCACCTCGTCGACGACCGCGAGTCCGGCGTCGTCGAGGCGCGGCACGCTCGCCAACAACCGCTTGGTGTAAGGGTCCCGGGGTGCGGCGAACAGCCGACGAGTGGCCGCCGCCTCCACCACCCGGCCCGCCTTCAGGACGCACACCTCGTCGGCCATGTGCGCGACGACGCCGAGGTCGTGGCTCACCAGTACGGCGGCCAGGCCGAGTTCGTCGCGCAGGGCGGCGATCAGGTCCAGGACGCTGCGCTGGGTGATGACGTCCAGGCCGGTGGTGGGTTCGTCGAGGACGAGGACCTTGGGGCGGGCGGCGATGGCCATGGCGATGGCGACGCGCTGCTGCTGGCCGCCGGAGAGTTCGTGCGGGTAGCGGCGGGAGAGTTCGGCGGGGCGGGGCAGCCGGACCTGTTCGAGCAGATCGACGACCGGCACCTCGCCGCCCGCCTCCTCGATCTGCCGCCCGATGCGCATGGTCGGGGTCAGCGCCTGTCCGGCGTTCTGGCCGACCATGGCGACGGTTCCGCCGCGCAGCAGCCGCAACTCCCGTGCGGGCAGGGCGAGCACATCCCGCCCGTCCACCCGGACGCTGCCGCCGGTGACACGGGAACCGTGCCGCAGATGGCCCAGCAGGGTGGCGGCGACGGTGGACTTGCCGCTGCCGGACTCGCCGACGAGGGCGAGGGTACGGCCCGGCTCCACCTCCAGGGACACCTCGTGCACGACCGGGACCTCGCGGCCGCCCGAACGGTAGGCGACGGAGAGGGAGTCGACGGAAACGACAGAGGTCATCAGGAACCCTCCCTGATCCGGTCCACGCCCCACGCCTTGGAGAGGCCGTCGGCCGCGAGGTTGAGCCCGACCACGAGGGTGGCCAGGGCGATGATCGGCGCGAGGCTCGCCATCGGGACGACGGTGATGGCGGTGCGGTTCTCGGCGACCATCAACCCCCAGTCGGGGGTCGGCGGGTCGGCACCGAAGCCGAGGAAGGACAGCGAGGAGATCAGCAGCACCACCCAGGAGGCACGCATCGCGAACTCCACGCACACGACGTCGGTGATGTTCGGCAGCACCTCCCGGCGCAGGATCGCCCAGGTGCTCTCGCCGCGGGCGCGGGCGGCGGTGACGTAGTCCATGGGGACCACCGCGAGGGCGGCGCCGCGTACGACGCGGACGACCTGGGGGACGTAGACGACGGCGATGGCCAGGACGATCACCGCCGGTCCGGTGCCGAGGGCGGTGACGATGACCAGCAGGGCCAGGATCGACGGTACGGAGAGGATCGCGTCCAGTACGCGGCCGAGCACGTCGTCGAACCAGCCGCCGCGCAGGGCGGCCGCGCAGCCGACGACCGTACCGAGGGCGACGGTGATCAGGGTGGCGGCGACGGAGACGCCGAGGCCGTACCGGCCGCCGTACAGCACCCGGGCGAGGACGTCACGGCCGTACTGGTCGGTGCCGGCCCAGTGTTCCCAGCTCGGGCCGAGCAGGGCGTGCGAGGCGTCGTTGGCGATCGGGTCGCAGGAGGCGAGCAGCGGGGCGAGCAGCGCCACGAGGATGTGCACGGCGACGACGACGAGGCCGACAAGGGCGGTGCGGGACGAGCGCAGGCCGCGCCAGGCGCGGACAGCGGCGTGCGGGGCCGCGGGGGCGGCGGCCGTGGTGGCGGGGGTGGTGTCGAGTGCGGTCACCGGGTCCTCCCTCGGGTGCGGAGCCTGGGGTTGAGGGCCATGGCGCCGAGGTCGGCGGCGAGGTTGCAGACGACGTAGATCACGGCGCTGACGAGGGCGATGGCCTGGATGACGGGCAGGTCGCGGTTCTGCACGGAGGAGAGCATCAGCTTTCCGATACCGGGGTAGTTGAAGACGTTCTCGACGACCGCGACCCCGCCCGCGAGCCAGGCGACGTTGAGGGCGATGACGTGCAGGGTGGGTAGAAGGGCACTCGGCAGTGCGTGCCGGGTGACGATCCGCCAGGTGGAGAGGCCCTTCAGGCGGGCGGTGGTGACGTACTCGCCTGCCATCACGTCGATGACGGAGGTGCGGGCCATCCGCACGATGTAGGCGGCCATGACCACGGCGAGCGCGAACGCGGGAAGCCATACGGCGGGCAGGAGTTGGCCGACGCTCGCCTCGGGGCCGTAGAGCACGACCGCCGGGAACCAGGGCAGCGCGACCGAGAAGCACAGCACCAGGACGGTGGCGACCACGAACTCGGGGACGCTCATGCCGACGAGGCTGACGGTGGAGATCAGGTGGTCGGGCCAGCGGTCCCGGTACAGACCGGCGAGGACGCCGAGGAGGAGGGACCCGGTCACCGCGAACAGCACGGTGACGGCGGCTATGAGCGCCGAGTTGCCGAGGTACAGGGCGACTTGGCCGCCGACGCCCTTGCCGGAGACGAGGGAGGTGCCGAAGTCGCCGTGCAGGGCGCCCTTGATCCAGTCGAAGTAGCGTTCCCAGGCGGGCCGGTCGAGACCGAGCTGCTCGCGCAGGGCGGCCACGGCGTCGGGGGTGGCGTCCTTGCCGAGGATCTGGGTGGCCACGTCGCCGGGCAGTGCCTGTACGGCGAGGAAGACGAGTACGGAGGAGAGGAACAGTGTGCCGACGGCCGAGGCCAGCCGGCGCAGGGTGAACGACAGCATGCTCAGGCCCCCTTCACACCGATGTTGAGGTAGTCGAACTCGAAGCCGTGCTCGGCGTAGCCGCGGACCTTCCGGGAGATGCCGACGAGCCGGTCGGCGAACATCGGGGTCATCGCCCCGCCCCGCTCGATCACCAACGTCTGTGCCTCGCCGTACAGTTCACGGCGTCTCGTGTCGTCGGTCTCGGCGCGGGCCCGGTCCAGGACGGCGTCGAACTCCTTGTCGGACCAGGCGGTCTCGTTGTAGGAGGAGCCGCTGCGGAAGATCTGGGTGAAGAGCTGGTCGACGGGCCGCCCGGTGAACCAGTAGGTGGCCATCAGGGGCTTCTTCATCCAGATCTGCGTGTAGTACGAGTCCGCGGCGGCCGTCTTAACCCGGATCCGGATACCGGCCCGCTTGGCGGAGTCCTGGTAGGCGAGGGCCATCGGCGTGAACAGCGGGTCGTAGGAGGAGGTGTAGAGGTCGACTGCCAGCCCCTCGTGTCCGGCCCGCTTGAGGAGGTGGCGGGCCTGCTCGGGGTCGTGCGCGGGGTGGGCGGAGATGTGGGCGGGGTCGCTCGGCGGTACGGGGTTGTCCCAGCCGGCGGTGCCCGCGCCCTGGAGCGCCACCTTCACGACGTGCTCGGGGTCGTAGGCGAGCTTCATCGCCTGCCGGACGCGGACGTCGGTGAAGGGCTTCTCGGTGGTGAGCATTGGCAGCACGTACCACTGCGCGTCCTTCACCCGGGCGACGGTGGCCCGGTCGGAGGCGGCGACCACGCGGGCGGTGGCGAAGTCGAGGTTGGTCTGGGAGAGGAGGTCCACCTGTCCGGCGAGCAGGGCGTTGGAACGGGCGGACATGTCGGCGACCGAGTAGAAGGCGACGGCGTCGAGGACCGGGCGGCCGGCCCAGTGGTCCTTGTTCGCGGTGACCCGGCCGGGGCCCGCCGGGGCGAACGACTCCAGCTTGAAGGGGCCGGTGCCGATGCCGGTGCGCCCGATGCCCTTGGCACTGCCGTCGGGGATGACATAGCAGTTGTAGTGCGTGAGGAGGCTGGGGAATTCGGCGTTCGGGGTCTTCAGGGGGACGACGAGGGTGTGGGCGTCCGGGGTGCGCAGCCTACTCGGGTCGACGAGCGGGGCGAGGACGGCGGCCTGGGGTGAGGCGGTCGCCTTGTCGAGGATGTGCCGCAGCGTGTAGGCGGCGTCGGCGGAGGTGAAGGCGCGTCCGTCGTGGAAGGTGACGTTCTTGCGGAGCCGGAAGGTCCAGGTACGGGCCTTGGCGTCGGACTCCCAGGACTCGGCGAGGTCGGGGGCGAGTTCGCCGTCCGTGCCGACCCGCACCAGCCGGTTGTAGAGGGCGCCGAGGTATTCGTACGCCGACAGGGAGCTCGCCGGATCGAGGGTCTCGGCGTCGGAGGCGGGGGGCCTGGCGATGCGCAGGGTGCCGCCGGGGTCGGGGGTGCCCTTCAGGGCGGCAGCCGTCAGATCCGGGGTGGCGGCTGCCCCCGTACAGCCGGTGAGCAGCCAGGACGCGCCGAGCGAGGCCGCGCCGGCCGCGCCCGCGGCGAGTACCGAACGGCGCCCCGGGAGGTGGATGTCGGGCATGGACCGACCGTCTCTCTCGCTATTCGTTCAGCGGAACGATTGAGTGAAGTTCGTGAACGATAACCAGACGACGGCTTCCGGCCAACCCTTCGAACGCGGAAATTAACGTCGGAAATGGATCAGTAACGGGGTGACGGACGACGGGAGCGGGACGCGGACACAACGACACCCCGGCCGTTGCGGCAACCGCGGGCGTAGCGGGAACCGCCGCCATAGCGGGAACTGCGGGCATAGCGGGCAACCCGGCCGCCGCGGATACCACGCGCACGACGGGCACCTCGGACACCGCAGACACCACGAACACGACGGACGCCTCGGGCACGACGGGGGCCTCGGGCACGACGGGCACGGCGACGGGCGGTTACCGAGCCCGCTTCATCCCGGGAACGGTGCGGCCGTCACATCGGGCGGCAGATTGAACGGTGTGACCACCTGGATCGCCGACGGCAGGGTCGGGCCGTCGTCCGGCAGGGCCTTGTTGGCGCGCATGACGGTCTGACAGGCGCGGCGCACGTCCTGTCGCAGGTCGTGGTGGAGGACGGCGGAGATGCGGCGCTCGCGCAGCAGGCGCGTGTTGTCGTGGTCCAGGTCGTGCGCGACGAAGACCGCACACCGCCTGCCCAGGGTGTCGAACGCGTCCAGTGTGGCGAGGTTGCCGCCGCCCATGGAGTAGACGGCCACGATGTCCCCGTCGCGTTCGAGGGCCTCCAGCACCAGATCGCGCTGGGCGGCGTCCAGGCCGTCACTGTCGGTGACCTCCACCAGGGACCGTCTGGGGTCGGTGAGGCGCATCGCGCTGCGGAAGCCCATCTCGCGCTCCTCCTCGCCACGGAAGGAGCCCCGGCTGATGGTGGTGAGCACATCGCCGGGGCGGTCGCCGAGCCACTGTTCCAGGAGGTAGGCGGCGGTGGCGCCGGCGGCTCGGTTGTCGATGCCGACGTACGCCAGGCGTGCGCTGTGCGGGAGGTCCGTCACCAGGGTGACGACGGGGACGCCGGCCGCGGCCAGGCGTCCGACGGCGGCCGCGATCTCCGGTACGTCAGGGGCCTTGAGGATCACGCCCTGCGAACCACGCCTGGCGATCTTGTCCAGGGTGTCGACCAGGTCCTGGGGCGGGCCGGTCTCGCGGAAGTGGAAGCGTGAGCGCACCACGGCGGGGTGCAGGGAGGGCAGTTCGGCCTCCAGCGCCTCGCGTACGGCGGTGGAGAACCGCTCCGGCGTCTGCATCACGATGTCGATCATGAAGGTGCGGCCGCCGATACGGACCTGGGCCTGCTGGCGGTCCAGGTCCTTGATGGCCTCGTGCACCTCACGGACGGTGCTGTCCCGCACATTGCCCCGGCTGTTGAGGACGCGGTCGACCGTGGCCGTGCTCAGCCCGGACTGACGGGCGATTTCCCTGATCGTATAGGGATGGCGCATGAGGAATCCCAGGTGGTGATGATGCACTTTTGATGTGCTTCTGAGGATTGAATGATGGGTTTGAGTTATCAAGACTGGCAGAAAGGCAGGCACTGCGAAAGGACCGGAATGCCCTCCATCGCCACAACCGGGCGGACTTGGCTGACCGAGGCCGACTGCGATCTCGACACGTTCCGCTCACTCGTCGAGAAGGAGACCGACACCGCCGACTACCCCTCGGCGGAGGGTGTGCAGCAGAACGTGCTCCTCTACGACAGCGACCGGCTCCGTGACCTCGCGGCAACCGCGGACGGCCGCCGCGACGTGCAGAGCGAGCTGATCCGGGCGCTGCTCGACGGCCCCGGCATCGTCGTCCTCAAGCGCGCGTTCACCGACGCTCGTATCGTCGACCGGGCCTCCGAGGCCTTCGCCTCGCTGATCGAGGAGGAGCGCGCAAGCGGTGCCGGGCGCGGCGACCACTTTGCGAAGCCCGGCGCCAACGACCGGGTCTGGAACGCCCTGGACAAGGTGGCCGTGCGAGCCCCCGAGGTGTTCGCCGACTACTACGCGAACGACATGCTGGAGCTGATCTCCGAAGCCTGGCTGGGCCCCGCCTACCAGGTCACCTCGCAGGTCAACGTGGTCAACCCGGGCGGCGCGGCGCAGAACGTGCACCGCGACTACCATCTCGGCTTCCTCACCCAGGAGCGCGCCGCCGCCTACCCGGCGCATGTTCACCGCCTGTCGCCCGTGCTCACCCTTCAAGGCGCCGTCGCCCACTGTGACATGCCGGTCGAGTCCGGCCCGACGCTCTACCTCCCCCACTCGCAGAAGTTCGAGCCGGGCTACCTCGCCTGGCGACTCCCGCGGTTCGTCGAGTACTTCGACGCCCAACACGTCCAACTCCCCCTGGCCAAGGGCGACGCGGCCTTCTTCAACCCCGCGCTCTTCCACGCCGCCGGGCACAACCGCTCGGCCGGCATCCGGCGTATGGCCAACCTGCTCCAGGTCTCCACCGCCTTCGGGGGGGCGATGGAAACCGTGGACCGCGAGGCGATGGCGAACGCACTGTTCCCGGTACTCCTGCGCCGCAGGGCCGAGGGGGTCTCGGAGGACTGGCTGCGCCGGGTGGTCGCCGCCACCGCCGAGGGCTACCCCTTCCCCACCAACCTGGACCTCGATCCCCCGGTCGACGGTCTGGCGCCGCCCTCGCAGGCGGACACCGTCTGGCAGGCCGTGACCGAGGGGTGGACCCCCGACCGGCTGCGCCAGGAACTGCGGGACGGCGCCCAGCGCCGCCACGGCTGAAAAGGACAGAGCACTCATGACACTTCTTCAGGACAAGGTCGTCCTGGTCAACGGCGGCAGCCAGGGCGTCGGCGCCGGCATCGTGCAGGCCGCCGTACGCGAGGGCGCGACCGTCGTCCTCACCGGCCGCCGCGCCGAGGTCGGCGAGCAGCTCGCCGCCGACACCGGGGCGCTCTTCGTAAGGGCGGACCTCGCCGATCCCGCACAGGCCCGCGACTCCGTCACACGGACCGTGCAGGCGCACGGCCGGATCGACTGCCTGGTCAACGCGGCCGGGCTGACATCACGCGGCTCGCTCCTGGACACCACACCGGAGCTGTTCGACCAGCACATCGCGATCAACCTGCGGGCGCCGTTCTTCGCGATGCAGGCCGCGGTGGCCGACATGAAGGGCCGCGAGGCACCCGGCACCATCGTCAACATCATCTCCAACTGCGCCCACGGCGGACCCCCCTACCTGGCCCCCTACTCCACCGCCAAGGCCGGACTGGCGGGACTGACCGTCAACGCCGCCCACGCCCACCGCTGGGACCGCATCCGGATCAACGGCCTGAACATCGGCTGGACGGACACCGAGGGCGAGGACGCGACCCAGCGCGCCTTCCACGGCGCGGGCGACGACTGGCGCGAGAAGGCCGCCGCGGCCCAGCCGATGGGCAAGCTCGGCCAGGTCGACGAGATCGCGGACTTCGTCGTCTTCCTGCTGTCCGACCGCAGCGGTGTGGTGACCGGCTCGGTCATCGACTGGGACCAGAACGTCTTCGGCGGAATGGACTGAACCGCCCCGTGAACTCAAGGAACAGGATGCGCATGCCTACCGGCGTGATGGGCCTTGGCCGCATCGGCGCGATCCACGCCGAGACCCGTTCCGGGCGGGAAGCCGTGGGCCACCGGCCGGCACGGTTGGAGGATGTGCGCAAGGGATGACGGACGAGCCGCTGCGGATCGGTGTGCTGGGCGCGGCCCGGATCGCCGGACTCTCCATCGTGGGGCCCGCGCGTGCGGGCGGCCACCGCCTTGTGGCGGTGGCCGCCCCCGGCCGCGGCCGGGGCGCGGGGGGCGCCCCCCCCCCCCCCGGGGGGGGGGGGGTAGGCACCCCCCCCCATCTTGTCGCCGATACCCAGAACGA
>NZ_JBIWOA010000034.1:0-117183 GCF_044767525.1 Streptomyces sp. NPDC101234 | reverse complement strand
GGGGGGGGGGCGGGGGGGGGGGGGGGGGGGGGGGGGGGGGGGGGGGGGGGGGGGGCCCCGGCGCCCCCCCCCCCCCCCCCGGCCGCGGGTACGGGCGGGTCCGGCCTGTGCCCCTGGCTCTCGGACCACTCGCGGAGCTCGTTGTCGCCGACCTCCTCGATCACCGACCGGAGGGCCTGGCGGGCCGCCCCGTCACGGTCCGGCTCGGGCACGAGCAGATAGCGGTTGACGGCGCGGCGCAGCGTCTCCCGGGCCCGGGCGGCCAGCACCCAGCGCGCCCCCGGGGCGAACAGCTGCCGTAGCCCCGTGAAGAAGACGGCACCGCCCGCGATCAGCGCGGTCAGCCAGGCCGGTGCGTGCAGTCCGGCGGCCACCACCGTCACCGACGTGGTGCCGAGCGCACCGACCTCGGTGCCGTAGTGCAGCCGCCGGGCCCGGGCACAGGTCCTCGCGTAGAACCCCAACTCCCGCCGGGCGAGGGCCAGCAAGGGATCCGGCTCGGCGGCCCAGGACTCGTCGGGGACGGTTCTCCGTGTCATCGCCACATCATCGCGGGCCGGACGGCACGGGTGGAAGCGGGTTCGGAGCGCACGCCCGGCGGACCCGGCCGGCCGGGCGTGCGCTCCGCCGTCTCAGGCCCGCCGGAACCGAAGGGTCACCAGCTCGAACGGCCGCAGGCTCAGCGACACCGCGTCGCCCGCCCGGTCCGGGGCCGGGGTGTCCGTCGGCCGCTCCAGGAGGTCGGTCACCGTGACGTCCGCGACCGCGAAGCCCGCCGTCAGAGTGGCTCGCGCCCGGCCGCCGTGGGCCTCGTGGAACCGGACCACGAGGTCCCCGCTGCCGTCGTCGGCCAGCTTCACCGCCGTGACCACGACCGCGTCGTCGTCGACCGTCACCAGCGGGGTGACCTCATGGGCACCGGTGACCCGCCGCTCGGGCAGGTTGATCCGCCAGCCCTCGCGTACCGCGTCACCGATGCCGGCGCCCGGCACCAGCGCGTGCCGGAAGCGGTGGATGCCCTGGTCGGTCTCGGGATCCGGGAAACGCGGGGCCCGCAGCAGCGAGACCCGCACGGTGGTCGTCGTCCCCCGGTCGCCGTCGGTGCGGACGCTGCGGGTCACGTCGTGGCCGTACGTGGAGTCGTTGACCACGGCCACGCCCCAGCCCGGTTCCTCCAGTTGGACGAAGCGGTGGTTACAGGCCTCGAACTTCGCGGCTTCCCAGGAGGTGTTGGTGTGGGTCGGGCGGTGGAAGTGACCGAACTGGGTCTCTGATGCGTACCGTTCGGCGTGCAGATCCAGGGGGAAGGCCAGCTTGAGGAACTTCTCCGTCTCGTGCCAGTCCACCTCCGTGTCGATCAGCAGCCGGCGTTCCCCGGGCGGCAGCGACAGCACCTGGGTGACCCGGGAGGAGCCGAAGGACCGTACGATCCGGACGGACCGGCCGTCCTCGCCGGGGGTCAGTTCTTCGGTGTCCGTGAGGTCGGTGACCGCGTTGCGGTAGAAGGCGTCGACGTCCCAGGCGTCCCACATGTTGGGGAAGTCCGGGTGCAGCTGGAGCAGGTTGCCGGCCGTGCCGGGGGCGATGGTCTCGCGTTCGGCGGCCGGGTCGTAGGCGGACACGACAAGGCCCCGGGCGTCGATCCCGATGCGCAGAAGGCCGTTGTCGAGGACGTACCCGCCCTCGGGCCGCTCCGACACCGTTGCCCCTTCCGGTGACCGCTCCTCCCCCGCGCCCCCGGCGGGCACGCCGCTGCGGCTGTGCGGCGCCGCGTTGAACAGCAGCGGCCGGTCGCCCTCGCCGGCCAGTGCGCGCTGGGCCGCGTCGATGATCCCGTCGAGTTCGGCGGCGATCCGCTGGTAGGTGGCCCGCGCCTCCCGGTGCACCCAGGCGATCGACGAGCCGGGCAGGATGTCATGGAACTGGTGGAGCAGGACCGTCTTCCAGATCCGGTCCAACTGCTCGTAGGCGTAGGGGAATCCGGCGCGCACGGCAGCCGTCGCCGCCCACAGCTCGGCCTCCCTCAGGAGGTGTTCGCTGCGCCGGTTGCCCTGTTTGGTCTTCGCCTGGCTGGTGAGGGTGGCACGGTGGAGTTCGAGATACAGCTCGCCGACCCAGACGGGCGGGTCGGGGTATTCGGCCTCCGCCTTGTCGAAGAACTCCTCCGGGGTCTCCCAGACGACCGTCGGCGAGCCCTCCAGGTCGCGCACCCGGGCCGCCTTGGCGACCATCTCACGGGTCGTACCGCCGCCTCCGTCACCCCAGCCGGTGGGCGCGAGGGAGTGCCGGGCCCGTCCCTTGTCCTTGAAGTTGCGGGCCGCGTGGGCGAGTTCGCTGCCCTTCATGGAGCAGTTGTAGGTGTCGACGGGCGGGAAGTGGGTGAAGATCCGGGTGCCGTCGATGCCCTCCCACCAGAAGGTGTGGTGCGGGAACCTGTTCGTCCGGGACCAGGAGATCTTCTGGGTGAGCAGCCGTGTCGAGCCCGCCGCCCTGATGATCTGCGGGAGCCCGGCGGCGAAGCCGAAGGTGTCGGGCAGCCAGGCCTCGTCGTTCTCGATGCCGAACTCGTCGAGGAAAAACCTTTTCCCGTGCACGAACTGACGGGCCATCGCCTCCGAGCCCGGCATGTTGGTGTCCGACTCCACCCACATCCCGCCGGCCGGCACGAACCGCCCTTCCGCGACCGCCTTCTTCACCCGCGCCCACACCTCGGGCCGGTGCTCCTTCACCCAGGCCCACTGCTGCGCCTGGGACATGGCGAACACGAAGTCGGGCTCGTCCTCGATGAGCGCGGTCATGTTGGCGGTGGTGCGGGCGACCTTGCGGACCGTCTCGCGCAGCGGCCACAGCCACGCCGAGTCGATGTGCGCGTGCCCGACCGCGCTGATCCGGTGCGCGGACGGAGCCGCGGGGACGGCGAGGACGTCAGCGAGACATGAACGGGCCTGTGCCGCCGTACCGTTGACGTCCTGGAGGTCGATCGCGTCCAGGGCCCGCTCGACCGCGCGCAGGATCTCGTACCGGCGCGCCGCGTCCGCCGGCAGCTCGGCCATCAGCTCGCCGAGCACCTCCAGGTCGATCACCAGCTGCCACACGGTCTCGTCGAGGACGGCGAGGTCCATCCGGGTGAGCGTGTACTGCGGTTCGTGCCCGGCGGTGTCCTTGTCGCCGAGCCAGGTGGGCCGGAAGGGGTGGTAGTCGAGGATGACCGGGTTGGAGGCGGCCTCGATGTGCAGCCGTACCTCCTCGCCGCCCTCCACCGGGGCGCCGACGCGGACCCACTGGTTGCGCGGGTTGAGGCCCTTCACGGGAGTGCCGTCGGGCCGGTAGACCAGTCCCTCGCACTGGAAGCCGGGCATGTTCTCGTCGAACCCGAGGTCGAGCAGGGCCTCCACGGTCCGGCCGACCCACTCCTCGGGGACGGTCCCGGTCACCCGGAACCAGCTGGTGCCCCACGGAGCACCCCACCGGGCGCCCACCGCGATCGGCTCGGGCTCGGCCGCGAGCCCCTCCGCGACCGGCACGGGCTCGCCGGGCGCGTGCCACACGGCGACGTCGAGCGGCACGGACTCGGGATACACGGCGGGGCGGATACGCTCGTCGAGGACGCGCTTGAGGCGGGCTTCGATCAGGCTGCGGTCGTCATGCATGTGGGGTGCTCCGTTTGATCGTTACCGGTTACCAGGTGTGCGTGACGGTCACGGGGTCCGACGAGGTGTACAGCTCCCCTACGGCCCGTACTTCGAACCGTGCGGTGTCCTCACCCTGCTCCGGTTGAAGCCCGGTCAGGAAGTAGGCGCGCTGTCCGGTGGCGCCGAGGAAGCGTCTGGTGCCGTCGGGGAGCAGCCGGTGCAGTGTGTAGTGCCGCACCGCGCCGGGAGCCGCGTCCCAGGCGAGACGCAGGTCGCCGCCGGTGGCCGCGGTGATCTGCGGGGCGGCGGGCGCGGCGGGGGTGCTCTCCGCGTCCCGGACGGCGATGCCGCCGAGCCGCCACTGGACGGGCCCGTCACTCGCCGTGAGCCGGACGCCCAGGGCGTGGATCGTGCCGGAGAGGCTGGTGAGCGGGACGGTCGAGGTCGACCAGCCGTCGCCCTGGTCCACCGGCAGATAGGTGTACGGCGGTGCCGCGCCGGCGCTGCCCGGCTCGGCGGTGGCGACGGCGAGTTCGACCTCCACGCTCCCGGCGTCGGTCCGGTACGTCAGCTCGACAACCGTCTGGTCGCCGATCGGCAGCCGGGTCGCGTACAGGTCCAGCACCACGGGCCGGTCCGGATCACCGGCCACCAGCACGCTGCTGCCGCCCCGCCAGGCGTCGGCGAAGTCGAAGGTCACGGTGGGGCGGGTGCCGTCCGTCCGGACCGTCCAGCGCCGGGACGGCAGCCGGTCCTGCAGGCCGAGGTGGTTCCAGGCGGTGTCCGAGGTGATCCGACCGTCCTCGTACCAGCGCAGCCCGTGCCCGGTGTTGAAGACGCTCGCGAACGGCACCGCCGTGACCGTCGACCGGTCCGCAACCGACACCGCCGGCGCCCGCCACGGGTCCGTGCCGTCCGGCCCGGACGGGTCCAGTGACCGCCCGGTCCAGAACCGGTCGTCGGCGGCGTGGAAGTCGCCGGGGGTGCGGCTCGCGGGGAGGTGGTTGCGGGTCCACTCGGGCCGGTAGAAACCGATCGACGTGACGTGCGCAGAGCCACCGGGCACGATCGCGTCCCAGTTCACGGAGGTGTCGGACCCGTTGGACTCGACGTCGACGCCGGCCCACAACTCGTATCTGCTGCGGCCGAGCTGGACCGCCTTGGTGCCCGACGAGGCGAGCGTCGAGGCGCTCCAGCGGAAGTCCACGAACATGTCGTCGGCGGCCTGGAAGAAGGCCTGGTTCTGGCTGTTCAGCGCGCCCTGCCAGCTGACCGTGCCGTTCACGGTCATCGCGTCGTACCAGGTCACCCGCTGTCCTCGGGCCGCGGCGAGGGACTTGAGCTCCTTGACGAAACCGAGCATGGCGGTGCCGAGGGCGGTGTTGCCGCCGCCGGTCTCGGCGTTCACGAACCAGCCGTCGAAGCCGTAGGCGGCGGCCACGGCGACGAGTTGGGCGGCGAGTGGATAGTGCCCGGTGGAGTCCGTCTGGACCAGGTCGCGGGTCCACTGCAGCTGGCCGCCGTACGCGGTGGGCGGCAGGAAGATGTTGCCGAGGACGGGTACGCCGTGCCGGTGGGCCGCGTCGACGATCGGCGCGTTCGGGGCGAGGATCAGGCCCTCGCCTGCCGAGCCGCCCCAGAAGACCAGTTCGTCGAGGTAGGCCCAGTGGGTGAGCGCGTAGTAGTCGGCGGTGGCCGAGCCCTGGGAGGCGTTGCTGGAGGTGGGGCCGAAGGACACCAGTGCCTGGATACGGGCCTGCCCGGAGCGGGCGGTGGTGTTGGCCGGGGTCGGGGTGAACCGGGCGGCGAGCGGTACGGAGGCCGCGTTGAAGGCGAGGTCGGTGTCACCGGCGGCCGTCCAGCTCTTCAGACTGCGCCAGGTGATGCCGGTGCCGGGGCTGCCGGAGGGGAACGAGTCCGGGTACCAGTAGGAGGCGTACGGCGCGATGGCGGCCGCCGCGGCCTTCGGGACGGCGGCGCGGGCCGGGGTGGGCAGTAGGGCCGCCGTGGTGGCGGCGATCAGGACGGTGCGTCTGCTGGGGTTCACGAGCGGGTGCCTCCTTGTGGGATGGGGAGTACCTGATCGGGAGTGACGACTTCGGTGATGCCGCGTGCGGTCAGATGGTCCTGGTCGGCCGCGCGCGTGTCGAGGACGGTGGTGGGGCGGACGCCGTCCGCGACGAGCCGGAAGTAGGCGTCGAAGACCGGCCCGCCGGGGGCGCACCGGGAGCGCGAGGCCGGGGCGGACGGCACGACGAGGGCCGTACTGCGCTCAGGTGCCGTGCGGGGCTCGGCTGCCGCGAGGACGCGTGCGATGTCCTTGGGCTTGCGGTCGTTGCTCAACAGGCCCAGTCCGTATTCGAGTTCGGGGAAGTCGGCGAGGCTCCGGCTGACGTCGTGCGAGCACCACCAGGTGACGCCCCAGAGGTCCGGGCAGTCCAGTACGGCGGTGATCGTGGCCTCGGCGAAGGCGGCCGCGTGCTCGGCGGGGATCAGCGGGGCGGGCGCGCCGACCTCCTGCAACCAGACGGGCCGGTGCGGCCGATGGGCCCAGGCCTTGCTCAACTCCACCAGGTACGCGGCGTGCTGCTCGGTCTGGAGGGCGGTACGGCCGTGCCGCTGGGCGGTGCCGTTGAACACCCAGGAGTGCACGGCGGTGACATCGCCGAGGCGGGCCGAGTGGGCGGGGGTGAAGGGCTGGTCGTCCTGGTACCAGGCGGCGTCGTAGGAGGCGTGCAGGTGAAGCCCGCCCGGGGCGCCCTCGGCGCAGGCGGCCAGCAGCCGTACCAGCCAGCGCTCCGCGTCCTCCTCGGTGATCCGGTCCGGGTCCGGATGAGGGCCGGCGGCGAACTGGTTGACCTCGTTGCCGATGGTCATCCCGATGAAGTTGGGCCGGTCCGCGAGGGCGGCCGCGAGGGTGCGCAGATAGGCGGCCTCCGCGTCGACCGCGTCCGGGTCGGTGAAGAGGTTGCGCCGGTGCCAGGTCCGGGTCCAGGCGGGCAGGAAGTCGAAGCTGCTCAGGTGCCCCTGCAGGCCGTCGACGTTGACGTCCAGGCCGCGTTCCGCCGCCGCGTCGGCGAGGGCGGCCAGCTGCTCGACGGCGCGTGGGCGGATCAGGGTGCGGTCGGGCTGGAAGTAGGGCCACAGCGGGAAGACCCGGATGTGGTCCAGGCCGAGCGCGGCGATCGAGTCCAGGTCGGCGCGTACGGAGTCCAGGTCGAAGTCGAGCCAGTGATGGAACCACCCTTCGCTGGGGGTGTAGTTGACGCCGAAGCGCGGCGCGGCAGGAGGCATGCGGTCTCCTTGCGGGAACGGTGGTCAGCCTTTGACGGCGCCTTCGCCGACCCCGCGGAAGAAGTACCGCTGGAGGCAGGCGAAGAGGGCGATGAGGGGGGCCACGGCGATCACGGTGCCGGCGGCGACGAGGCGCTCGTCGTTGGCGAAGGTGCCGTGCAGATAGTTGAGGCCGATGGTGAGCGTGAACCTGGAGGGATCGCTGAGCACGATCAGCGGCCACAGGAAGTCGTCCCAGGCGCCCATGAAGGCGAAGATCGCGACGACGGCGACCGTGCCCTTGACCGACGGCAGGGCGATCCGCAGGAACCGCTGCCAGACGTCGGCGCCGTCGACGTAGGCCGCCTCCTCGATCTCGTAGGGCAGGTTGAGGAAGGCGTTGCGCATCAGCAGCACGTTCATGGCGCCGACGGAACCGGGCAGCACGACCCCGATCAGGGTGTTGTTGAGGCCGAGCTCCCGCATGGTGGTGAACTGGGCGATGATGATGCCCTCCACCGGTACCAGCATCGCGAGGATGAAGACCAGGGTCGCGATCCGGCGGCCCCGGTAGCGCAGCCGGGCGAGGGCGTATCCGGCGAGTGCCGAGCCGACGCAGTTGGTCACCACGCTCGCGCTCGCGACCTTCAGCGAGTTGAGGGCGTAGTCCCAGACGGGGATGGTGTCGGCGACCCGCTGGTAGTTGTGCAGGGTGGGATGCTCGGGCAGGAAGCTCGGCGGTGAGCCGAAGATGTCCTCGGTGGGGCCCTTGAGGGACGTGGACAACTGCCACAGGAACGGGCCGACGGTGAGGGCGAGGACGAGCAGCAGCAGAGCGTACCGCCAGACCAGTTCGCCGATCCGGATCCGGCGCCCGTGCTCGTCGGTGACGCGCGCCTCCTTGGCCCGGGGCACGGCCTGGACCCGTTCCTCGGTGACGGTCATGTGCGCTCCCTCCGGTCGGCGCGCAGCACGAGGAGCATCAGCGCGACGGTGACGACGAAGACGACGACGGAGAGCGCCGAGGCGTAGCCGACCCGGCCGGTCAGTCCGGTGCCGGTGCGCTGGACGAGCATGACGAGGGTGGTGTCCTCGCCGGCCGGGCCGCCGCTCGGGCCCGCCATCAGGTACACCTCGGAGAACACCTTGAAGGCGGCGACCGAGGAGAGCGCGGCGACCAGCACCATCGTGGAGCGTACGGCGGGCACGGTGACGGTGAGGAAGCGGCGCACCGCTCCCGCGCCGTCCACGGCGGCGGCCTCGTGCAGTTCGCGCGGGACATTGGCGAGTGCGGCCAGGTAAATGATCATGTAGTAGCCGAGGCCCTTCCAGACCGTGACGGCCATCGCGCTGAGCAGGAGCAGCCACTGGTCGCTGAGGAAACCGATCCGCCCGATCCCGACGGTCTCCAGCAGGGAGTTGACCAGGCCGCGTTCGTCGAGCAGCCAGACCCAGATCAGCCCGACCACGACGATCGAGGCGACGACCGGGGTGTAGAAGGCGGACCGGAAGAAGGTGATGCCGGGGATGTTCTTCTGCACCAGCAGGGCGAGCAGCAGCGGCAGGACCACGAGGGCGGGCACCACGCCGAGGATGTACAGCGTGCTGTTGCGCAGACCGGTCCAGAACATGTCGTCGTGGATCAGCTCACGGAAGTTGGCGAGGCCGACGAACCGGCCGGGGATCAGGGTGCGGCGGTCCGTGAAGGAGTTGACCACCGTCGAGACGAACGGATAGAGCACGAAGGCGCCGACGACCAGCAGCCCGGGGGCGGCGAACAACCAAGGGCTGGTGGGCAGTTGACGCCGCACCCGCGACACACCGGCCATCCGTGTCACCCCTGCTGCCGAAGGAGCTGGTCGCAGGCCTTGACAGCGTTGTCGAGGGCCGCCTTGGGGCTCTCCTTGCCCAGCAACGCCTTGGCGACCTCGTTGCGCAGCGCGGTCTTCATCTGGTCACTGAACAGCACGGGCGTGTAGTTGACCGCGTTCTTCAGGGACTTGGCGGCGGCGATCCGGACCCGGGTCTCGTCGGTGCCGTCCTCCTTGGTGAAGTACGGGTCGTCGAGGGAGCCGGCGGTGCTCGGGAAGATGGCGACCTGCTTGGCGAAGGACATCTGGTTCTGCGCGTCGGTCACGAAGTGCGCGAAGGCGACGGCGGCCGGGGTGTGCTTGGTCCTGGTGTTGACCATCACGCCCATCACGTACATGTTGACGTGCCCGGTGCTGGTGATCTGGTCGGTGATGCCGATGTTCTTGTACAGGTTCGGCGCCTGCTTCTTGAAGTTGTCGAGGTCGAGGGCGCTGCCGGGGTTCATGGCGACGGCCTCGGTGAGGAACTTCTTGCCGGAGGACTCCGGGGTCGCGGTCAGCGCCTGCGGGTCGAGTGCCTTGGCGTCGTACAACTCCTTGTACTTGGTGAGCAGTTCGACCCCCTTGGCGTCGTTGAAGGCGAACCCGGTGCCTGCCTTGTTCATCAGCTCGACGCCGTAGCGGCCGAAGTCCTCGACGGTGGGGACGTTGGCGAGGGTGGCGACCTTGCCGCCGCTCTGCTTCGCCATCTTCAGGGCGTCGGCGAAGAGGTCGTCGTATGTCTTCGGCGGCTGGGCGGGGTCGAGTCCGGCCTCCTTGAACAGGGACTTGTTGTAGAAGAGCGGCCCGGTGTTCAGGTACCAGGGGAAGGCGTACGTGCCGCTCATCCCCGGTATCCGGTGACTGGCCCACGCCCCCTCCAGATACTCGGACTTGTACTTCGCCGCCGCCTTGTCGAGGTCGAGGGCGAGGCCCGCCTTGGCGAGCGGGGCGACGAGGTCCGGGGAGACGTTGACGACGTCGGGCAGCGTGCCGCCGGCCGCGTCGGCGCTGATCTTGTCGGCGTAGCCCTCGGCCGGCTGGTCGATCCACTTCACGTGGACGGCCGGGTACTTCTTCTCGAAGTCCGCGACCAGACCGTCGAAGTAGGGCTTGAAGTTCGCGCGCAGGTTCCAGGTCTGGAAGGTGATGTCGCCCTCGACCTTGCCCGAGGCGTCGGTGGATCCGCCGCCGTCCTCCCCGGAACCGCAGGCGCTCAGCGGCAGAGCGAGCAGGGCGGCAGCGGCGAGGGCGAAGACTCTGCGGGAGATGTGCATGGTCCGTGACTCCTTTGCGGTGGGGTTGCCGAAGGTGCCGCGCCAGACCTTGCACGCCGTTTCCACGGCAAGTCAATGGATTCGGCTCAGCTAAAGTCATTAGTGGCCCAAAACCCCTGCTCAGCAGAGTACTTACGAGGTATTGCGGCCGATCGCTAATGCGCTTTAGGCTGTTTCAGCTCAAGCGCATTAGCGGATCACGCCCCGAACCGAGTGAGGCAGTGTCTTGGCGGAGAAACGCTCACCCGCGCGCCGGCCGACGATGAAGGACATCGCACGCCGGGCCGGAGTCTCCGAGAGCGCGGTCTCCTTCGCGCTCAACGGCCGCCCCGGCGTCTCCGAGACGACCAGGGCCCGGGTCCACCGGGTCGCCGAGCAGCTCGGCTGGCGGCCGAGCACGGCGGCCCGCGCGCTGTCGGGCGAGGGGGCTGCCACGGTCGGCTTCGTCCTCGCCCGCCCCGCGCACTCCCTGGGCGTGGACTCCTTCTTCCTCCAACTGGTCTCCGGTATCCAGGAGGTACTGGCCGAGCGCCATCTCGGCCTGCTCTTCCAGATGGCGGAGGACGTGGCCGACGAGTGCGCGGTCTACCGCCGCTGGTGGGCGGAACACCGGGTCGACGGCATCCTGATGGTGGACCCGCGCGCCGACGACCCCCGCCCCGGCCTCCTCGACGAACTCGGCCTGCCTGCCGTGGTGATCGGCGGCGCCCCCGACGAACGCCACCCCGAGCTGTCGACGGTGTGGGCGGACGACGCGGCCGCGATGGCGTCGGTGGTCGACGAGCTCACGGCGCTGGGCCACCGCAGGATCGTGCACATCGCCGGCCTGCCGGGCCTCGCCCACACCCAGCGCCGGATCCGCACCCTGCGCGCCGAGGCCGACCGGCGCGGCCTGTCCGAGGTCCGCTCCGTCACCACCGACTACTCCGACGCCGAGGGCGCGGCCGTCACCCGCCGTGTGCTGCGCGCGGCCCCGCCCCCGACGGCCCTGATCTACGACAACGACGTGATGGCGGTGGCCGGGGTCGCGGCGGCGGCCGAACTCGGCTACTGCGTACCGGACGACGTCTCCGTCGTCTCCTGGGAGGACTCGGCCCTGTGCCGGATGGTCAAGCCCTGGCTGTCGGCGCTCTCCCGGGACAGCGCGGAGTTCGGCCGCACGGCGGCACGGGAGCTGACGGCCCTGCTGGACGGCGGCTCGGCGCGGGCCGTGCGGGTGCCGGTGCCCCGGCTGACCGTACGGGGCAGCACGGCACCCGCCGCCGACCGCGACGCGCCGTCTCGGTCAGCCTCGTGACCGGTACAGCCCGAACTCCGAGATCCGTACGGCCCCCCGGGCCGCCGTCACCCGCACTCGCCATCTCCGTGCCGTCACCGGCTCCGCCAGCCGCAGGATCCTGCTCGCCCCCACCGTCCCGGCCGTGACCACCTCGGCCCACGCACCGGCCGTGTACGCCTCGACCGCGACCCCCTCCGCCTGCTGCCCGTACCGGATGTCCTCCGCGAGCCGGACCCGGTCGACCTCCCGCTCCCGGCCCAGGTCGACCGTCACACCGCCCGATGTCACCGTCTTCCGCGCACCCGATGCGAAGTCCTCGGGCAGTTCCCGGTCCACCCGCTCCCGGAACTCCCGCAGCCGGACCACGTCCGTGGCGTGCAGCCGACCGTCCGTGTCGGGCGGGACGTTGAGCAGCAGCACGGCGTTGCGGCCGACCGACCCGAAGTAGATCTCCGTCAACTCGTCCACGGATTTGGGCTGTTGGTCGGCGTGGTAGAACCAGCCGTCCCGGATGGACACATCGCACTCGGCCGGCCACCACTGGAGGTAGTCGGTCTTCGGCTGCGCCGCGACCAGTGCGGCCCGGCTGCCCTCGTCGGCGGTGTCGTAGGACAGGGCCCAGTCGGTGCGGCCGTACTGGTTCTCTTTGACGGGCAGCACACTCCACTCGTCCTCGCGGGCAAGGCCGCCCTCGTTGCCGACCCAGCGCACGTCCGGGCCGGTGACGGCGATGGACGCGTCCGGGGCGAGCGTGCGCACCAGCGTGTACCAGCTGTCCCAGTCGTAGTTCTCCACCTTGTCCGGCGGGATGTGCCCCTGGGCGCCGTCGAACCACACCTCGTCGACCGGGCCGTACTCGGTGAGCACCTCGTAGAGGGTGTTGAGCATGTGGGCGCCGTAGTCGGTGGCGTCGAGGGCGAAGAAGCGGCCGGGGGTGCGGTCGTCGCCCTCGGTGAGGGTCGGGATCGTGTGGGTGGTGCGGGCGCTGCCGTTGGCGTACACGCCGTGCAGGTACTGGTTCTCGTCGGCCGGGGAGAGGTAGACGCCGACCTTCAGGCCGTGTCGCCGCATCGAGTCCGCGAAGGAGCGCAGGACATCGCCGTGGCCGCTCTGCCAACTGCTCGACGCCACCGTGTGGTCGGTGTACCGGGACGGGTAGAGGACGAAGCCGTCGTGGTGTTTGACTGTGAGGATGGCGAGCCGGAAGCCGCCGTCGCGGAGGGCCTGTGCCCACTGGTCGGTGTCGAGGCCGGCCGGCTGGAAGACGTTCGGGTCCTCGTCGCCGGTGCCCCACTCCAGGCCGGTGAAGGTGTTGACGCCGAAGTGCAGGAAGGCGGTGCGCTCCAGCTGTTGCCAGGCGATCTGCCGTGCGGTGGGGCGTACCTGGGAGGCTTTGCGGACCAGGTCGGCCGGGGTGTCGCCGGGGCCCACGGGGATGCGGGAGAGGTCGGTGTCCGCGGCGGTGGCGGGGAGGGCCGGAAGGCCGGCCGTCACCGCCACGGCGGCGGCCGAGGTGACGAAGACACGTCTTGAGAGATCCATGCGGGTGCTCCTCGGGTCAGGAAAGGTGCCAGAGGGCCGGGGTGCGCTGGTCCGGCGGGTACTGGACCGGCCGGCCGTCGTCCGTCACGGTCACCGCCATGCGGGTGATCGCGTTGATCAGGTGGTAGCCGCCGGCCGCGGGCTCCAACTCCCAGCGCTGCAGGGTGTTCGCGCTGTCGCACGGCTCCCAGGTCGCCTCGACGCCGGGCTGGAGCGGGACGTTGAGCGTGAGCTCGCCGCCGCGTATCTCCAGACAGCCGTCCGTGCCGCGCAGGGTCGCGTAGCCGTCCGCCGTACGCTGCACGGCCACCGTGTACGACGCTCCGTCCGCGCGGAAGGAGTACGTCCCGTCCGGCACCGGCACCCGGTTCAGGTCCCGCCATCCGGGCGCGTGTCCGACCGCCGTGCCGCGCGCCGTGAACTCCGCGTACGTGGCGTCGGGATGCGGGTCGCCCCAGGTCGCCTGGGCGATGTGGCGCAGGGCGGGCCAGAGTTCGGCCGCGACCTCGTTCTCGGTCTCGCCGCGGCCGTTGTCGGGCCACAGGCTGATCTTCGCGCCGGTGATGCCGGCGGAGGAGGTGAGTCTCTCGCCCTCGAAGGAGCGGGGGTCCCAACTCTGGTCGTAGAGCGCCTCGGTGTCGCTGTGGAAGCCGCCCCGGACGAGATAGAGGGAGTACGAGGCGTTCATCACGTCATACCCCTGGGCGACAAGTCGGCTCGGTTTCACGGCCACGTTCAGCCAGTGCTCCACCGTCGTGCCGGCGGCCACGGGGACGGTGTTGGCGCCGGTGAGGCCGTCGTTCCAGATGCGCAGCCGGCGGCCCTTGCTCGCCGCGTAGGCCTGGACGCGGTTGATGAAGTCGACGTACGCGTCCTGCGGGGTGGCGCCGGGGCCGTACTTCTCCTGCGCGTACTTCAGCATCTGCGGGTACTTGGCGTAGTCCGAACCGAGCATGTACTCGTCGGCGCCCATGTGCCAGGACTTGGCGGTGAAGACCTGGGCGTACTCGTCCATGAGGCTCGTGTAGTAGTCGAAGGCCGCCTGCTGGGTGACGTCGAGCCGGGCGGGCTGCCTGTTGCCGTCGGAGTCCGTCAGCTGCAGGTCGGGGCGGTTCTCGATCCAGGGGTCCATATGGCCCGGGGAGTTGATCTCGGGGATGATCTCGACGTGGTAGCGGTCGCCGAGGGCGACCAGCCGGCGCATCTCGTCCTTGGTGTAGTAGCCCCAGGTGTTCGCCTCGGGATGGGCGTCGCTCTTCACCTTCAGCTCCAGGAGCAGCTGGTTGAGCTTGTGGTACGCCATCTCGCGGACGAGGTTCTCCAGCCAGGGCAGGGAGATGTGGATGTAGCAGGCGCAGACGCCGACGCCCCGCTCGCGGTAGCGCGGCACGTCGACCGTGCGCCCGGCCGGGATCCGGTCGCCCTGGGCGAGGAGCTGGAGGAGGGTGCGGGTGCCGTAGAAGGCGCCGGTCTCGGTGGCGCCGGTCACCGACAGCCGTCGGCCGGAGTGGAGTTCGTACCCCTCGGTGCCCAGCGTCGCCTCGTCCGACGGCCGGATGTCGATAACGATGTCACCGGGGCGGGAGGCACCCGTGACGACCGGGACGGCGCCGTGTCCGGCCGAGCGGAGATCGTCGGCGAGGGTGTCGGCGACCCTGCGCGCGGCCGCGCCGGAGGCGACCAGACGCGTCCCGGCGCCGAATGCGTAACTCCCCTGTTCCGGCGTCCAGTCGGAGAGGGCCGGCACGGTGACCGGCGTCCGCTGCGGTTCCTGTGCGACCGCCGGGGTCGGTGCCGTCAGCAGCGTCAGCAGCGCCACGACCCCGAGCAGCCGCAACAGTCCCTTTCGCAAGACGTCAGCCACGCCAGGCCACCTTGAACACCCACGCGTGCTGTCCCGCCCTCCGGGCCGCCTCGGGCACGTCGATCACCAGGGCGCCCTTGCTGAAGGTCCAGGTCAGCAGCCGGTCGTGGCCGAGCATGGTCACCTTGTCGCCACTGCGGACGGGTACCGGCGCCTCGACGGTGAGTTTCGCGCCCGGCCGGGTCAGGGAGTGGATGTAGAAGGCCTCGTCCGGGCGGACCGTGAACCTCAGGTCCTCGCCGAGTCCGGCCATGCGCGACCAGTAGGTCGTGCCGTGGATCGCCTCGCCGTTGACCGCGAGCCAGGCGCCCGTCTCACGCAGCCGGGTCTGCATGATCTCCGGGATGGTGCCGTCGGCGCGCGGGCCGATGTCGAGGAGGAAGTTGCCGTTCTTGGAGACGATGTCGACGAGGCTGTGCACGACCTCCTCGGTCGTCATGTAGGCGTCGTCCGGGGTCGCCCGGTTGTAGCCGTAGCTGCGGGGGTCGAGGCCCCGGCTGGCCTCCCACTTGGCGACCACGGTGTCGGCGTACGTCGTGTACTCGGGCGTCGTGTAGTCGTGGAAGCCGATGCCCGAACGGTCGTTGACGGTCACGTCCACCGGGCGGGCGCGGTTCTTGGCGTGGTTGAAGTACTCGGCGAGGACATGGACGCTGTCGTTGGCACCGCCGATGTCGCACCAGATGATCTCCGGGTCGTAGCCGTGGATCAGTTCGAGCATCTGCGGGGCCTGGAAGTCCTTCACATAGTCCTTGCCCGCGGTGTACCCGGTGTACGGCAGCGGTTCCAGGGTGTACGGGTTGCGCGGGGCGTGGCCCATCCACGGGCTGTCGGGGTTGAACCACTCGGGCATGGAGAAGTAGAGGCCGCAGTGGAGTTCGGGGGTGTGGCGCCGGGACGCCTCGAAGAGTTCCCTGACCAGGTCCCGCTTCGGGCCGAGTTTCACCGCGTTGCGATCGGAGACCTTGGTGTCCCACAGGGCGAAGCCCTCGTGGTGCTTGGACGTCAGTACGTGGTACTGGGCGCCGGCGTCCCGGAAGAGCTCCGCCCAGGCGCGCGGGTCGAACTTCTCGGCGGTGAAGCGCGGGATGAAGTCGTCGTAGGCGAAGTCCTCGCCGTAGGTGTCCCGGTGGTAGGTGTACGTGGGGTTGTTCGGGTCCTGCATCTGGTCCCAGTACCACTCGGCGTACTGCACCCCGACCGGTGCCCAGGCCGGCACCGAGTAGACGCCCCAGTGGATGAAGATGCCGAACTTGGCGTCGTTGAACCAGTAGGGCGCCCGGTGGCCGGCCAACGAGGCCTCGGTGGGCTGGTAGTCGGCGGTGCCGAGGGTCAGCGTGCGTCTGCCGGTGGCGACCTGGGTGCCGCGGCCGCGGACGGTCACCGTGCCGTCCTGCTCGGTCCCGGGTGCGGTGCCCGTGCGGTTGCGGATGCCGACCTGGACCCGGGCCTGTTCGCCGGGGTCGAGGCGGCGGATGCGGGCGGGCTCGACGGTGCGGGCGCCGGGGACGTCGACGCCCACGGACACCGCGTCGCCGGCCAGGATCGCGACGGTGCCCGCGTTGACGACGGTGGCCTCGACGCTCTGGGCGCCGGTGGCGGCCAGCAGGGAGCTGGTGGAGCGGGCGTCACGCAGGGCCAGCGCCCGCCCCTGGGCGACGGGCTGGAGGGAGAGCGCGAAGACGTGCAGGGCGGTCGTGCCGGCCTCGGCCGGGCCGGTCACCGGCAGGGTGAGGGCGACGGCCTCGCGCTGCGGGTCGATCCACACCTCCGAGGTGCCGATCCCCACACTGTGCTCGTCCTTGCCGCCGTCGGGCCGGTAGCGGTACGGCGCCGCCAGCGGGCCGCCCACCGCGTACCAGTCGCCGCCGCTCAGACCGGCGGTGGTGGTCGAGCCGTCCGCGTAGTGGACGGTGGCGGTGCCGGAGGCGTTGCCGTAGCTGCCCGCGGTGAGGAAGACGGCGGACAGGTAGCGGCCTCGGGGCAGGTCGACGCGCTGTCCGAGCGCGACAACGTTGTTCTTGGCGCCCGCCGTCGCGGCGGGGAAGTCGAAGGGGACGCCGTCCACCTCGACGCGGCCGGACGGGAGTTCCTCGCCCGGGAAGGTGTAGCCGGAGCCGTCGAAGTCGCCGCCCCGGGCGGCGGCGGTGTCGATGCCGTCGTTGTCGTAGAGGGAGTCGAGCGGTACGGGGATCGGAGCGGGGACGGGGACCCATGGCGATGCGGCCTGGTCAGCTGCCGTCGCACCGGTGGGTTCGGCGGCGTGTGCCTCGGGCGTCACGGCGAGGGGCAGGGCGGCTGCTGCGGCGGCACCGGCCGCTGCCCCCAGGACCTGGCGTCGTGGCAAAGGAGACATGCTCATGCGCGGCTCCATTCATCGGATGTCTGATGATTGAGCGGGTCCAGGGGCCTGTCAATGGGGCATGCACACGCGGGAGTTGAGGCAGTGATCGGATGACCTGCGGTGAAAGCATCGAGGACGAGGACGGGCCCGCAGCGGGCCCGGCGGCGGCCCCTTCGGCCGCCGCTCTCGACGCGGGGGCATACGGCGGGGCAGAGTGCCCTTTCGTACCGACGAGTAAGCCCGTTTTCCGCACCCCTAGGAGCGCCCGTGACCAGCTGGGCCGGCCGGACCGCCACCGACATCGCCGCCGCCGTACGCGAGAAGCGGGTCACTCCCCGGGAGGTGGTGGCCGAGCATCTGGAGCGGATCGCCCGGCTGGACGGGCGGATCGGCGCGTTCCGGAAGGTCCGGGCCGAGGCGGCGCTCGCGGCGGCGGACGAGGTCGCGGCCCGCGCCGATCTCGCCGAACTCCCCCTCGCCGGTGTGCCGTTGGCGGTGAAGGACAATCTGGCGGTGCGCGGTGAGGCGCACCGGGACGGCTCGGCCGCCACGCCGGACACACCCGCCGACGCCGACCATGTCACCGTGGCACGGCTCCGGGCGGCGGGCGCGGTGGTCGTCGGGCTGACGAACGTGCCCGAACTGTGCGTCTTCGGTACCACCGAGGGCGTGCACGGCACCGCACGCAACCCGTGGGACACCGCACGCAACGCCGGCGGCTCCTCGGGCGGCAGCGCGGCCGCGGTGGCCGCCGGGCTGGTGCCGATCGCCCTCGGCAACGACGGCATGGGCTCGCTGCGCATCCCGGCGGCCAACTGCGGCCTGGTCACCATCAAGCCGGGGTTCGGGGTGGTACCGGCCGGGATCGGCAACGGCGACTGGTTCGGCATGTCCGAGAACGGGCCGCTGGCGACCAGCGTCGAGGACGCCCGGCTGATGCTCTCGGTCCTGGCGGAGACGGGGTTCGAGAGCGCGGAGGAGCGATCGTCGTACCGGATCGCCGTCTCGGTGCGCAGTCCGCTGGCCGGGGTGAGCGTGACCAAGCCGTATACGAACGCCGTACGGGAGGCGGCCGGACTGCTGGCCGGCGCCGGACATCAGCCGCGGCCCGCCGAGCCGCCGTATCCGATGTCGCTGAGCGTGACCTCGCTCCAGCACTGGACCGCGGGTGCGGCGGTGGACGCGGCGGGGCTGGATCCGGCTCTGCTGGCACGGCGGACGCGGGTGCACGCGGCGATCGGACGCCGTTTCCTCGGCGCGGTGCGAGGCGGCGACTCCCGTGACCGGCTGCGGGCCCGGCTCACCCCGTTCTTCGCCGAGCACGATGTCCTGCTGGCCCCCGCCCTGGCCCGCCGCTCCCCCAAGGCGGGCCCCTGGCACGAGCGCGGCTGGCTGCGCAATGTGCTGGTCAACACCAACTACTCGCCGCTCACCCCGCCCTGGAACCTCACCGGCTGGCCGGCGATGTCGGTCCCCTTCGGCACCCTGCCCTCGGGCGCCCCCTGCGCCGTACAGCTGGTGGGGCGGCCGGGTTCGGAAGCGGTGCTGCTGGAGGTGGCCCAGCAGCTGGAGACCCTGCGGCCGTGGCAGCGGACGGCACCGCTCGACTGAGACCCGCTAGGAGCTAGGAGCTAGGGCTTGGGCTCGGTCATCCGGCGGGCCGCCTCGACGACCGCCGAACGGTGCAGGGCCAGCCGCTCCTCCGGCCAGGACTCGCCGGCCTCCTTGGGGTCGACGCCCTCGGCGGCCCAGAACCAGGCCTGGGCCCCGGCGAGCACCAGGGTCAGCAGGTCGTCGGGGGCCATCGCCGGGTCGAGGTCACCGCGCTGCTGCGCCTCGGCCACGAGCGCGGCCTTGTTCCGGAACGCGTCCTGTTCGAGTCCGGTGGCCGAGGGGCGCTCCAGCAGCTTCCACAGGCGCAGGCGCATCAGGTCCGGCCGTGCCACGAGGTGGTCGAAGACCGCGCCGGCGTATCCGGGCAGGTCCTCGACGTCGAACGGCACGGCATCGGCGCCCGCCGCCATGGCCCGTTGCAGCACCTCGTCGAAGAGCTGCTCCTTGTTGCCGAAATAGACGTAGATCAGCCGCTTGTTCGCCCCGGCGGTCTCGGCGATCCGGTCCACCCGGGCACCGGCGATGCCGTAGGCGGCGAATTCGGTGAAGGCGGCGTCGAGCAGCCGGGCCTTGGTGGCGCTGGAATCCCGTGACATGCGCACAACCCTACCAAGTAACTATCTAGTTATTGACATGGAGACGGGATCGGGTCTACGGTCAAGGTATCTATCCAGTTAGTTAGGGAATTGAGGAAACTCCATGGAACAGCGCGCACTGGGCGGCCAGGGCCTGACCGTCGGCGTCCAGGGCCTCGGCCTCATGGGCATGAGCGCCTTCTACGGCGCCACCGACGAGACCGAGTCGCTGGCCACCGTCGACCGGGCGTTGGAGCTCGGCGTGACCCTGCTGGACACCGCCGAGAGCTACGGCCCCTTCGTCAACGAGCAGCTGCTCGGCAAGGCACTGGCCGGGCGCCGGGACGCCGCCGTGGTCGCGACCAAGACCGGCGTCGAGATCACCGACGACGGCCGGGTGGTCGGCCTCAACGGCACCCCCGCCTATGTGCGCCGGGCGCTGGACCGCTCGCTGCGCCACCTCGGCACCGACCACGTCGACCTGTACTACCTGCACCGCATCGACCCTCAGGTGCCGATCGAGGAGACGGTCGGCGCGCTGGCCGAGCTGGTCGCCGAGGGCAAGATCGGGCACATCGGCCTGTCCGAGGCGTCCGCGCAGACCATCCGGCGGGCCCACGCGGTCCACCCGGTCGCCGCCCTGCAGATCGAGTACTCCCTCTTCGAGCGGGGCATCGAACACGACGGCGTCCTGGACACCCTCAGGGAGCTGGGCATCGGCCTGGTCGCCTACTCCCCACTGGGCCGCGGCTTCCTGTCCGGCGCGATCACCAGCCCGGACGACTTCGCCGCGGACGACTGGCGGCGTACCGACCCGCGTTTCCAGGGCGAGAACTTCCGGCGCAACCTCGACGTGGTCCGCGAGGTCCGCCGGCTCGCGGCCGACAAGGGCGTCACCCCCTCCCAGCTGGCGCTCGCCTGGGTCCAGCACCAGGGCGCGGTCGCGATCCCCGGCACCAAGCGCCGCCGCTACCTGGAGGAGAACATCGCCGCGACCGGCATCACACTCACCGCGGACGACCTCGCCGCCATCGAGGCGGTCGCCCCGCACGGCACGGTCGCCGGTGACCGCTACGCGCCCGAGCACATGGGCACCCTGAACGGCTGAGCACCGACGGCACCCCTATGACCCCGCCGGGCACCACCCGGCCTGCCCCCCACACACACCCACAGGAGACACCTCTCATGTCCGTGTCCCAGAACCCCGGAGCCTTCGGCGTGACCACCACCGCCGCCGAGGTCGTCGACGGCGTCGATCTGCACGGCCGGCGGGCCGTGGTGACCGGAGCCAGCTCCGGCATCGGCGTGGAGACGGCCCGTGCGCTCGCCTCGGCCGGCGCCGACGTCACACTTGCCGTGCGCAACACCGAGGCCGGCGACCGGGTGGTGACCCGTCTGCGGGCCGAACTGCCGCCCGAGTCGGGCAGGTTGACCGTGGCACGGCTCGACCTGGCCGACCGGTCGACGGTCGCGGCCTTCGTGGCCGACTGGCAGGGCCCACTGCACATCCTGGTCAACAACGCTGGCGTGATGGCGCCGTCGGAGATCACCCGCACCCGGGACGGCCGGGAGCAGCAGTTCGGCGTCAACCACCTGGGCCACTTCGCGCTCACCGTCGGACTCCACCCCGCGCTCGCGGCCGCGGACGGCGCACGGGTCGTCTCGGTCAGCTCCACCGGGCATCTCTTCTCACCCGTCGTCTTCGACGACCTGGACTACCGGTTCCGCCCCTACGACCCGTGGACCTCCTACGGGCAGTCGAAGACCGCCAACATCCTGTTCGCGGTCGCCGCGGCCGAGCGCTGGGCCGGTGACGGCATCACGGCCAACGCCCTGATGCCGGGCAACATCGCCGACACCAACCTGGGCCGGCACATGGACATGCAGCAGGTCGCCGACTTCATCGCCTCCGGCGAACTCGCCCTGCCGCCGCAGAAGACGGTGGAGCAGGGCGCGGCGACCTCGGTGCTGCTGGCCGCCTCCCCGACGGTGGCGGGCGTCACCGGCCGCTACTTCGAGGACTGCGCGGAGGCGAAGCCGGTCACCGAGCGGGCCGGTTCGGTCGGCGGTGTCGCGCCGTACGCCCTGGACCGGGACAACGCGGCGCGACTGTGGGCCGTGTCCGAGGCACTGGTCGGCTGACCCGCCTCAGAGGGCTCGGTACATGATGTGCAGGCCGACCGGCCCGTGCTTCGGGTGGTCGAAGGCCTGCGGGACCGTGCCGATGACCGTGAAGCCGAGGGAGGTCCACAGGGCCACGGCGGGGTTGGTCTCGACGACGGCGTTGAAGACCATGGCACGGTAGCCGTGTGTCCTGGCCTCGGCGAGGATGTGCTCGGCGAGTGCGCGGCCGATGCCCTGGCCGCCGTGGTCGGGGTCGACCATGAAACCGGCGTTGGCCACACCGGCGGCGGGGCCCCCGTAGTTGGGGGTGACATAGGCGGACCCGACGACGGCTCCGGTGGGGTCCTCGGCGACGCAGACACGCTTCCCCGGGCTCATCCACAGGGCGCGGGCCGCTTCCTCCGACGTGTCGGGATCCCAGGTGTACGTCTCGGCGGCGGCGACGATCCGGTGCCAGAAGGGCCAGATCTGCGGCCAGTCGGCCGCGGTGGCTTCTCTGATCAGCATGGGCGTGAGTCTCGCACGCCCATGCGCGTCGGCGATCGCGACGGGACTGACCGGCCGGTCAGTCCACGCTCGGCAGGATATGGGGCTCGGCGAGGTCGTCCTCGTAACCCGCGAGGCGGATCGGGGCGGACCGGGCCCACACGTCGAGGCTGCCGAGCTGTCCGGGCCGATTGCCCACGCGCTCCGTGCGTTCCTTGGGGCGCTGCTCGCGATTCGTCTTCTCAGGTGTCACCGCGCACTCCTTATGTGTCGGTCACCCTCGGGGCGTGCCGGACAGCCTGCGTTCCGGTGCTCGGGCGCCCGCTCGGGTCTGGATGGAAGGCCAGTTCGGACGCGGTGGCGCCGGTAACTCAGAAGAGAGCAGGCCGTTGTCTGCCGGCTTGTCCCGGGACGGACCGTGGGTGTGGGTGGGACCCCGTACTGCTGTCCGTCCCATATAGATTAACCAAATGAGCGCGGGTCCGCTCGATAGGGAGTGCAAACTTGGTGTAACTATCGCGAGTCGCTCCGTACTTCAGCGGCCCGGAATTACACCCGTTCGTAACATGATGCCCCGATTGCGATCCACTCGCTCGGCCTATACGAACGAACACATCTTCGAATCGAAAGATCGCCGCTCCCTTCACAGGCTGTGCAGTTCAGGTTGCGTTGGCCGGGTCGAAAACTCGACATGATCCGATGGCGCAGGACAACGGCTGTCTCGCGGAAGGACTGACGCATGGAGCTGCGCAGCGTCGAGGAGCTGATGGATCTGCTGTACGCCTGCCGGCACCAGCGCGCACTGCGCACCGCCGCGCTGTTGCGCCGCAGCCGCCCCGCCGACAAGGAACTGCAGGTCGCGGGCCTGGTGCACGGCATCGAGGAACTACTGGGCCCCGCCGACGGCGCCGCGCACGCCGTACGGCACCTGCTCGGAGAGCGCGTCTACCATCTCGTCCGCGGCGACGGCGTCCCCGCCGACGATGTGCTGCGGCTGCGCCAGGCCGACGAGGAGAGCCGCACCGCGGGCTTCGACGCCGGGGTCCTGGAGGACTGGCGGACCGTGCTCGAACTGGTCGCTGCCCGCAACTCCCGCCTGGGGGCTGTCGACTGACGGCCCGTCATGAGACGGTACGGCGATGACGTCGTCGTACGGGCTCAGGGGCAGGGCGGCCGTCGTCACCGGCGGCACGCGCGGGATCGGGCGTGCGATCGCCGAGGCGTTCGCGGCGGCCGGTGCGCTGGTGTGCGTGAGCGCGCGGGACGCGGACGAGGTCCGGCGGACGGCCGCGGAGCTCGGCGGGATCGGCCTGGCCGGCAGTGTGGCCGAGCCCGAGCACGCCCGGGAGCTGACCCGGCTGGCGCTCACCGAGTTCGGGCGGCTCGACATCCTCGTCAACAACGCGGCCACGAACCGGCCGTACGGACCGCTCATGGACGCGGACCTCGGGGTGTGGCGGGAGGCGTTCACGGTGAACGTCGAGGCGCCGCTGCGGCTGACGCAGTGCGCATGGCGGGGCTGGATGCGCGAACACGGCGGCTCGGTCGTCAACATCTGCACGGAGGGTGCGGCGCATGTCGGCCCCGACGTGGGCGCGTACGGCACCAGCAAGGCCGCGCTGCTCCACCTCACCCAGCAGCTGGCGGGGGAACTGGCGCCCCGGGTACGGGTCAACTCGGTCTCGCCGGGGCTGGTGCGCACGGAGATGGCACGCTTCATGTGGGAGCCGCGCGAACAGGAGATCGCCGCCGGGCTGCCCCTGGGGAGGATAGGGGAGCCGGAAGATGTGGCGGGGGCGGTGCTGTGGCTGGCCTCGGACGCCGCACGGTGGGTGACTGGAGCAGACGTACTGGTGGACGGCGGTACGAGGGTGCGAGCGGCACACATCCCTACCTGAAGGAGCGACCGGCAGCATCTCGCGACGCCGCAAGCGCAACCCGCCAGGGGCGCTGGGGGTACCGCCGGCCGAAGGCCGGGGGAGGAACCGCGCGACCAGCCCCCGCACACCCGCACCCACCCCGCAACCGCTCGCACCCCACCGGCCGGACCGCCGGAGGATCAGGCGGGGCTCACCACTTGCCGGGCGCGTAGTCCTTCAGGAAGACCCCGTACACGTCCTCGCCGTGCTCGCCGAGCACGATCGGGTCGTAGACCCGGGCCGCGCCGTCGACGAGGTCGAGCGGCGCGTGGAAGCCCTCCTCGGCGAGGCGCAGCTTGTCGAAGTGCGGACGCTCGTCGGTGATCCAGCCGGTGTCGACGGAGGTCATGAGAATGCCGTCGGTCTGGAACATCTCCGCCGCGCTGGTCCGTGTGACCATGTTCATGGCCGCCTTCGCCGCGTTGGTGTTGGGGTGCCCGGCGCCCTTGTAGCCGCGACCGAAGACGCCCTCCATCGCGGAGACGTTGACGACGTACGCACGGCCGCTGCCGGCCTTCTTCGCGGCGTCCGCCATCGCCGGGCGCAGGGCGCTGATCAGGATGAACGGCGACGTGTAGTTGCACAGCTGGGTCTCGAGGAGCTCGACCGGGGAGATCTGGTCGATGGTCTGCACCCAGGTGTTGGACTCGACGACGTCGGGGACGAGCCCGCCCGCGTCGATGGCGGTGCCGTCGAGGTGCCGGGCGACGCTGGCGTTGCCCGCGACGAGGGCGAGGTCGGCGACCCTCTGTGCGTCCAGGCCGCTGATGCCGATGGGCAGCGCGGCGATGCCGTCCACGGCGCCCGAGTTGAAGGCGCCGATCACGTGGTGGGCGGGGAGTTCGCCGGCGGGCAGCGGGGCGCTCTCGCCGTCGACCAGGGCCGCGTACGCGGAGGGCAGCCGGCGTACGGTCTGGGTGGCGTTGTTGATCAGGATGTCGAGCGGGCCCGCCTCGGTCATCCGCTCCGCCAGCGCCACGGCCTGCGCCGGGTCGCGCAGGTCGATACCGACGACCTCCAGGCGGTCCAGCCAGTCCGCCGAGTCCTCCATCGCCTTGAAGCGGCGGATGGCGTCCTTCGGGAAGCGGGTGGTGATCGTCGTGTGCGCACCGTCACGCAGCAGCCGCAGCGCGATGTACATGCCGATCTTGGCGCGGCCGCCGGTGAGCAGGGCGCGCTTGCCGGTCAGGTCGGCGCGGGCGTCGCGCTTGGCGCGGTTCAGGGCGGCGCAGTCCGGACAGAGCTGGTGGTAGAAGTAGTCGACCTCGACATAGCGGGTCTTGCAGGTGTAGCAGGAGCGCGGGCGCTGGAGTATGCCGGCGATCCTGCCCTCCTCGGTGACCGACGACGGCAGGATGCCCTCGGTCTCGTCGTCGATGCGCTGGGCGGAGCCGGTCGCGGTGGCCTCGGTGACCGCCTTGTCGTGGGCGGTCTTGGCGGCCCGGCGGTCCTGACGGCGGCGCTGCTTCACCGTGCGGTAGATGCCGGCCGTGGCCCGGCGCACCGCGATGGCGTCCGGGTGGTCGACGTCCAGCTTGTCCAGCTCGTCGAGCACGCTGAGGCAGACGGCGAGCCGCTCGGGGTCGATGCCGGGGCCGTAGACCACCGTGTCCACCGCGTCCTCGGCCGTCGAGCCGTCCTGTGTCACCGTCATCGCGCTGCCGCTTCCCTGGTCAACCAGCGGCGCTCCGACTCGCGCCCGCTTTCGAACGGGGAATTTTACGGAGCACCGGGCCCCAGCACCAAACCCGCCCGAATGCCGGATCGCGGACCACGGCAAACCAGCCCGCACCGACCCGGGCCGGCGACCGCGGACGGACATCACACAGCCCGCCCACGGATCCGCCGGGCACCACCGGCAGAGCCCTGCCCCGCCGCACCACCACCGATCACGACCCACCGCCCGCAGACCCCAGGGCACCGCCGGGAAGCCTGCCGTCCCGGCGGTGTGGAAGGGCGTACGCCCTCGGGCGGGGCTTCCGGTCGGCGCCGGCCGCCCTCAGACAGTCCTTCGGGCCCGCCTCACTGGTCGCAGACCGC
The DNA here is from genome assembly GCF_044767525.1 of Streptomyces sp. NPDC101234. Classification (NCBI taxonomy): domain Bacteria; kingdom Bacillati; phylum Actinomycetota; class Actinomycetes; order Kitasatosporales; family Streptomycetaceae; genus Streptomyces; species Streptomyces sp. NPDC101234. Next base: position 91,364 of record NZ_JBIWOA010000034.1, on the reverse strand, counting down.
GATCAGTGAGTCGACCTCGTCGGTCACCGCGCGGGCGAGTACGTCGAGGTCCGGGACGGCGGATGCGTCGGCGACCAGGCCGTAGTGGACCTGGTTGCGGTAGGTGGAGATGGCGACGGCGAGGGACTGGCCGGGGGCCAGCGGGGCCAGGGGGTAGACGGCGGTGAGCGGGTCGCCGCCCAGGCGCAGGCCGAGGCCGGGCAGCGGCACGCTGGTGACCAGGATGTCGAACCAGAGCCGGGCGGCCTGGCCGACGAGCGGTCCGCCGAGCCGGTGCCCGAGCGCCGGCACATGGTCGGCGAGCAGGGCGACGGCACCGGCGCCCCGGTTGGGGCCGGCGTCCTTGTTGCGGACCATCGCCGTGCGGACGCGGTCGAGGCGGGCGAGCGGGTCGGGGTTGTCGACCGGGAGCCGTATCAGATAGCCGGAGAGCCGGTTGCCCTGTGGGGAGGCGGCGCGCGGACGGCGCTTGGAGACGGGGATCAGGGCGCGCGGGGCGACGCCGTCGGTGCCGTCGCCGCGCTCCTCCAGCCAGCGGCGCAGCGCGCCGGCGACGACGGCGATCAGGACGTCGTTGACGGTGCCGCCGACGGCCTTGCGGACGCGGTGCACGTCGTCGATGTCGAGGTCGACCCCGGCGATGGAGCGGGTGCCGGTGGGCGTGGACTTCAGCGCGGAGGACGAGCTCACGCCGAGGGCGGACAGGGCGACCGAGGCGCCGATGTCCAGGGCCCGGCCCACGTCCGAGAGTGCGCCGCGTACCAGCTCGGGCACCCTGCGTACGTCGGGCAGCGCGAGCATGGGGCGCGGCGGCTCGATCGACCGGGGGGTGCGCTCGGGCAGGTCGAGCGGGTCCATGACACCCGCGGCCAGTTTGAGGGCGCGCAGTCCGTCGGCGAGGGCGTGGTGGAACTTGAACAGCACCGCGAAGGACACCCCGTCCTCGCCGGGCAGCACATGCGCCTCCCAGGGCGGCCGGCCGCGCTCCAGCGGGCGTTCCATCAACCGGCCGGCGACGGCGTGGAAGTCGGCCGTCGGCGCGTGCAGCCGGACGTGGTTGAGGGAGTCGAAGTCCGGGTCGGTCTCGCGGGCTGCGCCGCCGAACGCGAGCGGCTGCCAGACGTCGCGGATACGCATGCGCAGTCCGGGCACGGCGGCGGCCCGGGCCGCGAGCAGATCGGCGGCGTGGGCGCCGGCGGTCGGCGAGTGCGCCGAGAAGACGCCGAGCGCGCCGAGGTGCATCGGGTGCCGGTCGGACTCGATGTTCCAGAACGCCAGGTCGAGAGGAGCGAGCAGGTCAGCAGTCAAGGGGCTTGCCTCGCGTCGACGAAGGTGTGGATGAGCAGTCAAACGCCGACACCTGATTACGGTCAAGTACGATCACGCTACGCTCAGTTAACAGCAGATTAAGTCCCGCCTCCTCCGAAAGAGGCGGGGCTCAAGGGACACCTGAGGTCATCTCAGCGCCGGTGGCGCCGCCTCGGGTGACGTACCCCACCCTGACGGGCGCGGGCCGACCGTGAACGCCAGTGAGCGCAGGGAACGCAGGGAACCCGTCGTCAGATAGGTCCGGCCGTACCCCTTCCCGTCGGTCCGGGCCCGCTGGATGTAGCGGGCGGCGGCGGAGGTCCCGGGGGCCGTGACCGTGAAGCCGCCGCTCGGCCAGTAGCGGCGGTCCAGGCGGACGTCGATCCGGTCGAAGACGGGCGTGGACAGTCCCCAGGTGTCGTATCCGGGCTGGACCGGGAAGAGCCCGATCGACGACAGCACGTTCCAGGCGGACATGGTGCCCAGGTCGTCGTTGCCGGTCATCCCGGTCGGCCCCTCGGTGAACAGGGTGAGTGCCGCGTGCACCACGTCGGTGGTCTTCCAGGGCTGGCCGGTGGAGAGGTAGGTGTAGGGCGCGATGAGGTCGGGCTCGTTCATCGGGTTGTAGACGGCCGCGTTGTAGTAGGCGTACGCGTTGCCGTGCACCCACACCTGGCGGGCGGTCTTCGCGGGGTCGGCGAGCAGCTTGCCGTACGCGAAGAAGGAGTCGAGCCGGGCGTTGGTGGCACGCTTCCCGCCGATCAGGGAGATCACGCCGGGCAGGTCCTGCGGGACCAGCCACTGGTACTGCCAGGCGGTGCCCTCGTGGAAGCCGATGCCACGGGCCGGGTCGGGGTTCCCGGTGAAGACTCCGGAGGCGTCGCGGGCGCGGAAGAAGCCGGTGGAGGGGTCGAAGACGTTGCGGTAGTACTGGGCCCGGGTGGCATAGCGGGCCGCGTCCGCGCCATGACCGAGCTTCCGGGCCATCTGGGCGAGCATCGCGTCGGAGAGGGCGTACTCCAGGGTGACGGAGGCGCCGTGGTCGTAGTCGGAGTCGCCGACCTTGGTGTGCGGACGGCCCTTGACGTACGGCGCGAAGCCGTTCGCGAGGTACTCGGCGTTGGCCTCGCGGCCGACCCCGGCGTTGGCGGCCGGCGGCACGCCGTCGGCGTTCTTCTTCAGCGCCCGGTACGCCCGCTCCTCGTACCCCTTCAACAGGCCCATCTGGTAGGCGGTGGTCAGGAACGGGGTGACCGGGTCGCCGGTCATGATGTTCGTCTCGACGGTGGCGTAGCCCCACTTGGGCAGCCAGCCGCCCTCCTCGTCGATCTTCAGCACCGACAGCGCCATGTCACGGGCCTCGCGCGGAGCCAGCAGCGCGAGCAGCTGGGCCTGGGTGCGGTAGGTGTCCCAGAGCGACCAGTTCTGGTAGTAGGTGAAGCCCTTCGCACGGTGGATCCGGCGGTCCCAGCCGGTGTAGCGGCCGTCGGCGTCCCCGCCGACGGTGGGCGCGAGGAAGGTGCGGTACAGGGACGAGTAGAAGGTACGGCGGAGGGTGGCGCTGCCGCCCCGGACGTGTACGCCGGCGAGCCGCCGCTCCCAGGCGTCCCGGGCCTGCCGCCGCACGCTGTCGAACGAACGTCCGCCTTCGGCACGCAGGTTGACCTCGGCGCCGTGCGCGTCGACGTACGACAGGGCGGTGGTCGCCTCGACCGTACGGTCCCGGGTGGTGTCGAAGCGGACATAGGCGCCGTCGGTTCCGGTGCGGGCGCCGGGGGTGACCGCGGTGCCGTGCCAGGTGCCGTACGCCGTGAACGGGCGGCTGAAGCGGGTGACCGTGTAGACGGTGTAGGGGGCGGTGTCCCGGCAGAATCCATGGCCGGTGATCTTTGTGCGGACGGTGTGGTCGTCGAGGATCTCGACCTTGCTGCTCACCGGTTTGTGCAGCGCCTGGGCCGCGTTCAGCAGGACGTTCGCCTTGGTGGTGGCCGGGAAGGTGTAGCGCTGCACGCCGGTGCGGGCGGTCGCGGTGAGTTCGGCCCGGACTCCGGAGTCGAGGCCGACGCGGTAGTAGCCGGGGCTCGCCGCCTCGCCGGTGTGGCGGAAGCCGGCGGCGTACTTGGCGTAGTCCGTCTGTGTGACGTACCCGGTGGTGGGCAGCACGGGCAGGTCGCCGCCGATGGCGCAGCCCACACCCGAGAGGTGGACCAGGGAGAAGCCGCGGATCCGGTTCTGGGAGTAGTCGTAGCCGGTGCTGTGTCCGGTGTCCGGGGAGAGCTGCACCATGCCGAAGGGCACGGCCGCGCCGGGGAAGGTGTTGCCGTCGTCCTGGCTGCCGATGAAGGGGTCCACCAGGTCGGCGAGGTGGCCGTCGGCCGGTTCGGCGGCTCCTGCGGCGGGGGCGGTGAGCAGCGCGGACGCTGTCAGCACCCCGGCGAGGCACAGCCGCGTGCGCCGGGTCCCTCTCATGTCGGATGACCTCCGAAGTTCGACATCGCTGTCTGCATCGTGAGGGGGGAAAGCCGAAAAGCCCCGCAAATAGGGGTTTTCACGCGCGGCGCGTCGCACAGGAGTCAGGCCCGGCGCGGGAACAGCGCGCCGGGCCCGTGACGATGGGGACGGTGAAATCGGACGTAGTGGGGTTGTGAAACCGGACGTGGCGGGGCTACGAGACCAACTGCCCCTTGCCGAGGCCGATCACCCCGCCCTTGGAGACGGTGTAGAGCTCGGCGTCCCGCTCCGGGTTGACGCCGATGGTCGCGCCGGGCGGGACCTCCACGTTCTTGTCGAGGACCGCGCCGCGCACCACCGCACCGCGCCCCACGACGACGTTGTCGTGCAGCACCGACCCCTGGACCACCGCGCCCGGGTCCACGCGTACGCCCGGTGACAGCACGGACCGGGTGACCTGACCCCGGATCAGGCAGCCCGCGCTGATGATGGACTCGCTCGCCATGCCGCCGGCGTTGAAGCGGGCCGGGGAGAGCTGGTTGGAGTGGGTGTAGATGGGCCAGCTGCGGTTGAAGAGGTTGAAGGCGGGCCGCTCGGCGATCAGGTCCATATGGGCGTCGTAGTACGCGTCGAGGGTGCCGACGTCGCGCCAGTAGCCGCGGTCGCGGCTGGTCTCGCCGGGCACGTGGTTGGTGCCGAAGTCGTAGAGCTGGGCCTCGCCGCGGGCGGTGAGCTGGGGCAGGATCGAACCGCCCATGTCGTGCACCGAGTCGTCGTCCTCGGCGTCCCGGTGCAGCGACTCGACCAGGGCCTTGGTGGTGAAGATGTAGTTGCCCATGGAGGCGAACACGGTGTCGGGGGCGCCCGGCAGCCCCGGCGGGTCGGCCGGCTTCTCCAGGAAGGTCTCTATCGTCTGCCCGTCCGAACCCGGGGTGATCACACCGAACGCGGAGGACTCGGCGCGCGGGATGCGGATGCCCGCGACCGTGACCCCGGCGCCGCCCTCGATGTGCTGCTGGAGCATCTGCCGCGGGTCCATGCGGTAGACGTGGTCGGCGCCGAACACCGCGACGTACTCGGGCTGTTCGTCGTGGACGAGATTGAGGGACTGCAACAGCGCGTCGGCGCTGCCCAGGTACCAGCGCGGACCGAGCCGCTGCTGGGCCGGTACCGGGGTGACGTAGTTGCCGAGCAGACTGGACATCCGCCAGGTGGTGGTGATGTGCCGGTCCAGCGAGTGCGATTTGTACTGGGTCAGCACGCAGATGCGCAGCACATCCGCGTTGACCAGGTTGGACAGAACGAAGTCGACCAGGCGGTATGTCCCGCCGAAGGTCACAGCTGGTTTGGCACGGTCGGCGGTCAGCGGCATCAGGCGTTTGCCTTCCCCGCCCGCGAGCACGATCCCGAGTACCGAAGGTCCACCACGACGCATGGCCGCTCCCCTCACCCTGGTGCTCCATCCTTGCCCTCGGAGCAATCCCGCTAAGCCTGCATCGGGATCTCGTCGAACAGGCGGCCTGTTAGTTACGCCTGCCTGTGAATCTCTGGTTACGACGGTTTCAGGATCTCCTCGTAGAGCCGGACCGTGCGCCGGGCCACGGCGTCCCAGCCGAACTCCCCCACGGCGCGCTCCCGTCCGGCCTCGCCCATCCGCCGGGCCGTCTCCCGGTCGCCGACGATCTCGTCCAGCGCCCGCGCCAGCCCCGCCTCGAAGTCGTCGTCGAGATCGACCAGCAGGCCCGTCTTGCCGTCCTCGACGACCTCCGGGATACCGCCGACCCGGGACGCGACGACCGGCGTACCGCAGGCCATCGCCTCCAGGTTGACGATGCCGAGCGGCTCGTACACCGAGGGGCAGGCGAACACGGTGGCGTGCGTGAGGAGTTGGATGACGTCCGCGCGCGGCAGCATCTGCGGGATCCAGAGCACGCCCTCACGGACCCGGCTGAGCTCCTCGAAGAGCTCGCGGAACTCCCGGTCGATCTCCGGGGTGTCCGGCGCCCCGGCACACAGCACGACCTGCGCCGCCGGGTCGATGTCCCGTACCGCGCGCAGCAGATGGGGCACACCCTTCTGTCTGGTGATACGGCCGACGAACAGCACGTACGGGCGGCCCGGGTCGATACCGATCCGGGCGAGGACGTCGGTGGAGCGGTCGGGCCGGTAGAGGGAGGTGTCGATGCCGTTGTGCACGACGTGGACCTTGGCCGGATCCAGCGCCGGGTAGCAGCCGAGGATGTCCGCGCGCATGGCCCCGGAGACGGCGATCACGGCGTCGGCCGCTTCGATGGCGCTGCGTTCGGCCCAGCTCGACAGGGCGTATCCGCCGCCGAGTTGCTCGGCCTTCCAGGGGCGCAGCGGCTCCAGCGAGTGCGCGGTCACCACATGCGGGACGCCGTACAGCATCTTGGCGACATGGCCGGCGAGGTTGGCGTACCAGGTGTGGGAGTGCACCAGTTCGCGGCCTTCGAGGCCGGCGGCCATGGCGAGGTCCACGGAGAAGGTGCGTAGCGCGTCGTTGGCGGTGTCCAGGGCGGACCAGGGGCGGTGCCGGACGACGCCGACCCCGCGGCCCTCGCCCCAGCAGTGCACCTCCAGGTCGACCAGGGGCCGCAACTCCCGGGCGAGGAACTCGACATGAACACCAGCACCGCCGTAGACGTCCGGGGGGTACTCCCGGGTCAGCAGTCCGACTCGCACCCGCAACCCCTCGCTCTCCACGCCCGGTTGGTCCATGGTCACCCAGATGCGGCGCGCGGGGAAGAGCGCGGGGGTTGTGTGAAACAACAGTCACCGCAGACCCCGCCGCCCGGTACCCGGTAGTAGAGGCAGCAGCTGCGCCGCCGGAAGGCCGGGCCGGTGCGGGTGCCGGTGGCGCTCAGCAAGGGGTGCGCGAAGAGGGCGGCGGTGAGGGTACGGGTCCGGTGGGCGACGTCGGTACGGCCGTGAGCGCGCGCCCAGCGGTCCAGTTCGCGGGCGGCTCCGGCCAGCGCGGACCCCGCGTTGCCCCGCAACAGGCCGCCGGCGACACCGTAGCGGGCCCGCAGCGCCTCCCCCAGGGGTTCCAGATGGCCGTGGACGACGGCGTCCACGAGCGTGGCCGGTTCGGCGGCCCCGGGCAGCGGGCGTACCACTGCGAGCCAGAGGTCGTCGGGGGCGCCGGCGCCAATGTCCCAGTGCAGCAGCCGGGCGTCCAGGTCGGGGAGGCGGCCGTACCGGACGGCGCAGCCGAGCGCCACGGACCAGAGCCGGGCGGCCAGCCCCTGCTGGGCGATGGAGGCGGCGACCCGGGGCTCGGACGCGCGCAGACGCTGCTTGACCACCTCCACGCGGCACGTCACCACATCCCGTTGACCATCCGATATCTCTGTTCCATAGGCCTGTGCGAGGGTCGGCAGCCCGTCGATGCGCGGCCGCGCCGGGCCTCCGGCCGCCGATCGGGCCGTGCGCAGGACGAAGAAGCCGCCGAGCGGCCGGAGCGCGGCGAGGTCGGGGTCCAGTTCCAGGTCCACGAACAGCAGTAGTACCAGGAGTTGGGATTCCGGCTTCCCGGCCCTCCACCCTGCGTTACCCACCCTGGGGATGATCAGGGGCCTGCCGTACTCCATCGGTAGTACGACGCATTGGGTGCTCAGGTACGACGACGGGAAGCAGCGGGGCGGGCAGAGTGTTGCTCATGGAAGCCGACCGATCACCGCACGGGACCAAGAGGCCCTGTCCGACGCAGAGGAGCCGTACATGAGCGCCCTCGCGTTGTCCGTGCTGCTGTCCATCGTGTCCGCCGTCGCCTACGCCGGCGGAGCGATCGTGCAGGAGCAGGTCGCGGTCTCCTCCCCCGCCGAGCAGTACGCGCCGCTGCGCCGCCCGAGCTGGTGGGGGGCGATGGCGCTCAACAGCCTCGGTGGCCTGCTGCACGTCGTGGCTCTGGCCTACGGCCCGCTGAGCCTGGTCCAGCCGCTGGGTGCGCTCACCATCGTGTTCGCACTGCCGATGGCGGCCCTGTTCGTCGGCCGCCGGGCGGGTGCCACCGCCTGGCGGGGCGCGATCATGGCCACGGTGGGGCTGGCCGGTCTGCTCTCCCTGGTCGGCTCCTCCGACTCGCACGCCCTCGACTCCGCCGGACGGATCGGCGTCGCGCTGGTCACCGGCGGGGCGGTCGTCGCGCTGATGATCGCGGGCCGGGCCGCGCACCGGCACCCGGCGGTGCGCAGCGTGCTGCTCGCGACCGCTTCCGGCATAGCCTTCGGCATGTCCTCGGTGTTCACCAAGGTCGTGGCGATCGACTGGGACGGCGGCATCGCCACGGCCGATGTGCTCTGGCTGATCGTGATCGGCGCCTACGCCGTCGCCGGCGTCCTGATCTCCCAGGCCGCGTACCGCGGTGGCGGCCTCGCCGCGCCGCTGGCCACTCTGACGGTGGTCAACCCGGTGCTGGCCGCCGCGGTCGGCATCACGATGTTCGGCGAGACGTTCCGCTACGGCGCCACGGGCACGCTGCTCGCACTGGGCTGCGGTGTGGTGGCGGCGGGCGGCCTGATCCTGCTGACGACCGAGCGCATCGAGCGCACCCCGCACCCGGTGGAGCCGGAGCCCATCACCGGGGCCTCGCCCGAGCCGCTGGTGGAGGCGCTGGTCGAGCTGGCGGAAGCCGGTCTGGCGGATGCGGATGCGGATGCGGCGGGAGTCCGGTCGGCGGCCACCCGTGCGACGCTCGCCGAAGCGGTGGAGGACGAGACGCGCCCGTCGCTGCTCCAGATGCCGCAGCAGCGCACCGCGTCCGCGGCGGAGGTGGCCGACGTGCTGCTGCCCGCCGCCGACTATGTGCACGGCCCACTGGCGGACCGACACCGCACACGGGTCAAATCCTGACGACCCATCGGGCCGCGGGACGAGGCTCGGTTCCCGACACGGGCCCGAGCCGGGACACGATGGCCGGTTCCCGACGCCTCCCCGGGTCGGGAGCCGGCCGTCGGATCCGGACGGCGGCCGGGAGCCGACGTTCAGACCGTGAGACTGCCGGCCCGGGGATCAGACCGTGACACCGCCCGCCCGGAGATCAGACCGTGACGCCGCCGGCCCGGAGATAGGCGAGGGGGTCGATGTCCGAGCCGAATTCGGGCCCCGTCCGTACCTCGAAGTGCAGATGCGGGCCCGTGGCGTTTCCGGTGGAACCCGAGCGGCCGATGCGCTGGCCCGTGGACACGCTCTGTCCGTCCCGCACGGAAATCGCCGACAGATGGGCGTACTGCGTATAGCGCCCGTCGGCGTGCCGGATCACCACCTGGTAGCCGTACGAGCCGCCCCAGCCCGCGGTGACGACCTCGCCGGCCTCGACCGCCTTGACGGAGGTCCCGGTGGGGACGAGGAAGTCGACGCCGGTGTGGTAGCCCTTCGACCAGTGCGAGCCGGACGCGTGGTACTGCGTGCCGATGGGGGCGTCGACCGGCGCGACGAGCGAGTGCCCGGAGTGTGTGGAGGCCTTCCTCGCCTCGGTCTTCTCCTTCGTTCTCGCCTTGTCCTTCGCCTTCGTCTTCGTCTTCGTGGTGGCCTTCTTCGCCGACGACTCGGCCTTCGCGGCCTTGCCCGTCAGGCTCAGCCGCTGGCCCGGCAGGATCAGGTCGGGGTCGGAGCCGACCGTGGCGCGGTTGGCCGCGTACAGGCGGTGCCAGCCGCCGGCGACCTCGTGCTCCTCGGCGATCCCGGAGAGCGTGTCACCGTGCACCACCGTGTACATCTCGGCCTTGCCGGCCCGGGACTGCGGTGTGGTCTGCGGCTGTACGTCCCGTACCGAGCTCTTGGCGGGGCGGGTGTGGGCGCTCTCGGTGTGCACGTCTGGCGTGCCGCCGCCGCGGGTGAGACCGGCCCGCACCGAGCAGACGGGCCAGGCGCCCGGTCCCTGGCCGTCGAGGACCTTCTCGGCGACGGCTATCTGCTGGTCCCTGGTGGCCAGGTCGGCGCGCGGCGCGTATCCGGTGCCGCCGTAGGCCTCCCAGGTGGACTGGGTGAACTGGAGCCCGCCGTAGAAGCCGTTGCCGGTGTTGATTCCCCAGTCGCCGCTGGACTCGCAGGCGGCGACCTTCTCCCAGGTGGACACGGAGGCCGCGTCGGCGCTTGTGGCGGCGGCGAGCGGGATCGCCAGCCCGGCACCGCCCGCCGTGACGGTGAGCGAGGCACGGTTGATCCTGTTGGGCTGGTACCGGCGGTGCCGGCCGCGTTCGGCCATGTCTGATGCCCCCTCGCCACGCGCGTCAAGAAGGCCAAAAGTAAGTGCCCCGAACAGGCCATGACAAGACGGCAATCAGCCGCCTCGCGCCCCTCCACGCACGGCCGTCACGCGCCGAACCGGCACAGTGGGGAAAGGAGTTGACGCGAGGTCAATCCCGCAGGCCCCGCAGCGTCTCCGTGAAGCGTTTCGCGAGGTTACTGAGGCGTCGGCCCGTCCGGTCCGTATCTGCAAGTGCGGCCGGTCGGACGGCGGGTCAGGATGGCCTTTGGGCAATACTGGCGGTCATGAGCGGCGGCAGCATCCCTTGCACGTGCTATGGGATCGACTTGATCTTTGAGGAGCAGGCGGTATGAGCACTTCGGCGCAGATCGGCGTCACGGGTCTGGCGGTCATGGGCCGCAACCTCGCCCGGAACTTCGCGCGCAACGGCTACACGGTGGCGTTGCACAACCGCACGGTGTCGAAGACACACGAGCTGGTGGAGAACTTCGGGGACGAGGGCGACTTCATCGCGGCCGAGACCGCCAAGGAGTTCGTCCAGGCGCTGGAGCGGCCGCGCCGGCTGGTCATCATGGTGAAGGCGGGCGGTCCGACGGACGCGGTGATCGAGGAGTTCGCGCCGCTGCTGGAACCCGGTGACATGATCATCGACGGCGGCAACGCGCACTTCGCGGACACCCGGCGCCGGGAGAAGGCGCTGCGCGAGCAGGGCATCCACTTCGTCGGCATGGGCGTCTCCGGCGGTGAGGAGGGCGCGCTGCACGGACCGAGCATCATGCCGGGCGGCCCCAGGGAGTCGTACGACTCGCTCGGCCCGATGCTGGAGAAGATCTCGGCGAAGGCGGCGGACGGCGCGCCCTGTGTGACGCATGTCGGCCCCGACGGTGCCGGGCACTTCGTGAAGATGGTGCACAACGGCATCGAGTACGCCGACATGCAGCTGATCGGCGAGGCCTATCAGCTGCTGCGCGATGTCGCCGGGTACTCCCCCGCGCAGATCGCGGACATCTTCCGTACCTGGAACACCGGCCGGCTCGATTCGTACCTGATCGAGATCACGGCCGAGGTGCTGGCGCACGTGGACGCGGCGACCGGCAAGCCGTTCGTGGACGTGGTCGTGGACCAGGCGGAGCAGAAGGGCACCGGCCGCTGGACGGTCCAGATCGCGCTCGACCTGGGCGTGCCGGTGTCGGGCATCGCCGAGGCGGTCTTCGCGCGGTCCCTGTCGGGCCACGCCGATCTGCGGGCCGCGTCCCGCGAGCTGGCCGGTCCGAAGCCGACGGCGCTGTCCGAGGCGGAGGCGGCGGCGTTCGCGGACCGGGTGGAGCAGGCGCTGTACGCGTCGAAGATCGTGTCGTACACGCAGGGCTTCCACGAGATCCAGGCGGGCAGCGACGAGTACGACTGGAACATCGACCTCGGTGCGGTGTCCGCGATCTGGCGGGGCGGCTGCATCATCCGGGCGGCGTTCCTGGACCGGATCCGTGCGGCCTACGACGCGCGGGCGGACCTGCCGAGCCTGCTGTCGGACGAGACGTTCGCGCGAGAGATCGCGGCGGCGCAGGACGACTGGCGCGAGGTGATCATCGCGGCGACCCGGGAGGGTGTGGCGGTGCCCGGTTTCTCGGCGGCGCTGGCGTACTACGACGCGCTGCGGGCGGAGCGGTTGCCTGCGGCGCTCACGCAGGGGCAGCGGGACTTCTTCGGGGCGCACACGTACCGGAGGGTGGACCGTGAGGGCGCGTTCCACACGCTGTGGGGCGGGGACCGGAGCGAAGTCACTGCGTGAGCCCGGCCGTTGGCTGGTGAGGGGTGCGGGGAGTTGCGGATTGCGCAGTTCCCCGCGCCCCTCGGGTGCGTGAGGGCCGCGCACGTCGGTTCGGTGCGGGTGCGCGGTGGTTCTTGCGCAGTTCCCCGCGCCCCTGAGGTGCGTGGGGGCCGAGCACGTCGGTTCGGTGCGGGTGCGCGGTGGTTCTTGCGCAGTTCCCCGCGCCCCTGAGGTGCGTGAGGGCCGAGCACGTCGGTTCGGTGCGGGTGCGCTGTGGATCTTGCGCAGTTCCCCGCGCCCCTGAGGTGCGTGAGGGCCGAGCACGTCGGTTCGGTGCGGGTGCGCTGTGGATCTTGCGCAGTTCCCCGCGCCCCTGAGGTGCGTGAGGGCCGAGCACGTCGGTTCGGTGCGGGCCCGTCGTGGGATTTTGCGCGGTTCCCCGCGCCCCTGAGAGGTGAGTTCGATCAGGCGCGTTTTGAATGTGCTGCCTGTTGTCGTCAGGTCAGGGGTGGGCCAGGTTCCGGGGCAGGTGTTGGTTCCGGACCCGGGGGGATCGGGGACGGTGAGGGGTCCGGGGGCTGCGGGGGCGGGGTGGGACCTGGGCCCGGGGGTGGTGGGGTGGGGGTCGGGTCGGGGCCCGGGGGTGGTTCGGGGGTGGGTACCGGGCTGGGGTAGGGGTCCGGGGGGTGTGGGGTGGTCATGGTGTCCTCCGGCCAGTGGCTCGACGTCGCCTCTGGGGGCCTATTGCCCCACGTACCCGACCAGCGCTCGCGCACTCCCCCGGGTGGCCGCACCGCCCGTACTGCCGCCGTCAGGGCCGGGCGCGGCCACCGCCGGCAGGTGCGGCTGCTCAGAAGCGGCCGGGGTGGGCGATCAGCCACTCCTTCGCCGCGCGCAGCAGCTCGGGGTCGGCCGCCGGGGCCGCCTCGGGGTGGCGCTCGGCCCACCTGACGACGTACGGGCAGAGCGGGGCCACCACGATGGACTCACGCTCGGCGATCGCGTACAGCTCACGGGCGAGGGAGCCCGCGATGCCCTTCCCCTCGTGCTCCGGTTCCACGATGGTGTGGACAGGCACGAGGGCCCGGGAGGGCGACTCCAGCACGAAGTACTCGACATGGCCGACGACTTCGCCGTCGGCGACCGCTTCCAGACGGCCGGCCTCCCGGTCGTCGCGGATCTCGATGTCGCTCATGTCGCCCTCCTGGTCCGCCGGTCAGGCCGATACGGCCTGCGGGCTGCGCTCCTGGTCCGATCCGGGGACCGGCTCGGACGGGTCGGCACCGAGGGCCACGACCCGGTTGCCGTGGTCGACGTGCACGACCCGCGGCCGAAACGTACGTGCCTCGGCATCGGTGACCTGAGCGTAGCTGATGATGATCACGAGATCGCCGGGATGGACGAGGTGGGCGGCCGCCCCGTTGATCCCGACGACCCCCGAGCCCCGCTCGCCCTCGATGACGTACGTCTCCAGCCGGGCGCCGTTCGTGATGTCGACGATGTGGACCAGCTCGCCGGGCAGCAGGTCCGCGGCGTCGAGGAGGTCCGCGTCGATGGTCACCGATCCCACGTAGTGCAGGTCGGCCTGGGTGACGGTGGCTCGGTGGATCTTGGACTTGAACAGAGTACGAAGCATTCAGAACTCCCGGAATTCGCTCCCTGCCTGCTTTGTGCAGGTCAAGGGCTGTTCACTCAGCTTATAGCGGGCCTTCCCCACCTGACGGCCCCCGCTGGGGGGTGGACTTGCGCTGACCGCTTGCCGAGTTTTCTGACAGGTCGCCAGTCGAAATTGCACAGACTTGTCGCAGCCAGGGTATGGACCGGAGCCGGGAAGCCGCACCGAGATCCTGGTCACGTCGTGATGGGACAAAACCCACGACTCCTCGGCCCACTACTGCCTGGCCGGCGTCTTCGCCCTCGGCTTCCCGTCGGGTCGAGCGTGGACGCCGCGGACGCCGCCGCCTCGCCGGAGGTGCCGTCACCGGATTTCCCGTACGCCGCAACGGTCGGGTCCGGCGTCGTAGTGCCTTGTCCGGATCATCCGGGACGACACCGTGCCTCCCGGCCGCGCAGCCGAGAACGGGCGTACGGCCGGTACGCCGACCTCGGCCGGGGCCCCCGGAGCCGCGCCGATGGTGACCGTCGGCCGCATGCCCGCTCGGCCCCTGAGGCGATGCGCCGGAAACCCGGACCGGACGCCGCCTTCGGGGTGAGCTCCGCGATCAGTGCCCGGGCGGGGGCACAAGTTCAGTCGGCCGCCGCGACCGCACCCATGATGAGGCGGCGAGCGGCCGCGTCGGTACGGGCGACGTCATGGGTCACCAGGCGGTCCTGGCACAGACCGCGCAGGCCGGAGACGAGGAGTGTGGCCCCGGTCCGCGCCTGTTGCGGCGAGTGCCCCAGCCGGACGTACGCCGCGGCGATGGGGCCGACCATGGCCTCGACGGTCTCGGCCGCGATGCTGCCGTACTGCCCGGGATCGGTGGCGGCCAGGCTGAGCAGTTGCAGCAGCATGCGGATCGGCCCTGCCTGCTCCCCTACGGTCATCGCTTCCCACAGGGCATGGGCCGCCTCGCACAGTTCCGCGGTGTCACGGACGTCGTCGAACATCGCGTGGGCGTCGGGACGGCTGGCGGCCAGCGCCTGGGCCAGCAGGTTCTCGCGGCTTCCGAAGTAGTACAGAAGCATGCGCTTGGTGGTGCCGATCGACTCGGCGAGCGGACTCAACGACATCTGCGCGACGCCGTGGTGCTGGAGGTGGTGCACCACCTGCTTCAGCAGTTCGGCGCGCTTTTCGGCATTGACGGGGCGAGGCACGGCTTTGACTGTACCGACCGGTACGAGTACGGTCCAACCGATGTAGATGTGCCGATCGGTACGTTTATCGAAGGGCGCCATGGCGATGGCCGGGCGCGGGCGGCCGAGAGGAGCGCCGTGAAACTGGTTGGACCGCGGGTGGTACAGGGCCACCGGCACCGAAGAGGCGGCCGTCGGACCGCCGGGCATCCGGTCGGCCGCATGCTCAGTGACATGACTCGCCGGGGCGCCCGGGGGGTGGCTCTGTGAAACACCGGACCGAGCGTCCCCGCGGTGTCACCCTGGTCAAAGTCCTGGCCGAGACCCTGACGATCCCCGCACTGCTCTTCCTAGGCCTGCTGTTCTGCTTCACCATGGCCTTCCACCAGCCTCAGCCCGACCACGCGAAGCTCGCGATCGCCGGTGGCCCGGTGGCGCGCAAGGTCGACACCGCTCTGCAACGGCAGCATCCCGGCGGGTTCGACGTCACCGCCGTGACAGACGCCCAGGAAGCCCGCCGGGCGGTACTGGACCGGGACGCCGTGGCCGGCTTCGCCGCGCAGGGCAAACACGCCGTGCTCTACGTGGCCGGAGCCAACGGGGTGAGTCTTGAGCAGGCCCTGACCAAGGGCTTCACCCAGCTTGCGGCGCACAACCACCAGAAGCTGACGGTCACGGACGTGGCGCCCACCGTGAGCAAGGACGGACTCGGCACGACCCCGGTGTACTTCGCGATCGCCTGGAACATACCCGGCTACATCCTCGCGACGTCCCTGCTGCGGGCGGTGACCCTCAACCGGCGCAGGAAACTGCTGACGGTCGCGGGCTTCGCCGCGGTCCTCAGCGCCGCGGGCTTCTTCGTCGGCGTGGGGCTGGGCTACCTGCCCGACTCCCCCGCCGCCCTGGCGATCGCCTTCCTGCTCACCACGGCGGTGGGCACGTTCTCCCTCGGCATGGCACCTTTCGTCAAGCACTTCTTCCCGCTCGCGGGCCTGGGCCTGTACATCGTGCTGAGCGTCCCCTCCAGCGGCCTCGTCCCCGTCCAGCTGCTGCCGAGGTTCTTCCAGGGCCTGCACACCGTCATGCCCCTGGGCAACGCGGTCGACGGCCTGAGAGGGGTCCTGTACTTCGACAATGCGGGCGTGCTCCAGCCGGTCCTCGTGCTGTGCGCATGGATCACGGCAGGTATGACCCTGCTGGCTCTTGACGCGTGGCGGCACCACCGCACGGCCGTACGACAGGGAGCCGAGAGCGCGCAGGAGGACATTCCGGAACCGCCGGTGGAGGACCCCTCCGTGGAGGCGCCCGTGCCGACGGCACTTCCGGTCCGGCCCCACCACTTCGGCGAGCTGCTGCCGATGCTGGAGGGCACCGTCCACGACGGCGAACAGCAGCCCGTCCGCCATGCCGTAGTGACCGTCATGGACACCAGCGGCCGGCAGGTCGTGCGAACCACGACGAACGCGCGGGGCGAGTACGCCGTGACCGGTCTGCCCGAGGGATACATCAATGTGGTGGTCTCGTACCCCGGCCGCAATCCGCTGGTACACCAGAAGCTCCTGCAGTCCGGTGTGGCCGTCCGGGCCGACTTCACCCTGCACGACCGGCGCGACGGGACGACTCTCGCGGCGGCTCGACCCCTCGGTCTCGAACCCACGGGACGCGGATCCTGAAGAGCTGACCGACTGCCGCCCGGCATCTGGTGACCCGGGCCACCACAGTGCGGGACATGAGGGGGGCACTTCGCGCCCCGGCCCTCGGATCTGCCGCAACACGGAACTCTGAGCAATAGATTCCATATCAGCAGCAGTCCCGCCCGCGTGGCCACGGTGGCATGTGCCCCTGGCTGAGAGCGCGGCCCGGTCCGGACGCAGCCAGGGCCCCCGAGGTGCAGCGACAGGAACCTCGCGACCCGGCACCGTCATCCTCGAAGGAGTTCCGCCGATGAAGACCGTCACCCATTGGATCGCAGGCAAGCCCTACGAAGGCGTCTCGGGTGCCTCAGGCACCTGGGGCCCCGTGACCGACCCCGCGACCGGAGAGGTCACCACGCAAGTGGCCATGGCCGGCGCCGACGAGGTCGACGCCGCGGTCGCCGCGGCGAAGGAGGCCTACGCCGGCTGGCGCACGTCCTCGCTCGCGCAGCGGATCGCGATCCTCTTCCGCTACCGCGAGCTGCTGAACGCGCGCCGCGACGACCTCGCCGCGCTGATCACCGCCGAGCAGGGCAAGACCCACGCGGACGCACTGGGCGAGGTGGCCCGCGGCCTGGAGATCGTCGAACTGGCCTGCGGGCTCGGCATGGCGCTCAAGGGCGAGACGTCCACGGAGGTGTCGAGCCGGATCGACGTGGCGTCGGTCCGCCAGCCGCTCGGTGTCATCGTCGGCATCTCACCGTTCAACTTCCCCGCGATGATCAGCATGTGGATGTTCCCCATGGCGATCGCCTGCGGGAACACCTTCGTGCACAAGCCGAGCAGCAAGGCCCCGTCCGCGTCCATACTCCTCGCGGAGCTCGCGGCCGAGGCCGGCGTGCCCGACGGTGTGCTCAACATCGTGCAGGGCGACGAGGTCGCGGTGAACGCGCTGCTCGACCACCCGGACGTGGCAGCCGTGTCCTTCGTGGGCTCCACGCCGGTCGCCCGCCACGTCCACACCAGGGCGTCCGCCGGCGGCAAGCGCGTCCAGGCCCTCGGCGAAGCGAAGAACCACATGCTGGTGCTGCCCGACGCCGACCTCGACGCGGCCGCCGAAGCCGCCGTGACCGCCGCCTACGGCTCCGCGGGCCAGCGCTGCATGGCGGTCTCCGTGGTGGTCGCGGTCGGCTCGGCGGGCGACCCGCTGGTGTCCCGGATCGCCGAGCGGGCCGAGAAGGTCAAGATCGGACCCGGGAACGACCCGACATCCGAGATGGGCCCGCTCATCACCAAGGCGCACCGCGACCAGGTCGCGGACTACGTCGCGGGCGCGGCCGCCCAGGGAGCCGACGTGGTGCTCGACGGCCGGGGCTTCACCGTCGAGGGTCTGGAGAACGGGCACTGGATGGGCGTCTCGCTCCTCGACAAGGTCAGCACGGACTCGGACGCCTACCGGAACGAGATCTTCGGTCCGGTCCTGTGCGTGCTCCGCGCGGAGACCTACGAGGAGGCCATGACCATCATCAACGGCTCCCCGTACGGCAACGCCAGCTCGATCTTCACCCGCGACGGCGGCGCGGCCCGCCGCTTCCAGCTGGAGGTCGAGGCCGGCATGGTCGGCGTGAACGTGCCGATGCCGGTGCCGGTGGGCTACCACTCGTTCGGCGGCTGGAAGGACTCGGCCTTCGGCGATCACCGCATGTACGGAAGCGAAGCCGTGCACTTCTACACGCGCGGCAAGGTCATCACGACTCGCTGGCCCGATGCCGCCGAGACGGCGTCCGGTCCGGACCTGGGCTTCCCCGCGTCCCGCTGACGCCCGCTCAAGCGGCTGCCCGGTCCCCGGGTCGCCGGTGCGGTCGCAGGCCCGGCCCCGGGGCGGCCCGGCGTCCGGGGCGGTCGGATTCCCGGGAACAGTGACGCTTGCGTGGCGGTGAACCACCACGCCATCCCGCAACCGGGGAAGGCAGCCGGAGGCAAGATTTCTTTCGCCAGACGCAATCGGAAGAGGGGCGCGCGATCGACGCGGGCCCGGACGGAGGCAGACGGATGTCCGAGAAGAACCACGCCACGGTGGCGGTCACCGGGGTGACCGGGGCGCTGGGCAGCCGGATCGCGGCCCGGCTGGCCGACCGCGGCGTCCCGCAATTCCTCGTCGGGCGCAACCCCGACCGCATGCCCGAACTGCCCGGCGCCCAGCGACGCGGCCCGGCCGCCTACGCCGACGCCTCCGCCATGCGCAAGGCGCTCGAGGGCGCGTCGACCCTCGTCCTGGTCTCCGCACACCGCACGGGCCGCCGGCTGGAGGAGCACGCCAGTGCGGTCGAGGCCGCGATCGCGGTCGGCGTGGACCGGGTTCTCTATGTGTCCCTCGTCGGCGCGGCGCCCGCCGCCACGTACCTCAACGCCCGCGACCAGTGGCTGACCGAACAGTTCCTGACAGGGGCCGGGATCCGCCACACGGTGCTCCGGGCCGGCTTCTACACGTCGACTCCGGCCGCCCTCGCGGACGAGGAATTCGTCGTCAGCGGCCCGGCGAGCACCGGCCGGGCCGCCTTCGTCACCCACGAGGACATCGCCGACGTGATCACGGCCGTCGCCCTCGACGAGGGTCCCCGCTCCGAGCACGACGGCGCGACCCTTGAGATCACCGGGCCCGAGGCCCTGACCCTCGACGAAGCGGTCACCCGGATCGCCGCGGCCACCGGCCGGCCCTACCGCTACGAACCCGAGACCCTTGAGCAAGCCTTCGCACGACGATGGCGACGGGGCAGGAGCGGGACCCAGATCGAAACCTGGATCTCGTGGTACCAGGCGATCGAGAGGGGCGAGATTTCCACAGTCACCGATGTCGTCCCGCGACTCACCGGCTCACCGGCGACCCCGATCTCGGACGCAGCCTGGTGGCCCGCACCGAACACCGCGCGCGGCACCGCCGAACTCGGGCGGGGCCGAAGCTGAGCGCCACCGCTGTCAGGCGGCGAATCGGTCGGGTCCGCGCCGTGCCGATCCGCCGCCCAGGACTCGGGCGGCTGGATCAGCAACTGCCCGGAGGCCGGCGAACTGGAAGGGCTGGACCCGGACCGACTTGTCGTCGGCTTGCAGCGCGTCGGTCGTGTCGTAGCGCTTTGCGGCGCACATGTCCCAGCACAGGGTAGTTGCGCAGCATGGGGACCTCGTTGGGTCTCGGCCAGTGGCCGACGGTCATCAAGCGGTCACCCGAAGATTTCCATCCGCAGGTCGCGCCTATCGCTCGATGACGTGATGGACCTCAGCACCGCAGACCTTGCTCGTGCACGGTTCAGTCGTCCTCGTCGGCGCCGATACCCCGCTCGATCGACAGCCGGGCCAGCTCGACCCGCGAGTTGATGCCGAGCTTGGCGAAGATGTGCTTCATATGGGTGTTGACGGTGTGCACGGACACATAGAGCCGGTCGGCGATGGCCCGGTTGGTGAGCCCCTCGACGACGAGCGGAATCAGTTTCTGCTCGGATTCGGTGAGATCCCCCCACCCTTGGGGGCCGACCGTCGAGCTCCGCACGGGGGCGGTACGCACGCCGAGCCGGCGAAGACGCCGCCTGATCCGTTCCTGATCACGGCCGGCTCCCGAGGCCGACGCCAGCCGGCCCGCCTCTTCGAGGTACCGGACCGCCTGTGTCGTATCGGCCGATGCCGCCATGAGCTCGCCGAGGTCCTCGCAGGCCCCCGCCAGAGCCAGCGGCCGGCCAGTGCTCCGGTAGCCGGTCACAGCGGTCTCCAGTGCACGGGGGTCGCGGTCGAGCAGGCCGTCCACGTGGGCGCGGACAGCCCCGATGATCTGCCGGGTCTCGTTCTGTACGGTCAGGCTGCGCAGTGCGCCGGACACGGCCTGGCCGAGCGAACGGTCCTCGCCGCCGAGGGCGATGCGCACGATCGTCGGCCAGTGGGACGGAGCGAGCGCGAGCAGCCGGGTCGGCTCATGCCTTGCGAAGCTCGCCCCGAGTACCGCCGCCGCCTCGCCGCCCTCGCCCTCGGCATCCGCCAGACACGCACGCGAGAGGGACACCCACGGACCGTACCGCTGGTCGTACGTGCCGGAACCGGTTCCAGCGGCGCGGAGGTGGTCTGCGGCCTTGGCGAGGTCACCGCGTCTGATCTCCACCAGTGCCAGTACGGAACGGGCCTGCGGATTCACCGGTGTGACCTCGAGTTCGTCCGCCACCATGAGACTGGCCTCGGCCTCCACGGCCGCGTCGTCCAGGGCTCCCCGTTCGAGGAGTGCGCAGGCACGGGCGGCGTGCCAGTGGGGCAGTGACCAGCCGAGGCCCAACGCCTCCGCCTCGCGCTGTCCCTCCCGCAGGGTCTGCCCGGTCTCGGCGAGCCGGTCGGTGGCCGGCAGCACGGTGGCCAGCCACAGCGCCGGAATCCGCGGGGGGTGCAGGTAGAGTGCGGCGGGCTGGGTGGCGGCGCGTCGGGTGGCCTCCTCGGCGAGTTCGAGGGCGCTGTCCAGGTGCCCGCGGTAGAACTCCGCCTGTGACTGGAACACCATGGCGCTGACGATGACGGCCGGATCGTCGCTGCGGTAGGAGGCCTCGACCAGCCCGGTCCCGGTCTGCTCGGCAGCGGTGACGTCCCCCAGGTAGACATGGCCCGTGGCCTTGGTCTTCAGCAGCCGGACCCGCAGGTCGGACGGCAGCCCGGGAAGTTCGAGGGCCTCCTGGAGATGCGTCATCGCGGCGGTGTCGTCACCCGAGGCCTGGTGGATCTCGGCGGCCACCAGGCGCAGACGGGCCTCCTGCAGGGGTTCGAGGCCCTCCGGCAACGTGGCGTCGACCAGGTCGAGCGCCTCGTGCAGCCGGCGAGTGCGGCCGAGATACTCGGCGGCGTCGGTCAGCAGGGCGATACGGCGCCCGTCGTGCGGGGGCAGCAGGCCGGCGACCCGCTGGGCCAGATCCGCCGCCGCCTCGGGAGCCGACGACGACAGGTCCCGTACGGCGGTGATCATGGTGGTCACGGCATCGTCGTCGACCGGGCCGCCCGACATGACGACGTGCCAGGCCACCTCCGCAGGCCGTGCTCCCGTGCCGCGCAGGCTCTCGGCCGCCTCCCGGTGCAGGGCGGTCCGCACGGCCAGGGGCAGGTTGTCGTGGACCGCCTGCCGTGCGAGGTCGTGACGGAAGGCCAGTCGCGGGCCGTCGCCCGAGAGCAGACCGGCGTTCAGCGCGGCTTCGACACCCGGCAGCAGGCTGCCGACCTGCCGGCCCAGCATCCGGGCGGCCGTGCCGAGGTCGAATTCGCGGCCGAGGACGGATCCGATCTGGAGCAGGCGCACGGCGTCCTCCGGGAGCCGGTCCACTCGCGCGCCGACACTGCGCCGGAAGCTGACCGGGATGCCGTCTTGGAGAAGGCTCGCCTCACCCGCCTCCATCCTGCCGGCATCCATGTCGCCGAAGGCGCGTACCAGTTCGATGGCCAGGAAGGGATTGCCCGCGACACCCCGCAGCAGCCTGGCCAGACCGGGTGACGGCGTCGCCCCGAGGACATCGGCCGCGATGTGCTCCAGAGCCTGCTGAGGCAGGGGACCGAGGGTCAGCCATCGGGCTCCGAGGCGTTCGAGGTCCTCCCGCACCCGGGACACGATCAGTCGCTCGGTGTCCGACCGTACCGCCAGCACCCACAGGATCCGCGAGGCTGCCAGTCGTCCGGGGAGGGTGCGCAGCACGAAGAGCGTGGCGGGATCCGCCCACTGCGCGTCGTCCACCAGCACGGCCACCGGGGCGCGCTGGGCTCGGTCCTCCAGAGCGTCCGTGATGCTGTCCAGCAGCCAGAGCCGCTGGTCGCCGGAGGCCGCGCCGGCTCGGTGAGAACCATCGGAGGACTGCAGGGCGGCCTGCAGGGCCGCTCCTGCCACGTACTGGTCGAGCTCGTCGGCCCGTACCGACACCACGTCGAACCCGGACCGCCGCGCCATCCGGTCCAGCTCCCCGAGGAACCGGGTCTTGCCGACGCCGGCGGCGCCCTCCACGACAACGCAGGCGCCGCGTCCGCCACGCACCACGTCCAGCGCCTCACGGGCAGCCGTGATCTCGCGGTCCCGTCCCCGCAGGCGCAGTCCCGTCCTGTCCTGGTTCCCGCGCCCCTCGGCCTCGTCGCCGGTGGGGTCTGAGCTGTGCATGGGGCCCAGCATGGCGCAGGGCTCATCCGCCCTCAACGTCAGATCCGCCGTGATCGCCGCTTTCACCCGGGTGAAAGCGGCTCCGGCACCGTCGGCTCACCCCGTCCCGGAGCATGCTCCGTGCCATCCAGATCGCTGTCCCCCGGAGAGGAGCACGACATGCGTACAGGCAAGGAGTACCTGGCGGCGCTGAACGACGGTCGCAAGGTGTGGGTGGGAGACGACCTCGTCGACAACGTGGCCACGCACCCGAAGACCCGGGCGTACGCCCGGAGCATCGCGGCCTTCTACGACCTTCACCACCGCCCGGACCTCCAGGACGTCATGACGTTCGTGGACGAGGACGGTGTGCGGCGGTCCATGACCTGGTTCCAGCACCGTTCCAAGGACGACCTGCGGCGCAAGCGGATCTACCTGGAGACGGTGCAGCGGGAACTCGGAGGCGGGGCGGTCCCGCGCACACCGGACGTCAACAACTACGTCCTGCTGACCTACGTCGACGACCCGGAGCCCTGGAGCAGCCAGTCCGTCGGGACCGACGGGAGGGACCTCACCGAGGGCATCCTCGATTTCTGGAACGAGGTACGGGACGGTGACCTCAACGCGACGCCGGCCTTCGTCGACCCGCAGGCGGACCGCTCGCGCGATTCCGCACAGGCCGAATCCCCTGCCCTGCGGGTGGTCGGCACCTCCGACGAGGGCATCACCGTACGGGGCGTGAAGGCCATCAGCACCGGCGCGGCCTTCGGGGACGTGATCCACATCGGCGTCTTCTACCGCCCCGGCATCGTCGCCGAACAGATCATCTACGGGGCGGTGAAGCCGAACACCCCCGGGGTCACCGTGATCTGCCGCGAGAGCAACGTGCGCGACGGCGAGGAGGTGGAGCACCCGCTCGCCTCGCAGGGTGACGAGCTGGACAGCATCATCGTCTTCGAGGACGTCCTCATCCCCTGGAACCGCGTCTTCCACATCGGCAACCCCCAGCACGCGTCCCTGTACCCGCAGCGCGTCTTCGACTGGCTGCACTACCACTCGCTGGTGCGTGCAATGGTGAAGGCCGAACTGATGCTCGGTCTGGCGCTGCTGGTCACCGAACACATCGGCACCTACCAACTGCCGCCGGTCCAGGCCCGGATCGCCCGCTTCGCCGGCTTCCTGCAGACACTCAAGGCGCATGTGATCGCTTCCGAGGACGAAGGGTTCTTCACGCCCGGCGGCATCTACAAGCCCAACGTCCTGATGTTCGACTTCGGGCGGGCGTACTACATCGAGCACATCGGCGAGATGGTGCACGAGCTCATCGACCTGGCCGGCCGGGCCGCGCTCATCTACCCCACCGAGGGGCAGTGGCAGCGGCCCGAACTGAGGCCCTGGCTGGAGGCGCTGCAGACCGGACCGGTCGGCAGGCCTCATGACCGGCTGAAGATAAGCCGGGTGATCCGCGACATGTTCCTGTCCGACTGGGGCGACCGCATCAGCGTCTTCGAGAACTTCAACGGCACGCCCCTGCTGGCCATCCGCACCCTCACCATGAAGCGCGCCGAGATGTCACCGAACGGCGCCATGGCCGACCTCGCCCGCAAGGTCTGCGGCATCGAGAGCGTGAGCGAGCAGGAGTCGGCGTACCAGGCCCAGGCGAACTACGCCCGGCGCCAGGACGCCTCACGCCAGGACGCCTAGAGGCCGAACGCCGGGGCCCGTGTCACAGCACACCGCACTGCCGGGCCCTGGCGACCGCCTCGCTTCTGTCGTGTGCGTCGAGCTTGCGGAAGATCGCGCGTACCTGTGTCTTGACGGTGTTGTGGGACACAAAGAGCTCGGAGGCGATCTCACGCAGTGTCAGCGTGCCGCAGAGCGCACGCAGCACCCTGCGCTCACCGAGCGACAGGTCCTGGGGGCGGGGCGCGGCGGCGGACACCACGGTGTCCTCGCAGACCCGGCCGAGCAGGTCCGTCAGCATTCCGGGCAACTCGCACCGGGCCGCCGCTCGTTCGGCGGCCTCCCGGGACTTTCGTGCCGCGTCGGTTTCGCGCCGTGCGCTCTCCAGCCGTGACCGCATGAAGTGCCACAACGCACGCATGTGGGGTTCGCCCTCCGTCCGGGGCGAGCCCGCCAGCGCTGCCTCCGCGTCGGCGAGTACCGCTTCCGCCTCCTCGACGAACCCGTCTTCGAGGAGGAGCCCGGCCCGGCCGATGTACGCGGGAACAGAGACGAAGTGCCGGTCCAGGCCGAGCGTCGCGGCCTCTTCGAGGGCCTCGTCGCTCAGGATGCGTGCCAGTTCGTGCCGTCCGGCCAGGAGCGCGCACACGGTGCGAAGACCCAGCGCGCGGACGAGCGCCAGGCCGTGCCCGGCGGCATGCGCGTCGCGGGTCGCCTCCCCCAGCAGCGCCTCCGCCTCCTCGTATCTGCGGGTCCACAGGAGAGCGGCGCCACGCGCCGTACCGGCCAGCGCCCGCCAGGAAGTCAACGGAAGGGTGCCGGCGACGGCGGACTCGCCGAGGCGGTCGGCCGTCAGGACCTCCCCCAGCAGACAGCACGCCACAGCCTGAGCGACGGCTGCCGCATCGGACACCGTGCTGCCTTCGCCGACCGTCTGCCGCCCCGTCTCCCTCAGCCGGGCCACGTCCAGCCAGCGCCGGGCCGCTTCCGGGGAGCCCGCCGAGAGCGCCGCCATCGCCGCCACGACGCACAATCGCGCGTCGGCGGCCACCGTGCGCGGCGGCAGCAGGTCCAGCCACTGCGAGACCTGCGCACCGCGCCCCGCCGAGAGCGCCCTCTCCCAGCCTTCGAGGACGGACGCGACGGCCGCGGACTCGTCGCCGCCCAGTATCCAGTGCCGTACGGCTGCGGTCGTGTGCCCGTGCCGGGAGTACCACTGGGCCGCGGACCGGTGCAGGGACACGATGGTGTGCGACGCTTCGGCCTCGAGGACGTCGGACAGCAGCAACGACAGTGCCCGGTGATGCCGGTACGCCGACGGCTCGGCGGCGACGGGCACGAGCAGTTGCACGGTCCGTGCCAGCTCGTGCAGCAGGATGCCGGCCCGCTCCCCGGCGAGGGCCTGGCACGGCCCGACGCTCAGCTGGTCGAGCACGCTGGTGCGCAGGAGGAACCGGCGCTGTTCGGTGGTGAGCCGATGGAGGACCTCGGTGGCCAGGTACTCGGTGACCGCTCGTCTGCCCCGGGCCAGGTACCCCTTGGTGTCGGTCTCGTTCACCGAGCGGGCGAGGGTGCGTCCCATGAGGCAGAGCCCCGCCGCCCATCCCTCGGTGGCTTCGTACAGGGCGGCGGAGATCTCCGGGGTCGGGGCGGATCCGAGCAGTTCGGTGAGCACTGCCCGGGCCTCCTCGGGGGTGAAGGCCAGGTCGCGCTGGTCGAGTTCGGCGATCAGGCCCCGGGCCCGCAGCGTCGGAAGAGGGCTTCCGGGGATGTGCCGCGTCGACAGCACGATGCGGAAGCCGTGCGGAAGTCTGGTCAGGAAGTCCGCGAGGGTACGCATCGCGTCGGCGTCCGTGATGGATTCCAGTCCGTCGAGGATCAGCGTGAGCGGTCCCGCCGTGCCCAGACCGGTCACCAGATTCGGCAGGATCTCCTCAAGCCATGCCTCGACCCTCCACTCACCGTCGTCGAGGTGGGCTGGCAGTTCGGGCCGTGCGTGGCGCAAGGCCCCCAGGATGCCCGCCCAGAGCCGGTCCGGGGCGTTGTCGTGGGCGTCCAGGCTGAGCCAGGCGAACTGGCCGCGAGCCGCCGAGCCCCGCCACCACTCGGTCAGCAGTACTGTCTTTCCGGCACCGGCGGGCGCGGAGACGACCACCACGGGCTCGGTCGCCACGTCCAGTCGGCGCAGCAGACGCGGGCGGGGCAGGAGATGCGGGGGCTGGGCCGGAGGGCGGAGCTTGAAGGCTGGCACGGAGCTGGTCATGGCACTTTCCGTGGAGTGGTCGGGACGAGCGGAGCCCTCGACATCCGTGACTCGCCTCGCGCGAGCCGGACGTCGGGGGCGGTGGCGGGCGGGTCACGGGACCCGCAGCGGCTCCCTTCGCAGGGCTGCCAGGGCTAGAGCGCAGCCCTGAGCGCGCCGAAGCCGCCGGCGAAGTGGAGCAGCGGCCGGCTGTCCGCACGGTGTGAGCAATAGCGGACGTCACCCACGAAGATGGTGTGATCACCGCCGGGAAGTGCCTCGGAGACTTCGCACACGACGGCCGCGATGGCGTCCTTCAGCACCGGCACGCCGTGGTCGTCGATGGTCTCGACGCCCTCGAACTTGTCGGGTTTGGAGGCGGCGAAGTTCCGCGCCAGTATCTCGCTGTCCTCCCCGAGCACATTGACGGCGAAGCGGCCGTGCTCGGCGATCGCGGCCCGGGTGTAGAGGTGGTTGCCGATGCACACGAGCAGCTGGACCGGGTCCAGGGAGAGGGCGGACACGGCGCTCGCGGTCATGCCGATGGGCGTGTTTCCGGAGCATGTGGTGATCACGCTGACACCCGTGGCGAGCCGGCTCATCGTGGCTCGGAAATCGACCGTCATGTCGAGGATTTCAGTCATCGGAACCTCCGTGGGAGTCGGGAAGGGTGTCGGTCTGTTGCACGGGGACGGGGATTTGCTCCCGGTCGCGGTGGGCGTGTGGACGGACGTGTCGTTCGGGCAGGACCCGAGGACGTGGGCGGCTGCCTCGTGACTCACGTGAGGTCATCGGGCGTGCAGGGTGCCTCCCGCTTCGCCGAGTTGTCGGCGCTCGTCCGCGGCAGTCCCGTACCCGGGACTGCCGACGCCCCTGCGGAGCGGAGCTGTGGTGACCGTGGTGACCTGTGCGGCGCCGGCCGCTCAGCCGGACGGGGCGCGTTCCTCCCCGCGGATGCCATGGCGAGCGCGTCCGCGCGGCGAGGAGTTCAGGCCGCGGGAAGCGGTTCGAGGACGAAGGTGCGGCGCAGCAGGGTGTACGGCACGTCGGTCAGCCCGCGGCAGGGGCCGTCGTCCGGCGCGTACGTGTCGTAGGCCTCCAGCAGCGACTCCTTGACCCCGAACACCGGATCCGCGTCCAGGTACGCGTCGTCGGACGGGAACAGCATGGTGGTCACCCGCTGGAATCCGGGGGCCTCGATCAGCAGGTGCACATGAGCGGGACGCATCAGGGACCTGCCGGTCGCGCTCATGAGTTCGCCGACCGGGCCGTCACCGGGTATCGGGTAACTGGACGGGCGGATGGAGCGGAAGCTGAAGTGTCCGGTCTCGTCGGTTCGGAACAGCGCGCGCATGGCCGGGTCGACCTGACCGGGCACCTCCATGTCGTAGTGGCCGTCCGCGTCGCTGTGCCAGACGTCCACCGCGGCGCCGACCACCGGCGCTCCCTCGCCGTCCACGACCCGCCCTTCGAAGAACAACGGGATGCCGGGCAGGCCTCCGGAGATGTCGGCGCCGTCGGTGTGCTGCGGCCTGTCCTCCCTGAAGTACGGGCCCAGGACGCTGTTCTGAGTGGCGTCGGCAGGGCGCCGATTGCCCAGGGCGTCGACCAGCATGGTGACGCCCAGCACGTCGGACAGCAGGATGAATTCCTGGCGCGTCGGCGTACACGTGTGCCCGGTGCGCGTCAGGAAGTCCACTCCCTGGGCCCACTCCTCCTCCGTCAGTCCGACCTCGCGGACGAAGGAGTGGAGGTGCCGCACCAATGAACCCAGGATCTCCGCGAGCCGGGGGTTCTTGGTGTCCCCCATGGTCGAGATCACGGCTCCGGTGATGGTGTCGCTGGTCAGATCACGCATGGCGTCCTCCTGCGGAGAGTGGGTGTTCGGTGACGGAGTCGGCCCGGGAGCGGGTACGGCCCGGTGATGTCTACGGCGTCTCTCCGGCCCAGGCCCGGGCCAGGAAGGCGCGGACGGTGCTCCGGTCCACGGGACGCGGATTCCAGTAGCCGTCCCGCACGACGAGTCCGGCCGCCTGGTCGATTCCCGATTCGGGCATGCCGAGGTCCCGCAGTGCCCTGGGCGCGCCCAGCCGCCCGGCGAGGTCGTACAGGGCGTTCGCCGGGTCGTCCCCCGGCAGTGCCTGCGCGATGCGTGCCATGGCCTCGCCGGCCGCCGGGGCGTTGTA
Organism: Streptomyces sp. NPDC101234; assembly: GCF_044767525.1. Lineage (NCBI taxonomy): Bacteria > Bacillati > Actinomycetota > Actinomycetes > Kitasatosporales > Streptomycetaceae > Streptomyces > Streptomyces sp. NPDC101234. The sequence continues at coordinate 62,931 of NZ_JBIWOA010000034.1, read as the reverse complement.
GGCGATGACGTGCGGCAGGACCACTGCGTGCGTTTCGGCGTGCGGAAGTCCGAAGGTGCCGCCCAGCACGTGGCACACCTTGTGATGCAGTGCCATGCCCACCGTGCCCAGACATGTGCCCGCCAGCCACGCTCCGTACAGCGCGTCGGCCCGTGCCTCCGTGTCGTCCGGATGCCGCACGACGAGGGGAAGGGACCGAGTGAGGGCGTCGAGTGCTTCACCCGCCATCAGAAAGGCGACCGGGTCCCGGTCCTGTGCGTAGAGGGCCTCCACGGCGTGCGCCATGGCGTTGATGCCGCTGACCACTGATATCTCCGGCGGGAGGGTGAGCGTCAGGTCGACGTCGTACACCACCGTCCTGAGCAGTACTTCCGGTAGCCGCCGGGTCGTCTTCCTGCGGCCTTCGGTCTCTCCGAGGATCGGTGTCATCTCCGAGCCGGCGTACGTGGTGGGCAGCGCCAGCTGCGGAAGGCCGGTCCGTGCGGTGATCGCCTTGCCCAGGCCGATGGTGGAGCCGCCGCCGATGGCGAGCACCGCGTCGGCTCCCACGGACCGGGCGTACGCGACCGCCTTCTCGGTGACCTCGACGGGGGTGTGCGGGGCCGCCTGTGCGAAGGTTCCCGCGGCTGCCGCGCCCAGCAGTTCGCCGGTCTGGGCAGCCTGGTCCGCCTGGTCGGGCGTGCACAGGATGAGCACCCGGCGGCATCCGAGAGCATCGGCCTCTTCGGGAACACAGCTGCGGGTACCGCTGCCGAAGACCACCTTGGTGATCTGTCCCCGGTGCACGAATTTCTTCACGATGATTCCCTCGGTCCTGCGGCTCCTTTGATGAAAGGAAGCGTCACCACCGAGACGAAGTGCGTCAACGGAATCCATGGGGGATAACGCTGATCGGCGCCGGAATACCCAGTTCGCGCGACCCCCACCCCTGCACCCGCCTCGGGACGGCCTCCGATATCACTCATCTACGGGATACCCGCGCAGGACGGGGCGTTGGACCGTGGACGCAGGTGCCGACCGGGGCGGACGCGTGGCATACGGGCCCGTCCTGGGCGGATTCGCTCCCACGACTCCCATAATTCCCGAAAGCCGTGACAGGGTCCGGGTGAATTTCTTGTGCATTGCCTTACGGAACGGTGTCCGGTGGGTCCGCATGGGCGAAAGGCAGGGTAATAGACATGGACAAAGTGGTCGCCACGGCCCGGGAGGCGGTGTCGGACGTGCCCGACGGCGCGTCACTGGCAGTGGGCGGGTTCGGGTTGAGCGGTGTGCCGAACGTGTTGATCCAGGCGCTGTTCGACCGAGGAGTGTCGGGGCTTTCGGTCGTCTCCAACAACTGCGGTGCGTTGGAGTCGGGGCTGGCGGTGCTGCTGGCGGCGGGCCGGATCGGACGGGTGACGGGCTCGTACGTCGGGGCGAACAAGGAGTTCGCACGGCAGTATCTGGCCGGTGAGCTGGAGGTGGAGCTGATCCCGCAGGGCACGCTGGCCGAGCGGCTGCGGGCCGGAGGTGCCGGGATTCCCGCCTTCTACACCCCGGCCGGGGTGGGCACTCAGGTGGCCGACGGCGGACTGCCGTGGCGGTACGACGGCTCGGGCGGGGTGGCACTGGCCTCGCCGGCCAAGGAGGTACGGACCTTCGACGGCGTCGCGTATGTGCTGGAGCGCGGAATCCGTACCGACTTCGCGCTGGTCAGGGCGGCCAAGGGCGACCGGCACGGCAACCTGGTGTTCAGCAGGTCGGCGCGCAACTTCAACCCGTTGGCCGCGATGGCGGGACGGGTGACGGTCGCCGAGGTGGAGGAGCTGGTCGAGCCGGGCGCGCTCGATCCGGACGCGGTGCACGTGCCCGGGATCTTCGTGCAGCGGGTGGTGGCGCTCACCCCGGAGCAGGCGGCGGACAAGAAGATCGAGCAGCGCACGGTGTCCGTGTCTGCCGCGCGAGGATCGGTGAGGGGCTGATGGCCTGGAGTCGTGAGGAGATGGCCGCCCGGGCCGCACGGGAGCTGACGGACGGCAGTTACGTCAATCTCGGCATCGGGCTGCCGACGCTGATACCCAACCACCTGTCCCAGGGGGTGGAGGTGGTACTGGAGTCGGAGAACGGGATCCTGGGCACCGGCCCGTATCCCACCGAGGACCAGGTCGACCCCGACCTGATCAACGCGGGCAAGGAAACCGTGACGGTGCTGCCGGGCGCCTCCTTCTTCGACTCGGCGCTTTCCTTCTCGATGATCCGCGGCGGCCACATCGACGTCGCCGTGCTGGGTGCGATGCAGGTGTCCGAGCACGGCGACCTGGCGAACTGGGCGATCCCCGGGAAGATGGTCACGGGGATCGGCGGGGCGATGGACCTGGTACACGGCGCCCGTACGGTCATCGTCGTGATGACGCACACCGCCAGGGACGGCTCGGCCAAGATTCTCGCCGAGTGCACGCTGCCGCTGACCGGAAGGCGTTGCGTGCACCGGATCATCACCGACCTCGGCGTCCTCGACATCACCGACGAGGGCCTCGTGCTGGCCGAGTGCGCGCCGGGCGTCGGTGTCGACGAGATCATCGCCAGGACCGGCGCCGAACTGAGTGTCGCGGAGGGCCTGAAATGAAGAACGTGTACATCGTCGACGCCGTGCGCACCCCGATCGGACGTCACAACGGCGCCCTGGCCTCGATACGCCCCGACGACCTGGCCGCCCACACGATTCGCGAACTCCTCGCCCGCAGCCCCCGGTTGGATCCGGGGCGCGTCGCGGACGTGTACTTCGGAAACACCAACGGGGCCGGGGAGGAGAACCGCAACGTCGCCCGCATGGCAGTGCTGCTGGCCGGTCTGCCCACCAGCGTCCCGGGCGTGACGGTCAACCGGCTGTGCGGCTCCGGGATGGAGGCGGTGGTCCAGGCCGCCCGGGCCATCGCCGTCGGCGACGCCTCCGTCGCCCTCGCCGGCGGTGTGGAGTCGATGACCCGGGCTCCGTACGTGCTGCCCAAGAGCGACCGGCCCTTCCCGGCCGGTCACGCCGAGCTGTACTCCACGACCCTGGGCTGGCGTCTGGTCAACCCGAGGATGGAACCACGCTGGACGATTCCGCTGGGCGAGTCGGCCGAACTCATCGCCGACAAACACGGGATCGGCCGGGAACGGCAGGACGAGTTCGCCCTCTCCTCCCACCGAAAGGCCGCGCAAGCGCAGTCGCAGGGCCTGTTCGACGCCGAACTGGTGCCGGTAACGGTCCCCCGGCGCAGGGGCGTGCCCCACGTGTTCGACACCGACGAGTCCGTCCGCCCGGACGCCTCTTCGGACGCGATGGCCGGACTCAGGCCCGCCTTCCGCGCCGCGAGTGAAGCGGCATGGGGGTCTCCCCGGCCGAAGGCTGGGGGAGGCACCGTGACCGCGGGCAACGCCTCCCCGCTCAGCGACGGCGCCGCCGCCCTGCTCCTGGCCGACGAGGACGGTCTGAAGGCCATCGGCCGCGAACCGCTGGCGCGCGTCCGCGCCACCGCGGTGTCCGCGATCGACCCGGACTACTTCGGCCTCGCCCCCGTCGAGGCCGTCGACCGGGCGCTGGCCAAGGCCGGCCGGACCTTCGCCGATCTCGACGTGCTGGAACTCAACGAGGCCTTCGCCGCGCAGGTTCTGGGGTGCCTGGCCGAATGGCCCGAGTTCGATCAGGCGATCCTCAATCCGCTGGGCGGTGCCATCGCCCTCGGACACCCCCTCGGCGCCTCCGGAGCCCGCCTCGCCGGCACCGTCGCCCACCAACTCGCCCGCCGCGGCTCCGGCACCGGCATCGCGACCCTCTGCATCGGCGTCGGCCAAGGCCTCGCTCTGGTCCTCGAACGCTGACACGGGCCTGGTCTCTCCAGCGCTGACACGAGCCGCCCGCATCGCCACCGATCCCGGCTGCGACAACCCCAACCGGACGACATGCCTTGACAGTACGCAGGGAGGCGCCCACGATGAAAACCATGGAAACTAAATCAGTTTCGAAAGTTTCCGCAGACGACAGGCAGCGCGCCGAGGCGATCGTGGAGGCAGCCGGCCGGTTGTTCCTCACGCCGGGCCTGGCGCGGGTGAGCATGGACGATCTCGCGCGTGAGCTCAGGATGAGCAAGAAGACGATCTACCGTTGCTTCCCGGACAAGCGCAGCCTGCTGGCCGCAGTGCTGGACCGGCAGTTCGCGGCGGTGGAGCGCACGCTGGTGGCGGCGGCCGAGGACGCGGAAGGCCGGCCGTTCGATGAACGCGTCCAGTGGTTCCTGATCGCGGCGGGCACCGAACTCGGGCGGATCGGCGCGGCACAGCTCGCCACGGGGCGCGGCGGAGATCCGATTCTGCGCCAGTACGTGGAACAACGTGTGGACGCGGTGGTCTACCGGCGTGTCGACGAGTTGTTCCGTGACGGTCACCGGCGGGGACTGCTGTCGGCGCCGCCCGAGCTGCTCGGTGAGATCACCCGCGGCGCCCTGGAGCGGCTGTTCACCTCCCGGCTGCCGTACGAACTGGACCGGACCGCGGCGGATCTGCTGCGGGCGACCGTCGACACCGTGCTGTACGGGGCGATCCGCTCCACCGGTCCCGCGATCGACGGCGAAGGACTCGGGGCGGTCATTCCGACGGCCCGCGACGACGAAAAGGAGGTGAGCCCATGACCGGGACGGCCGGCAGGGTGGCACTGGTGACGGGGGCCAGCAGCGGAATCGGTGCGGCCACCGCACGTCTTCTGGCCGCGCGGGGGATGCGCGTGGTGGTCAACTACCTCAGCAGCGCCAAGGCGGCCGAGGAAGTGGTGGCCGACATCGAGACCGCCGGTGGCCGGGCCATGGCCGTGCAGGCCGACGTGCGCGAGGTGGCGGCGGTCGGCAGCCTGGTGGAGCAGGTCCGGGCCGCATGGGGCGGCATCGACGTGCTCGTGCACAACGCGCTCATCCCGTACGCGGTCAAGTCGTTCCAGGACATGACGTGGGGGGAACTGGGCGGCAAGCTCGACGCCGAGATGCACGCGGCCTTCGCGGTCACCAAGGCCGTGCTGCCCGCCATGACCGAACAGGGCTGGGGGCGCATCGTCTACATCGGTACCGGCCTCAGCCGCCGGCCCCGGGAGGGCATGATCGCGCTGGGCACGTCCAAGGCCGCCCTGGAGCAGTTCGCCCGGTACCTCGCCCAGGAACTGGGCCCGAAGGGCATCACCGTCAACGTCGTCGCACCCGGTCCGGTGGAGACCCGTACCACCGAAAACCTGCTGGACGACGCGACAAGACAGCGGCAGGTGGCAGCCACTCCCCTGGGCCGCCTGGCACACCCGGCCGACGTCGCCCAGGCGGTCGCCTTCTACGCCGCCGAGGACAACGCGTTCATGACGGGCACCACGGCCGCGGTCAACGGCGGAATGGCCATGTACTGACGCCTCGCCGACGCCCCGGCACACGGGGCCGTTCGGCCCGGGTCCGGCGGACGGCCGGACCGTATCCGGTACACCGTCACCCGAGCCCGGAGACCACGGCGCCCGTAACGGGCCCGGCCGCAGGACGGTGACACGATCAAGGACAAGCACCCATGCACACGATCGATCTTGCCTACGTCGGACGGGGCCTGCACGAGGAACTGGCCGCCTACATCGCCGACCAGGAGGACTTCTACGCCGCCGAGGACGTCCACGTCGCACTGCGCGACGGCTGCACCTGGGACGAGGAGCGGCTGCGCCGCTGCGCCACCATCGGGCTCGGCCGGGCACTGCTGTCCCGGCTGACCGACGGCACTCCCTGGGTCGGGCTCAACGTCAACACCCACCGGCCGCTGTTCTGGTTCCTCGCCCGCTCCGGCCTGACCTCCCTGTCCGACCTGGCCGGCCGGCGGCTGGCGGTGCATGCCCCGCACACCGCGCCGGGGTGCTTCACCAGGATCGTGCTGCGCGGGGCAGGCCTCGACCCGGACCGTGACATCAAAACCGTCGTCCGCCCGCCCGGCGACTACGGCATGGACCTGCGCCGGCTGCGCGAGGGCGAGATCGACGCAGCGCTGGTCGGCAGCACCATGGCGCCGGAGGCGGTGGCCGCCGAGCACGGCTGGGAGGTGCTGGCCTGGGTGGGAGACCACTTCCAGATCCCCACCGTGGGCCTGGCCGTCGACCCCACCTACACCGACCCGGACGGCCCCGCGGTCCAGGCCGTCCTCCGAGCGCACCGGCGCGCCCTGCAGGTGATCCGCAACGACCCCGACACCACGGTGCGGCACATGCAGACATTCCTCGGCGGACACACCGCGGACGAGGCCCGAGCTCACTACAAGACGTTCATCGCACCGCATTTCACCATCGACGGCCAAGCCGATCTGGCCGTCGGCGACAGGGCGATCACCGCGGTCGCCGCCGAACTCGGCGTCCCCGCCACCGTCACCGCGGCCGAGTTCTACCGCACGGCCACCACCACGTCCTAGAGGTGGGTTTCTCGAACGGCGTCCATGAACCCGTGCCATGGACGCCGTGTCGAGGGTGCGGTCCTCCCTGTCCTTGCAAGGGCATCTCGTCCGGGACCACGGCCGCCGCCACACCCGTACAGACAACGCGGCCCGGCCCTCGCCCGGTGGCCGTTCCGTCCATTTTCCCCATCCCGTTTTTCGCATCTGCGGACCCGTCGAACCCTGTTTCCGTAATTCCGACCGGACTTTGTGCAGCGTCGATGAGTAAACGCGGTCGTTCCCGCCACCGACTTCCACAATCCGTTCAGTCGGCCTGTCACGTCGTCGCGCAGATGGGGATATCGGTGGAGAGGTGCCCGCCATTCGAGCATCGGGGCCTTTCCATAAGAAGTCGGCAAGGCCGAGGTGTCCTTTCACAATGAGACGATCAAGGGCTCTTCGACCTCGCAGGCGAGCGCGACTCCGGTCCGCGGCCGACGCCCGAAGGCTGTCTCGCCCTCGGCGACCACGTGCACGCCACCGTCGCCGCCCTGCCCCGGAACGCCGCAACGTGATCTGGCTCTTCTTCGGCCGGCAGCCGATGCGTACCGTCCTCAAGAACCGGGAGAGCGAGTGCCCGGCGATACCGGCCCGGTTCCGGGCCTCCGCAGACCGCCACCGGCACGATGTGGCGGGCCCAACTCCCGCGCTCGGGCGCTTCGGCCATCCGCGGCCCGGCATGCTGACATTCCGTCAGGCTACGCTGATCTCGGTGGAGGACCCCGAGCTGTACCTCATCGCGCGCTGCCCGGCCGGCCCTTCGACGCGCCGGGCGCTGGAATCCATCGCCGCACAGCGGTGGTCGACCAGGCAACGGCCGGGCCGCGGTGGTGTTCTCACCTTCCTCGGGTGGTGCGGGACCGGTGACGGCGTCAGTACGTGGTCTGGCTCTGCTCGACCTCGTCGTCCTGACCTGCCGCCCAGGAGGCGAGGAGCGACAGGCTGTCGTGCGAGGTCGTGCCCGGTTCGGCGGTGTAGGTGATCATCGTCAGGCCGGGTTCGGCGACGAGGTGGAGGAGGTCGTAGCGCAGTTCGAGCGCGCCCACGATCGGGTGCTGGAATCGTTTGGTGCCCTGCCCGAGGGCGCGCACGTCGTGCCGGGCCCACAGCTCGCGGAAGATGTCGCTGCGGGTGGAGAGTTCGCCGACGAGATCGGTGAGAGCACGGTCCGGAGCGTTGACGCCGACGGCGGCGCGCAGCTGGGCGGTGAGGTCGTCGGCAGCCTCGTCCCAGTCCCGCCAGAACTGGCGCGCGCGGGGGTCGAGGAACGTGAACCGGGCGAGGTTCGGCGCTGTGCGCGCACCGATGTGGAGCACGCTGTACAGGGCGCGGCCGAGGGAGTTGGCGGCGATCATGTCGAGGGTGGGGTTGCGGACCAGCGCGGGGACGCCGACGAGGGCGTCCAGGACCGTCTGCAACTGCGGAGCGATCGCCGTGGGCGAGGTGCGGCGGGGACGGGATGCGGCGGACGGTCGGCAGGCGCGGGCCAGATCGACCAGGTGGGCCTGCTCGGCGGCGTCGAGTCGCAGCGCCCGGACGATGGCCTGCAGGACGCTGTCGGAGGCGTTGGTGAGCGCACCGCGCTCCAACCGGATGTAGTAGTCGACGCTGAGCCCGGCCAGGGCGGCGACCTCCTCACGGCGCAGCCCGGGCACCCGGCGCTTGCGTCCGGCCACGGGCAGCCCGACCGACTGGGGGCTGATCCGCGCCCGGCGGGAGGCCAGGAACTCCTGAATCTGGCTGCGCTGGTCCATGCCTCCACAGTAAACACAGGCGCAGCGGTTAAAGAGGGCCTGCCAGTACCCCCTTCGACACGTCCTGCCGCACCGGCCGCACCTTCGCTTGCCTTGAGGCCATGACCAGTAAGACCACGGCTGAAAGGACCGCCATGGCCCTCGGAACCGCAGTGATCGTCGGTGTCGGACCCGGCATCGGCCTCGCGATCGCGCACACATTCGCCCATGCCGGACACCCGGTCGCCATGCTCGCCCGCGACGAGGCGAAGCTGGGCGCCTATGCCGACCAGTTCGCCTCCGGCGGCCAGGAGGTCCGCGGCTACGCCGCGGACGCCGGCGACCCCGACGACCTGCGCGCCGCGATCCATCGCGCGATCACCGAGCTGGGCGCTCCCGACGTGCTGGTGTACAACGCCGGCGTGCGGCGCAAGGACTCCCCCCTCGGCGGTGACGACCAGGACTGGGCCGATGTCACGGCCGTCAACGTCCTGGGCGCCAGGGTCGCGGCCGACGCCGTGCTGCCCGAACTGCGTGACGGCCGCGGGAGCCTGCTGTTCACCGGCGGCGGCTACGCGCTGTCGCCCTCCCGAGAACACGCGTCCCTGTCCGTCGGCAAGGCCGCACTGCGCGCGTATGTGCACACGCTCCACGACCAGCTGACGGGAACGGGTGTGCACGCGACGTGCGTCACGATCACGAGGGACATCGGCGGCGGCGAAGCGCGCTTCGACCCGGCAGTGCTCGCCCAGGCATACCTCGACCTGCACAACCAGCCCGCGAGCGCATGGCAGCTTGAGCTGATGCGGTACTGAATCCTCCCAGGGCCCGCTGTGCACCCGACGGGCCGCGTGCCCGTCGACATGGCGCGCCGCCCCTCAAGGTCACCAGTGGCGGACCGAGGGCATCACCGGCGGAGACTCGTGTCCGGGGGACGGTCTCCGCGCGGGAGGAGCCGGAGTACGGCGAAGGAGTGGAACCGCCGAGCCCTCGGGCGCCGACGACGACCGGTTTCCGGCCGACGACCGTGGGGTGAATCAGTCAGAGGACGACGTGCAGGCGCAGCCGCATGTGCGCGGTCCTCTCGGCGTCGGCGAACCTGACACGTCCTGCCTCGGTCAGTGTGACCTCGACCGTTCTGCGGTCCCTGCCTCGGCGATTGCGTTCGATCAGTCCGGCGGCCTGCAGGTTCTTCAGGAGGTAGGACATCCGGGTCCCTGATTCCCGGAGGAAGGCCGTCAGGTGGGTCACGGGCACGGGCCGGCCCTCGGCTTCGGAAAGGGTGCCGAGGACGAGGTAGTCGTGGAGCGACAGACCGTGCCGTGCCCGCAACTCGCCGTGCAGGAGGCCAAGGCTCCACAGGACCGGCGGAGACTGCCCTGCGGTGTCCGCCGGATCGAAGTCGGTCATGTTTGTTCCCCGGGTGGGTTCACCGGCCGCGGGCCCGCGGCCACATGGTCGCAACCAGGTTCCCCGCGTGGCCGATTGCGGGCCGGTGGGACGTGAAGCCCTCGGATCGGGACACCGCGTCGTCCGCGCCCGCTCCGCCATTCGGCGGCGGCACCCGCGGCCGGCCGTCCGGCCGGTGTCCCGATATGAGGCTGATGTGGCCCGGAAGACCGTCCGTTTCTCGTGTCGGATGCGTCAGCGCCCACGAGTGGCGACGGTGACCGGACGACCGGCCGGACCGCGCCCGACAGCTCACGGGGGCACGGGGGCACGGCCGGGACCGTCGGCCCGTCGGTGCCTTTGACGCTATGGCGAAGCACGGCTCCCGCCGCAGAACAGCGCGCGCCATGACGCCCTCACATCAGGACATGAGCATCGTGCAGGCCCGCTGCCGAGTGCCGGCGGATGCCCCGATGTCCTTGTCGGAGCGTGTTGTGGCCGCATATGCGGGAATGACGAGACGGCAGGCGACCGCTGAAAACGGGTGAGGCGCCGAAACCCGACGCCTCGATCCACACAACGGGACGCAGCATCATCCCGCGGGGACGCGGACGACACTGAGCACGGGCGCGGGCAGGTCGTCGCCGGGCGGATGATGGTGTCTTCCGCTGCAGGCCCCATTCCGTCCGGGAGGCGCACGATGAAGGAGCTGCCGTCAGGCAGGAAGCCGCTGCTGGTGACCGTGCTGGTTTTCCCCGGCGTACGACTGCTCGACGTCACCGGCCCGATCGAGGTGTTCGCGACGGCCAACGAATTCGGCGGCCGCTACCGCGTGCGCACGGTCTCCCCCGACGGCGCCGACGTGGTCACCGCAGCGGGCACCGGACTCCGCGTCGACCTGGCTGCCGCGCAGGTGCAGGAGGCCAGCGACGTGGTCGTCATCCCCGGCGGCCCGGAGTGGCCGTCCCTCGTCAAGGACGACACCCTGCTGGACGCCATAGGGGCGCTCGACGCGCGCAGCTGCCGCACCGCGTCCATCTGCACCGGCGCCTTCCTCCTCGCCGCGGCCGGACTGCTCGACGGACGCAGAGCGACCACGCACTGGCGCTTCGCCGACCAGCTCGCTCTGCGCTACCCGCAGGTGACTGTCGAAGCCGACGCCCTGTTCGTGCGCGACGGTCACATCATGACCTCCGCGGGCGTCAGTTCGGGCATCGACCTCTCGCTCTCGCTGGTCGAGGAGCACCTCGGCGCCGACGTCGCCCGCGCCGTGGCCAAGGACATGGTCGTGTTCATGCAGCGGCCGGGCGGCCAGTCGCAGTTCAGTGTCCGCACCCACACCCCTCACGCGAGACAGGAGATGCTGCGCCGGGTCCTGGACGCGGTCGCCGAGGACCCGTCCGCCCCGCACACCCTTGCCGCCATGGCGCGCCGGGCGGGTGTGAGCCCCCGTCACATGACACGCCTGTTCCACGACGAGATGGCCACGACCCCGGCCCGCTATGTGGAGCAGGTCCGTATGGAAGCCGCCCAGGCGATGCTGGAAGGGAGCGACGACCCCATGGCCACGGTGGCGCGGCGCACCGGCTTCGGCTCGGCGGAGTCGCTGCGCCGGGCCTTCACACGCAACCTCGGCATCACACCGGGGGCCTACCGGGCACGCTTCCGCACCACGCACACCGCAGCCGACGGCAAGCGCGCCTGACGCCCTTGAGATATCCGGCCGGCACGAGCGATCGCCGAACTCCGACAGGCGGGCCGTGCCTGACGAGGCCGATCAGGTCTTCGGCTCTGCGAGCGCGACCCGCCACGCGGGCGTGCCGAAGGGCTTCGCCCCGAAGTGGCAGGCCGAGCGAATCCTGCTGAGCCGGGCCGAGGAAGCGAGTGCCGCGATAACGCGCGGCGCCCGGGTCACAGGGCTACGGCAGGACCCGGAGTGCGTCGACGTGGACGTGAGCTGGACGGTCGATTCTCCGGCAACCCGACTCCACAGATCTCGCTACACCTCACCCTGCTCAGGATTCAGGAGTCCTTCAGCAGTGCCAGGCAGGCGGAGCGGGCGATCCATTCCTGTGCTCGGTCGAACGTCCAGGCGCGTTCGCCGACCAGCGTGGTCCAGGCGTGCGGACCCAGGTAGAACCAGAGCAGGTCGAGGGCGCCTGTGCGATCGGTCCCGCCACGGAGCGCGTCGAGTGCGATGAGCCGGTCGGCCACCAGGGTCAGGGCCTGGACGTAGTCGTCCTCTCCCTTGTCCAGAACCGCCTTGACCGCCGGTTCCCCGGGCGGGTCCCGGTAGAACAACCCGTACACGAGGTCCCAGTGGCGTTCGTGCGTGAGCCGGGTACCTTCGGCAGTCAGCTCGATCACCGCGCGTGGGTCGTCGCTGGCTTCGACCGCTGCGAGAGTGCTTACGACGGCCGGGTCCGTCAGGGCCGGCTGGAGCAGGGCGGTCAGGACGCCCGCCTTGTTGCCCACGCTGCTGTACACGGTCGGCACGGCGACGTCCGCCGCCTCCGCGATCTCCCCGATGGTGACCCCTGCGTACCCCCTGGCCAGGAAGAGCGCTTGCGCACTGCTCAGGATGGCCTCCCGCGTGGCGGTGGCCGAGTTGGCGCGGCGGGGCGAGTTGTACTTCCGGGTCGTCACCGAAGCATCGTATCCCTTCCACGGTAGGTCACCATATTGACAATAACGATCTCTAATGAATAGCTTCCCTTACATGACGATGGATACCCTCGGCGACCCCATGGCGGTCGTCGAAACCAGGCTTGCCCACGACGTCCACCGTGCGGCCACCAGCCTCCTCGCCGAAGCGGCCGCCAACCGGTCGGTGCCGCTCGGCGCGCTGACCCGACTGCGTGACTTCCTCGTTGCGAACATCCGCCACCACCATGAGACCGAGGACGGGGACCTGTGGCCGCAGATCCTCGCGGTCGCTCCGTCCGCGGCACGCGCGCTCGACGTGCTCAGCGAGGAGCACGAGCGACTGGACTCGGCGCTGGATGCGCTGGACGCCGTCGTCATGAACGAGGGTGACTCCGGCGCGGCGGACCAGGTCCGGGACGCGCTGCGTGCGGCGGCGGTCGAGGTGCGCGACACGGTGCACGACCACCTCACCCACGAAGAGCCTTTCCTCCTCCCGGCGCTCCGTGATCACATCAGCCCCGCGGCATGGGAGGACTTCTCACAGCGGGTGATCGCTACCACGCCGCCCGTCGGCGGGCACCTGATGATCGGGTTCCTGGACGAGGTGGGAAAGCCCGACGACGTGGAGACGATGCTCGCGGCCCTGCCTGAGCCCGTACGCCCGTTGCTTCCGGCGATGCGTCTTCAGGCGGCCCAGGACCTCCGAGTCCTCCGCGGGACCGGATCGTGACTTCTGCTCCCGTCGCGTGGCCGGACACTGCGGACGCCGTGATCCGGGGCGACCTCGCCGTCGCGGTCGCCTACGTCACTCCGGCCGGCGGTGCGGTGGTCACCAGCGTCTCTCCCGTGGGCCTCGCCGACCGCCAGGCGGCCACGGTCAGCTTCACCACCTCGCTAGGTTTCCCGAAGAAACTGGAACGCATCCTGCGGGACCCGCGCGTCTCGGTCGCTTACCACACGCGTGAGCACGGCTTCGCCGACAGCAGTACGTATGTGCTCGTGCAGGGCAACGCGTCGGTGGACCTGCTCCCCTCACGGGAACGCCTGGCGGACCTGATGCGCGCTTCCGAGCCGTTCCTCGGAGCGACGAAGCGCGGACCGGTGTGGGACTGGCTGCTGCGCGAGTACCACCAGGAACGGGTCTTCGTCGACATCGAGGCCGAGCGGGTGGCCGTCTGGCCCGATCTGGCGGCAGGCGGCACGATGGCTGTCACAGGCTCGCCCTGGCCCGTCATGCCGTCCGGGCAGAGGGCCCCGAAGAACGGCACGGGACCGCGTGTCGACGTCGCCGCGCTGGCCCGCCGGATCGATCGGCTGCCGCACCGGGTGCTGGCCTACCGGGGCGCGGACGGGTTCCCCGTCATCCTCCCGGTGAAGATCACCGGGTACGACGACACCGGACTGCACCTGGACGCTCCCCGCCACCTGCTGCCGGCCGGCGGCCGCAGAGCCGGGTTCCTTGCCCACGCCTTCGAACCGCAATGCATCGGGCTGGGTATGCGGACACTCACGGGGTGGCTGAGCGTGACCGACGAAGGCGTTCTCTACGCCCCCCACACGTCAAAGGGGCTGGCTGCGCCACCGTACAAACGGCTCCTGACGGTGTCGAACGGCCTGCTGGCCAAGTACGGGCTGTGGCGCGCCCGCCGAGACGGCACCGCCGACGGCCTGCGGCACCTTGCCGACCGCGGTCCGGTGGGCTGAGGACGGCAGACTCCTTGAGCCTGCGCCGTCTTGGACCACCTACGGGCCGGTCCGGACTTCGCGGCCAAGGTCCGCCAAGTCACCGACCGGATCGAACCGGTGGATCTCATCGCACGGGGCGTCCTCATCCGACGGTGCCGGGCTATGCCCCTGGGCGCACCCGGGGTACCGCCGACGGATGAGGACGGAGGGCTGACTCCTCCGCCGTCCTGAAACCCGTTCGGGTGCCGCCGCTCCTCGGAGTCGGCGGCACCCGAACGGGTTTCAGGCTCGCTGCGGTGCCGGCACCGGAGATCGGCGAGGAGCCCACGGCGAAGACCTGATGTGCGCCTTCCGTGTCCTTGTCTGCGGCCACGCACAACCGGGGCCTGCGAGTTGAACACCTCAGGAAAGTCCGTGGGCCGGGCCGGCATGCTCCCTCGCCTCCCAAGGCGGGGCCTGGGGGCACGACGGCGACCCGACCGAACAGAAGGCGATCAGCGATGACTCCGACCAGTCCCACTCCCGAACCGGATCCGCGCAGGTGGCGCGCGCTCGGGATCATCTGCCTGGTGCAGGTGATGCTGCTCCTCGATGTGACCGTGGTCAATGTCGCGCTGCCCCCCATCCAGCACGATCTCGGCTTCACGACCGCGGGCCTGGCATGGGTCGTCAACGGCTACACCGTCACCTACGGTGGGCTGCTGATGCTCGGCGGGCGCCTCGGTGATCTGCTCGGCCGCAGACGCCTCTTCCTGACCGGCTTGGCGATCTTCGCGCTGTCGTCGGCGAGCGCAGGAGTGGCCCAGCAAGCCGATGTACTGGTCGCCAGCCGCTTCGTACAGGGTGCCGGTGCGGCACTCGTCAGCCCGGCAGCCCTGTCTCTGGTGACGCTGCTGTTCACACAGCGGCAGGAAAGGGCACGGGCCATGGCCATCTGGAGCGGCCTGGCCGGAGTCGGCGTGGCCCTGGGAGTCGTGCTCTCGGGCGTCCTGACCACCATCGCCTCCTGGCGTTGGATATTCTTCATCAACCTGCCCATCGCCGCCTTCGCGTTTCTCGCCACCATCAGGCTCGTCTCCGAAAGCCGGGCCACCAGGCGCGGTCGGCCCGACGTCCTCGGCGCCGTGACGGTCACCCTCGGTCTGCTCCTGGTCGTGTTCGGCCTCCTGGAGAAGGACAGCCACGCATGGCTCTCGTTCTCCGTCCTGGGCTGCGTCGGGATCGGTGTGCTCTGCTTGATCGGCTTCGTGCTGGTGGAGGCCCACGTGGCCCATCCCCTGGTGCCCCTCGCGTTCCTGCGCTCACGTAACCGGAGCATCGCCAACATCGTTCGCATCTGCTACTACGTCGGCTTCGCCACCCTCTTCTTCTCGCTGAGCCTGTATGTCCAGCGCATACTGCACTTCTCCGCACTCGCGACCGGATTCGCCTTCGTACCGTTCGGGTTGGTCATTCTTTTCAGCGCCACCGTGATGGCGCCACGCCTGCTTCCCCGGTTCGGTCTGCGGGCCCTGAACGGAGGAGGTCTTGCGGTCACCACGGTCGGCTACCTTCTCCTTGCCGGGCTGAGCAGCCACGGCACCTATGTGGCCGACGTGCTGCCCGGACTGATCCTCGTGCCGTTGGGAGGCGGCCTCGTCCTCGTCGGATCCACCGTCGCCGGAGTGGACGGCGCCACTGGTGAGGACGCGGGCATCGCCACCAGCATGAACAATGCGTCCATGCAGATCGGCAGTGCCATCGGTCTGGCTGCCCTGGTCTCACTGGGCACAGGCCACGCCGCCGTGCTGCAGCGTGCGGGCGCCGACCCGGCGACCGCTGCCGCGCACGGTTACGGCTTCAGCTTCACCGTCGCCGCCGGCATGACGGCCTTCGGCGCGCTCCTCGGCTTCATCGGGATCCACCCGACGCCGACCGAGACTCCGACGGTGAGGGCCGACGTCAGGCAGCGCGTGGTCTGACCTGCCGCCGGCGGCCGGAGTGAGAGTCCGGGGCCACGACCTGCCCGGTTGAATGACATGTGCGTCGGTCCTACCACCGGGCATGCCGCAAGGCGGCCGACGCACTGCAACCCGACCGGCTGCTCATCCTCTCCGCGAACCGCACCGACATGGGCCAGGGCGGCGCAAGGACCAACCTGTGATGGCGATCACCACGGCCCGGGAGACCTCGGCCGGCGGTGCGAAGTGACCGGCGACCGAGTCCCGGTCCCTGTCGAACTCGCCGTGGCGCAGGCGCGCCTTCGCCGGCGACAGTCAACACCTTCTCCGGACGCCCTTCACAGGGTCGTCCGTCATGGCACCCCTGCCATAGGCATGCCGGAGTCCGAGAACGTCCCCATCCCAGCAGCAGGGCATGCCACGGGCCGCGGGGCGGCACGCCGGACACCGTCCGGTCCCATGTTGACCTTTTGCTGACCCGGACGTGGCAATCGCCACACAGCCGGAGAGCGGTTCGACTCTGCTGCCCTGACGGGGCGTTGACAGTCGCCGGCATCGGCGCGACCGTGAGGGTTCTGCCGTGGCGCGAGACCGGAGGTCGTCCCTTGGCCGGTTCGTCAGCACCTCTGTCGGACACCGACATCGTCGAACGCGTGCGCGAGCTGCAGCCGCTCATCCGCTCGCACGCCCTCCGCGCGGAGCGGCAGGGACGGGTGACCGGCGAGGTCGTCGAGGCTCTCACCGGGGCCGGTATCCACCGTATGAACGTCCCCCGCCACTTCGGCGGTTACCAGACCTCGTTACGGACCCAGGTCGACGTGCTGAGCGAGGTCTCCGCCGCGTGCGGGTCGACCGGGTTCATGGCGTTGATCCAGGCCGGGTGCGCGTTCATCGCGGCCCTGTTCCCCGACGAGGCGCAGGACGAGATCTTCACCGGTCCCGACGTACGGGTCGGCGGCACTCTCATCCCGGGGTCGAGGGCGGTTGCGGCCGACGGCGGCTACGTGGTGAGCGGAAACTCCCCCTTCGCGACCGGCTGCCAGGACGCCGACTGGCATCTGCTGACCGCGCTGGCCCACACCGGGGACGGACCGCCGCAGCTGCTGTGGCTGGCGATCCCCATGGCGGAGCTCAAGGTGCTGGACGACTGGAACGTCTCCGGTCTGGCCGCCAGCGGCAGCAACACCGTCGTCGCCCAGGACGTCCATGTGCCCGCCCATCGCGTTCTGCCGGTCGGGCCGTTGCTGGCGGGCGTGTCCGAGTCGCGGCGCAACAGCGCCGACCCCTTCTACCGGATGCCGGTGCTGCTGCTGTTCTGCGCCTGGACGGCCGCGAACGCCCTCGGTCTGGCTCGGGCGGCCCTGACGCAGTTCGGGGAGCGCATCCATCAGCGGGGCATCACGTACACCGTCTACGAGCGCCAGCACGAGGCCCCGGTGACGCATCTCCAGTTCGCCGAGGCCACGATGAAGGTCGCCTCCGCGGAACTCATCGCCGCCGACTTCGTGGGGCTGATCGAGGCCAGGGCGGCCGACGGGGAGCCCTGTACGACGCAGGAGCGTGCGCGGATCAGGGCACAGTGCGGGTATCTGACGCGGTTGTGCAAGGAGGCCGCCGACCTGATCGGGTCCGCTTCGGGTGCCTCGTCCCTGCACCGGGAGGTGCCCGTCCAGCGGATCGTACGGGACCTGAACGCCCTGAGCCTGCACTCGTTCGTCAACCCCGCCGCCAACCTGGAGCTGTACGGCAGGGTGCTGTCGGGGCTCGACCCCGGGACGCCGTTCCTCTAGCGGCGCCGGTCATTGATCGATCCGGTCCCGCGTGGTTGCCGGCCCGCCGGCACTACGCGCCCCACGTGATGACACCGTCGCGAGTACGGAATCGTGGTGTGGGTCTCCTGTTGCGTCTACAGCCGGACGGGAGCCGCGCGCGTCGCCGTGCTGGGGGCACGGCGGGGATTCACGAACCCAGGTCGGCGGCACCCGGTTCGTCGAGGAGGGTCAGCTCCTCCTCGGTCAGACGGAGGGCGCCGGCGGCGATGTTCTCGGCGAGGTGGGCGGGGTCGGTGGTGCCGGGGATGGCCAGCACGTGCGGTCCGCGGTGGAGGGTCCAGGCGAGCCGTACCTGGGCGGGTGTCGTGCCATGGGCGCGGGCGACCGTGTGGACGCGTGCGTCCTGCTCCTGGACCGCGGCCGCCTCCCGCCGCAGACCGGAGACGGCGAAGTACGGGACGAAGGCGATGCCCTGATCCCGGCACAGGTCCACCATTCCGCTCTCGTCGGCGCGGCGCCAGTCCAGGCTGTAGGAGTTCTGCACGCAGACCACGGGTGCGATCGTCCGGGCCTCGGCCACGTGCTCGGGCCGGACGGCGGAAAGCCCGAGGTGCCGGATGAGGCCGGCGTCGCGCAGCTCGGCGAGAGCGCCGAAGTGCTCGGCGATCAAGGCTGTGCGGGGGCCGCCGGCGCGCAGGTTCACCACGTCCAGGTGGTCCCGGCCGAGCTGGCGCAGGTTCTCCTCGACCTGACCGCGCAGTTGGTCGGGGCGGACCGTGTGGAGCCACTCGCCGGAGGGATCGCGCGCCGGGCCGACCTTGGTCACCACGACCACGTCGCCGTGCCAGGACGAGAGGGCACGGTTGATCAGCTCGTTCGCGGACCGCAGCGGCGAGAAGTAGAACGAAGCCGTGTCGACGTGGTTGACGCCCTGCTCGAACGCGCTGTGCAGCAACCGCACCGCGGCGTCGCGGTCGATCGGCGTGCCGTCGGAGTTGCCCATCATGCCGTTGCCGGTGAGCCGCATCGCACCGTACCCGACGCGGTTCACCTCCAGGTCCCCGAGCTTCCAGGTCCCTGCCGCCGCCGCTGCGCCCATCGTGCCCCTCCACCCTGCAGGTTCGTCAGGTTCTGGAGTATGGGCTGGTCAGAGGTGTTGTGACAGGTCAACGGGCTGGGCGAAGCATCACATTCGGATCGGGAACGAACCGTGGCCGCCCAGCCGTTGGACCTGCAGAGTGACGTTCGGTCGGAACGTCGTCGGCCTACGGCAGGCGCCACTCCACCGGCTGTGCCCCCTGCTGGACCAGCAGTTCGTTGGCCCGGCTGAACGGCCGCGATCCGAAGAAACCCCGGTCCGCCGACATCGGCGAGGGATGAGCGGACTCCACCGCCGGCAACTGGCCGAGGAGCGGGCGGAGATTGCGGGCGTCGCGGCCCCAGAGAATGGACACCAGCGGCTTGCCACGCGCCGCCAGCGCCCGGATCGCCTGCTCGGTGACCTCTTCCCAGCCCTTGCCGCGATGGGCGCCCGGGCTGCGCGGGGCCGTGGTGAGTGCCCTGTTGAGCAGCAGCACCCCCTGCTCTGTCCACGGCGTGAGGTCCCCGTTGGAGGGCCTGGGCAGCCCCAGGTCGGAGTGCATCTCCTGGAAGATGTTCTCCAGGCTGCCCGGCAAGGAGCGCACCTCGGGCGAGACCGCGAAGCTCAACCCGATGGCCATCCCGGGCGTGGGATAGGGATCCTGGCCGACGATCAGGACGCGAACGTCGTCGAAGGGCTGCTGGAAGGCCCGCAGGACATTCGCTCCGGACGGAAGGTAGGTCCGGCCCGCCGCTATCTCGGCCCGGAGGAAGTCTCCCATCGCGGCGATGCGTTCGGCCGCAGGTTCAAGAGCCTTCGCCCAGCCTGCTTCAACAAGTTCATGCAAGGGTCGTGGTGCCACAGCGCGTCACCCTACTGGCACACACCGGGGTCCCGCACAACCGCGGACGCCCCCGCGCACGGCCGCCGCCCCCGGCGCTACCCTTCCACCCCATCAAGGTCATCGAGCCGATCCAGCGGATCGCCCCGCCGGGCACCGGGAAGGAGGGGAGCCCGTTGCAGCAAGTGATCGAGCCACTCCGTCACGGTCATCGGGCCTGGCGAGCCGCTCGCCGCCGGTGCCCGGATCCCGGAACCCCCGCACCCACGGTGAACCCGCCCCGGCCGGCGACGGAGTCCGCGCACCCGTCGCCGGTGCCGGCGGACCGGCGCCTGTCGTGAGCGGACCGGGCGGCAACGCCCCTGCTGCCGGCTTTCTCGCCGTCGACTCCGGAGGCTCCGGGCTGCGGGCCGTCGTAGGGCTGCCGGGGCGGGAGCCCTCGGTGCCGCGCGTTTCACGGGAGCCGGTGCGCACCGGGGCGCGGGGGATCGATCCGGGGCATCTCCTCGAACAACTCCTGCCCATGGCACGGGCGTCGATCGCCGAGTACGGGCTGGACCGGGTGGAGACGGTCGTCGTCGGCGCGGCCGGGATGGCCGGTCTCGGGGATGCCCTGCGGGCAGAACTGCCGGGCGCGCTGGCGCGTGAGCTCGGTGTGCGGACGGTCGCGCTGGCCGCCGACGCCGTGACGGCGTACGTCGGCGCCCTGGGCCCGTGTCCGGGGGCGGTGCTGGCCGCCGGTACCGGGCTGATCGCGATCGGTACCGATCTGGCCGGATGGCGGCGGGCGGACGGCTGGGGCCATCTGCTGGGCGACTGCGGCGGCGGGGCCTGGATCGGCCGGGCGGGGCTGGAGGCGGCGCTGCGCGCCTTCGACGGGCGGGAGGGCGGCTCGGCCGCCCTGCGGGCGTGTGCCGAGGAGCGGTTCGGGCCGCTGACCGGGCTGCCCGGCCTGCTCTATCCGCGCACGGACCGGCCCGCCGTACTGGCCTCGTTCGCCCCGCAGGTCGCGGAGTGCGCCGTAGACGACCCGGTCGCGGCCGGGATCCTGCACGCGGCGGCCCGGCACATGGCCGAGTCGGCCGCCGCGGTCTGTCCCACGGCAGGCGAGCCCCGGGTCGCCCTCACGGGCGGCCTGCTCAAGCTGGGGGACCCGCTTCTCGCACCACTGGCCGAGAAGTTGACCGTTCTGCTGCCGCGGGCGCGGCAGGTCCCGGCGGCGGGCGATCCGCTGCACGGGGCGGTGCGCCTGGCGAGTGACCTGGTCAGCGGGCTGCTCACCCTGCCGAGTGATGAGCGGATGTTCTCCGTGGTACACACAAAAGGTGATTGATCCCATCGGGACATGAAGTGTCCGACAGTTGATGGGATCACCTCCGAATCATGCGTAACTCATCAGACAAAACCGGACGGATACCGCTCACCTGCACCCTCCCCGAACAGGGGAGCCCAGATAGCCAGTAACATGCGGCGCCATGAGCTCCCCCACTGGGCCCGCCGGCCTGCCAGTACGAATGCCGCGCCCCCGCCAGCCCGGACGGCACCGCCGCCCCGAGCCGCTGGTGGCGCCCGAGGATGCGCCCGCGCTCGTCCTCGCGGTGCCGGGTGCGCCCAGCGCGGCCACGCGCGGCCTCGCCGAGGAGGTCGTGAGCATCGCCCGCTCCGAGCTGCCCGGCCTGGACGCCCGGATCGGGTACCTGGACGGGGACGACGCGGAGTTCCCCACCCTCCAGTCCGTGCTCGCCCATGCCGCCGAGGAGCGCACCGCCCGCTACGAGCAGGCCGTCGCCGCCGGTGTCGAGGGCATCAAGGCGCCCGACGGCCCGGTCGCCGTCGTCGTGCCGCTGCTGGCCGGCCCGGACAGCGCGCTGCTGCGCCGGCTCCGCCAGGCCGTCATGGAGAGCCGGGTCGCGGCCGACCTGACCGACGTCCTCGGCCCGCACCCGCTGCTCGCCGAGGCCCTGCACGTGCGCCTCTCCGAGGCGGGCCTGGCCCGCGCCGACCGCGCCCGGCTGTTCACCGTGGCGACGGCCGCGGACGGCATCATCCTCGCGTCCGTGGGCGGCGACGAGGCCGTGCAGGCCGCCGGGATCACCGGCATGCTGCTCGCCGCGCGCCTCGCCGTGCCGGTGATGGCCGCCGCGCTGGACGAGGAGGGCTCGATCGCGTCCGTCGCCGAGCAGCTGCGCGGTTCCGGCTCGCAGCAGCTGGCGCTGGCGCCGTACCTGATAGGGCCGGAGATCGACGCCGCGCTGCTGGCCGCGGCTGCCGAGGAGGCCGGTTGTGCCACCGCCGAACCGCTGGGGCCGTATCCGGCGATCGGCAAGCTGGCGCTGGCCAAGTACACGACGGCGCTCGGCATTGCGCCGCAGCAGCCGCAGGGGACGCCGGTTCGCTGACGCGGGCAGGCGTTTCCCGACGGGGTCCTTTCTCGGAGAGGGCCCCGTCGGTTGTTTTTTGGGGTGGTGCGGAGTGCTCTCGGCCTCGGGCCGGTGGGGGCTTGTCGCGCAGTTCCTCCCCCAGCGCCCCTTCGGGCGCGCCCCGGTCGGGGCGCCTTCCAGGTCCGGGTCAGTCGAAGATCACACAGGAGGCCGCCGGGACCTCCACGGAGCCGTCGTAACGCGGCAGGCCCGTCTCGCCGTCGATGGCGAACCAGGTGACGTTTCCCGAGCGCTCGTTGGCCGCGTACAGGAAGCCGCCGGACTCCGTCAGCGCCCGTGGCCAGTGGCCGCCGCACGGCACCGTCGCCGTCAGGCTCAGGTGGTCGTCCTCGACCGCGAACGTCGTCAGGACGTCCTCCCCTCGGGTCGCCGTCCAGACGAAGCGGCCGTCGGGGGACACGGCGATGCCGGAGGGGTACGCGTCGCCTGCGGGGGCGCCGGGGAGCACCGGGGTCTCGGTCAGGGGCTTCAGGGAGCCGGTGCCGGCGTCCCAGCGGCAGACCGTGACGGTCGGGGTGAGTTCGTTGACGACGTAGGCGTACCCGCCGCCGGGGTGGAAGGCCAGGTGGCGGGGGCCGGAGCCGGCGCGCAGGGCGATCTCGCGGTGGAGGGTGAGGGCGCCTGCCCTGAGGGTGCAGACGCGGACCGAGTCGGTGCCGAGGTCCACGCTGACCGCCCAGCGGCCGCTGGGGTCCGGTTGCACCTGGTGGGCGTGCGGCCCGCGCTGGCGGCGCTCGTGCGGGCCCGAGCCGGTGTGCTGGAGGACCCCGGAGGCGGCGCCGGCGAGGGTGCCGTCGGGGCGGACGGGGACGGCGGTGACGCTGCCCGAGCCGTAGTTGGCGGTCAGCACGTGGCCGTCGAGGACGCTGAGGTGGGTGGGGCCGCTGGCGTCGACCGGGACCGGCGGTCCGGCGAGCCGTGGTTTGTCGTCGTGGACGTGGTACGCGGCCACCGCGCCGTCGGCGGTCTCGCTGACCGCGTACAGCGTGCGCCCGCCGGGTGCGAGCGCGAGAAACGACGGGTCGGGGACGCCGTCGACGCTCTCCAGGAGGGCCAGGGCGCCGTTGTACGGATGGACCGCCGCCGTGACGACCCCGGGGCCGCCCGCCGCCGTGAACGAGCCGATGAACGCCCTCCGCCGCCTGCCGCCCTCTGCCACCGCTGTCCCCTCTCGCTGCGAGCCGGTACGAGTCAGTACAAGCCGGTCCCGGGCCGACGGTAGCAGCTTGAGGTCTAGACCAAGGCGTCCGGGGCGGCGCGTCTCAGGCGCCGACCAGGGGGGAGCCCGAGGGTACGCGCAGGGGTTCGGCGAGTTCGGCCAGGGCGCGTTCCAGGCCGTGCAGGTGGGCGAGCGCGGGTTCGGTGGGCGGCTCGGCCGGGCCGGTGACGTGCTCCGAGCCCTTGGTCAGGGCCGACACGGCCGCCTCGACACGCCAGCAGGCGGCGGCCAGGCGGGCGTCGTGCGAGGCCTCCGGGTCGGCGGCGACGGCGACCAGGCCGTGGATCTCCCGTGCGCAGTCGTCCAGCAGGGCGAGGACGAGACGGGCGCGGCGCTTACGGCCGGGCATCGGGTTGAGCGGGTGGACGAGAGGGGCGACCGAGAGCCGCACCCGGCCGAGGAGTTGTTCGAGTTCGGCCACCCGGGGTGCCGGGTCGACGGTGACGGCGCCGGCGAGGCGGGCGGCGGCCTCGGCCGTGCAGGCATGGACGCAGCGCAGGGCACGCTGGATCCAGGCGTCGGTGGTGAGATGGGTGGTGACCGGCAGCACGAACAGGACGGCGAGTACGGCACCGACGGCGCCCACCCCGGTCTCGGCGAACCGCAGCGCCAGCAGGCCGGGGCTCAGGACGCCGAGCAGACCGTAGAGCAACTCCGCCAGCAGGGTCACCCAGAGCATCATCCAGGTGTAGGAGACGGCGGCCGTGTAGAAGATGCCGAACACGGCGACCGCCACCAGGACGGCGGTCGGGACGGGGGCGCCGTGCACGGGGACGGCGACGAGCAGGCCCAGCGCGATACCGATGACCGTGCCGAGGACCCGGCGGAAGCCGCGTACCAGCGTCTCGCCGCGCGAGGCCGTGTTGACGAAGATCCACCAGGTGGCGCCGACCGCCCAGTACCAGCGCTGGCCCGACACCAGCTGGCCGACGACCAGCGCGAAGCCCGCGCCCGCGGTCGCCTGGACCGCCTGCCGGGTGGTCACCCGGGCCAGCCCGGTGCCGGCGGGTGCGGCGGGCATGGGCGCCGGGGGCAGCCGGCGCTCGTAGCACCACAGACCGAAGCGGACGGCGGCCGCGCTGAGCACGGAGAGCAGGACGGCGGCGTACAGCTCGGGCAGCCGTCCCGGGGTGGCGTGCAGGAACTGGGCCACGAAGAAGGTCATGAAGGCGAACACGCCGAGGCTGTGGCCGCGCGGTCCCCACCGGCGGGCGTACACGCCCGCACCGACCACGGCGAGGAAGACCAGGTCGCGGGCGACCGGTACGTCGTGCAGTTCGGCCGCGGCGGCGAGCACCGGCAGGCCCACGGCGGGCAGCAGCGCGGTGGTGACCGCCTGCCCGCGGACCGTGGGGTCCGCGACGGTGAACAGGGTGAGCAGCGCGGCGAGCCCGCCGGTGACGGCGCCTACCAGGGAGTGCCCGGCCAGTCCGCAGACCACGACGGCGAGGCCGATCCCCAGCACGGCCCGCGCGGCGAAGCGCAGCCGCACCCGCCCCGGGTCCGGAGCCGTGAACACCCTCTTCAGCACTGCTTCCCCTCTCACGGACGACTCGGACCGGACGGCACGGAATTGGACCGGACGGCACAGAAATGGCGCCGCGGGGATCCGCAGCGCCATCGACACGGACATGAGAGCATCGCCGGGGCTACTGGCTCAAGTGTCTTCGAATTCACTGGGCCAATGGTCCAGCGATGACGGGTAGTGGCTGTCATCTGGAAGGCCAATGGACCAGGTCGGACGGACAGCTCCCTGAGCCATTGGTACAGTCGTTCGCCATGACCGTGGACGAGCTCGACACCCGCATCCTGCGGTTGCTGCTGGAGCAGCCGCGTACCAGCGTGCGCGAGTACGCCCGGGTGCTCGGGGTCGCCCGGGGCACGTTGCAGGCGCGCCTGGACCGGCTGGAGCGGGACGGTGTGATCACCGGCTCCGGCCCCTCCCTCTCCCCCGCCGCGCTCGGCCACCCGGTGCTGGCCTTCGTGCACATCGAGGTCACCCAGGGCCATCTGGACGACGTCGGGGACGCGCTGGCCGCCGTACCGGAGATCGTGGAGGCGTTCTCGATCACGGGCGGCGGGGATCTGCTGACGCGGGTGGTGGCGCGGGACAACGCGCACCTGGAGGACGTGATCCAGAAGCTGATCAGTCTGCCGGGCGTGGTGCGCACCCGCACAGAGGTGGCGCTGCGCGAG
This sequence comes from Streptomyces sp. NPDC101234, assembly GCF_044767525.1. Lineage (NCBI taxonomy): Bacteria > Bacillati > Actinomycetota > Actinomycetes > Kitasatosporales > Streptomycetaceae > Streptomyces > Streptomyces sp. NPDC101234. Next base: position 37,534 of record NZ_JBIWOA010000034.1, on the reverse strand, counting down.
CGCGTCCCGCACCGGCTGCTGCCGCTGGTGGAGTCGGTCGGCCGGGCGGCACGCGGGTGACGGCATGCTGGTCCCATGAGTGATCTCGGTAGTCTCTCGGTCATCTTCGATCTCGACGGAACGCTCGTGGACAGCGAGCCGAACTACTACGAGGCCACCCGGCAGACCCTGGCCGCGCACGGTGTCCCGGACTACACATGGGCGGAGCACGAGCGCTTCGTCGGCATCAGCACGCTGGAGACCTTGGCCCTGTTCCGGGAGCGGTACGGACTCCGGCCCCCGGTGGCGGAGTTGCTCGCGGAGACCAACCGGCACTATCTGGAGCTGGCCCGGACCCGCACGCCTGCGTATCCGGAGATGCGGAAGCTCGTGGAGTTGCTGACGGCCGAGGGCGTGCCCATGGCGGTGGCCTCCGGCTCCTCCCCCGAGGCGATCGCGGCGATCCTGTCGGGTACGGGGCTGGACGCGCAGCTGCGGACGGTGGTCTCGGCCGATGAGGTGCCGCGCGGCAAGCCGGCGCCGGACGTCTTCCTGGAGGCGGCCCGCCGTCTCGGGTCCGCCCCGGCCGACTGTGTGGTTCTGGAGGACGCAGCCCCGGGCGCGGCCGCCGCGCACGCCGCCGGGATGCGCTGCATCGCGATCCCGTACGTCGCAGCGCAGGCCGGCGCTCCCGAGTTCGCCGACGCCGACCTGCTTCTGCGGGGCGGCCAGCCGGAGTTCACGGCGCAGATGGCGTTCGACTGGCTCCTCCGATCGGTCCGGTGACCGCATTGACGTCGGTGCCGGGGGCGATGAGCATGGCCGGGCCGGTTGTCGACGTCCGTGACCTGGAGGGTTTTCGTGGGTGCTGCCGCCGTGCTGGTCGCCAACCGTGGCGAGATCGCCGTGCGTGTGCTGCGGGCCGCGGCGGAGGCCGGGCTGCGTACGGTCGCGGTGTACGTCGAGGGTGACGGCGGGCACACACAACTGGCCGACGAGGCAGTGCCGTTGGACGGTTACCTGGACGGTGACGCGCTGCTCGCCGCGGCACGGAGCGCGGGGTGCGACTTCCTCCACCCCGGCTACGGCTTTCTGAGCGAGGACGCGGATTTCGCCCGTCGGTGCGCGGCGGCCGGGGTCGTCTTCGTGGGCCCCTCGCCGGAGGTGCTGGCGGTCTTCGGGGACAAGGCACGGGCCCGAGAACTGGCCGCCGGGGCGGGGGTTCCGGTGCTCGCCGGTGCCGACGGCCCTGACGGGGCACGCGAGTTGCTGGCGGACGGGCCCGTGATGGTCAAGGCGGTCGGTGGGGGCGGCGGTCGCGGGCTGCGGGTCGTACGGCGGGCCGAGGAGCTGGACGAGGCGTGGGAGCGGTGCCGTTCGGAGGTGCAGCAGGGCTTCGGAGGCGGCGAGTTGTACGCGGAGCGGCTGCTGGAAGGGGCCCGGCACATCGAGGTGCAGGTCGTCGGGGACGCCACCGGCGCCGTCACACACCTGTGGGACCGGGACTGCAGCGCGCAACGGCGCCACCAGAAGCTGGTCGAGATCGCTCCGGCCCCGGACCTCCCGGAGCCGGTGCGGGAGCGGCTCCTGGACTGCGCACTGCGGCTGGCCCGTGCGGTCCGCTGCTCCAGTCTGGTCACCTTCGAATTCCTGGTCAGGGAGCAGGAGTTCTGGTTCATCGAGGCGAATCCCCGGATCCAGGTGGAGCACACGGTCACCGAGGAGGTGACCGGACTCGACCTGGTCGGTGTGCAGTTGCGGCTCGCGGCCGGGGAGACGCTGGCCGGCCTCGGGCTGTCGGAGGCTCCGGCCCGGCCACGCGGGTTCGCCGTGCAGGCCCGGGTGAATGCCGACGGGGCGGGGCGGATCACCCGCTTCGACGTGCCGACCGGGCCGGGGGTGCGGGTCGACACGGCGGTCCGGTCCGGGGCCGAGGTCGGCCTGGCGTACGACCCCTTGCTGGCCAAGGTGGTCGCACATGTCCCGCACGGCGATGTCGAGGCGGCCTGTGCGCGGGCGCGGCGGGCGCTGGGCGAGTTCGGCGTGGAGGGGGTGCGGACGGGGATCCCGCTGCTGAGGGAGGTGCTCGCCCGGCCCCGCTTCTGGGCGCACACCGGCGTGGTGGCCGAGCTCGCGCAGAACTTCACGGGCGTGGCCGCCCCGTCCCTGGAGGGCTCCGTCGTCGCACCACTGGGCGGCACCGTCGTCTCGGTCGACGTGTCGGACGGTGAACCGGTGCGCGCCGGGCAGCAGTTGCTGGTGCTGGAGGCGATGAAGATGGAGCACGTGGTGCGCGCGCCCGGCTCCGGAGTGGTGCGGACGCTGCATGTTCGGGTGGGCGAAACCGTCACCGAGGGCTCGCCGTTGGCCACCCTGGACGAGTTGACCGGCGCGGACGCGGCCGCTCCCGCCGAGCAGGAGTCCGATCCGGATGCCGTCCGCGACGACCTCGCCGAGATGGTGCGGCGCCACGCCTTCGGGCTGGACGAGAACCGGCCCGAGGCCGTGGCCAAGCGGCACACGCTGGGGCGGCGGACCGCCCGGGAGAACATCGCGGACCTGTGCGACAGCGGGTCCTTCACCGAGTTCGGCGCCCTCGCGATCGCCGCCCGGCGCAGCAGGCGTTCCCTGGACGACCTGATCCGCTCCACGCCGGCGGACGGCATGGTCACCGGCACCGGGCGGGTGAACGGCCGGCCGTGCGTGGTGATGTCGTACGACTACACGGTGCTGGCCGGAACGCAGGGGCTGCAGAACCACCGCAAGGCCGACCGGCTGCTGGAGCTGGCCGGGGAACGGCGGCTGCCCGTGGTGCTGTTCACGGAAGGGGGCGGGGGCCGGCCCGGGGACACGGACACCACGGCCGTGGCGGGGCTGGATGTGGCCACCTTCCAGCGGATGGGGCGGCTCAGCGGCACGGTTCCGCTGGTCGGCATCGTCTCGGGGCGGTGCTTCGCGGGGAACGCGGCGCTGCTGGGCTGCTGTGACGTGGTGATCGCCACTCCCGACGCGACCATCGGGATGGGCGGGCCGGCGATGATCGAGGGCGGCGGGCTGGGGGTGTTCCGGCCCGAGGAGGTGGGGCCGCTCTCGGTGCAGGTACCGAACGGGGTCGTGGACCTGGTGGCCGCGGACGAGGCGGAGGCCGTGCGGCTGGCGCGGCGCTATCTGTCGTACTTCCAGGCAGAGCTGGGCAGTTGGGAGGCGCCGGACCAGCGGCTGCTGCGCCGGGTGGTGCCGGAGAACCGGCGGCGGGCGTACGACATGCGGGCGGCGGTCGCGGGGCTCGCGGACACGGACTCGGTGCTGGAGCTGCGGCCGGAGTTCGGGGTCGGTGTCCTCACCTGTCTGGTGCGGGTCGAGGGGCGGCCGCTCGGCCTGCTGGCGAGCAACCCAATGCATCTGGGCGGGGCGATCGACCGGGACGCGGCCGACAAGGCGGCGCGTTTCCTGCAGTTGTGCGACGCGTTCGGGCTGCCGGTCGTCTCGCTGTGCGACACCCCGGGCTTCATGGTCGGCCCGGACGCCGAACGGACGGCCACCGTACGGCACTTCGCGAGGCTGTTCGTGACGGGTGCCAATCTGCGGGTGCCGTTGGTGGGTCTGGTGCTGCGCAAGGCGTACGGGCTGGGGGCGATGGCCATGCTGGGCGGCTCCACGCGGGCTCCGCTGGCCACGGCCGCCTGGCCGAGCGGGGAGTTCGGCGGGATGGGGCTGGAGGGGGCCGTCCGGCTCGGTCACCGCAGGGAGTTGGAGGCGATCGCGGACCCGGCCGAGCGAGCCCGCGTCTTCGAGGAGCGGGTCGCCGAGTTGTACGAACGCGGGAAGGCCGTCAACACGGCGGCCGCACTGGAGATCGACGCGGTGCTCGACCCGGCCGGGTCGCGGGCCTGGATCCTGGCTGCGCTGGAGGGCTGCCCGCTTCCGCAGCCGGGGCATCGCCCGTTCGTCGACACCTGGTGAGCGGGGCTCTTCGCCGAGTCGGCCGGCCGTCGTCCGGGTCCGCCGCTCCATAACCGTTGACCCCCACCCGCGTCCTCCTTATCGTCTGGTCGACTATCCGCACGCCGTTCGGGTTTTCGAACGGCGGATGCATGCGACCGGCACCTTGGAGGAGCACCCATGGCATCGCCCCTCTCCCGACGAACTCTTCTGCAGGCAGCGGCCGTTGCAGCAGCCTCACCAGCGTTTTCGTACCCGGCTTCCGCGCGCCCGGCCTCGGCCGTCCGGACCGCGGTCCCCGCCGCCTGGAGCGTGGTGCCCTTCGCGCTCGACGAGGTGGCGCTGCGGCCGGGTGTCTTCGCCGACAAGCGGCAGCTGATGCTGGACCATGCCCGTGGCTACGACGAGAACCGGCTGCTGCAGGTGTTCCGGGCCAACGCGGGCCTCGACACGGGCGGTGCGGTGGCGCCCGGCGGCTGGGAGGGGCTGGACGGGGAGGCCAACGGCAATCTGCGCGGGCACTACACCGGGCACTTCCTGACCATGCTCGCGCAGGCGTACGCGAGCACCGGCGAGGAGGTGTTCGGGGCGAAGATCCGCACCGTGGTGGAGGCGTTGGACGAGGTCCGCGAGGCCCTGCGCCACGAGCCCTCCGCACTGAGCGTCGCCGGGGTCCTCGACGGGCGGGCCGTCGAGAACGAGCGGGGGTCGTACCGGTACGTCGAGTTGCCCGCCGATGTACTCGGCGGCGCTTCCGCCGTCACCCTGTCCGCCTGGGTGAAACCCACCCACCAGGACACCTGGGCCCGGGTGTTCGACTTCGGGAACGACACCACCCGCTATCTGTACCTCGTCGCACGGAACGCGAGCGGGGTGCCCCGTTTCGCGATCACCACCGGCGGGGCGGGTGCCGAGCAGGGGCTGAACGGCACCACGGCACTGCCCCTCGACCAGTGGAGCCACCTCGCGGTGACCGTCGCGGACGGCACCGGCACGCTGTACGTCAACGGCACGGCCGTGGCCCGGAATGCGGCCATGTCCCTCACCCCGGCCGCCCTCGGCACCCTCGCCCACCACTGGCTCGGCCGTTCCCACTACGCCGCCGACCCCGTCTTCGCGGGCGCCTTCGGCGGGTTCGACGTGTGGTCGCGGGCGCTGGGTGCCGACGAGATCGCGGAGCTGCAGAACGTGCGGGCGAGCGGCGACCTCGTGTCGTACGCCTTCGAGGAGACATCGGGATCGGGTTTCGCGGACACCTCGGGGCGCGGCCTCGACGCGGTCCTGCGCCGCACCTGGGGCGGCCCCAGCCACCCCGGGTTCCTCGCGGCCTATCCGGAGACGCAGTTCATCCTGCTGGAGTCGATGACCGGCAGCGACTACACGAAGGTGTGGGCTCCGTACTACACCGCGCACAAGATCCTCCGGGGGCTGCTGGACGCCCACACCGCGACCGGCGACGAGCGGGCGCTCGACCTCGCCTCCGGCATGGGCGACTGGATGTACTCCCGGCTGTCCGTGCTGCCCGCCGCCACCCTCCAGCGGATGTGGGGGATCTTCTCCAGCGGTGAGTTCGGCGGGATCGTCGAGGCGGTCTGCGACCTGCACGAGCTCACCGGCAAGGCCGAACATCTCGCGCTGGCCCGGCTGTTCGACCTCGACAGCCTCATCGACGCCTGCGCCGCGAACACCGACACGCTGGACGGCCTGCACGCCAACCAGCACATCCCGGTCTTCACCGGTCTGGTCCGGCTGTACGACGCGACCGGCGAGGAGCGTTACCTCACCGCGGCGAGGAACTTCTGGGGCATGGTCGTACCGCATCGCATGTACGGCATCGGCGGCACCAGTACGACCGAGTTCTGGAAGGCGCGGGACGTGATCGCGGGGACCATCAGCGCGACCACGGCGGAGAGTTGCTGCGCGTACAACATGCTGAAGCTGAGCCGGGCGCTGTTCTTCCACGAGCAGGATCCGGCGTACCTGGACTACTACGAGCGGGCGTTGTACAACCAGGTGCTCGGCTCCAAGCAGGACCGGGCCGATGCCGAGAAGCCGCTCGTCACGTACTTCATCGGGCTGACGCCCGGGCATGTGCGGGACTACACACCCAAGCAGGGCACGACCTGTTGCGAGGGCACGGGCATGGAGTCCGCCACCAAGTACCAGGACTCGGTGTACTGCGCGGCGGCCGACGGCAGCGCCCTGTACGTCAACCTGTACAGCCCGTCCACGCTGACCTGGGCCGAGAAGGGGGTCACGGTCAGCCAGACCACCGGTTATCCCCGGGAGCAGGGCAGCACGCTCACGGTGGGCGGGAGTGGCCGGCCCGTCTCCTTCGAACTACGGTTGCGGGTGCCCGCGTGGGCGACGGCCGGCTTCCGGGTGACGGTCAACGGGCGGGCGGTGAAGGGGACTCCGGTGCCGGGGAGCTACTTCGCCGTGTCCCGGACGTGGCGGCCCGGGGACAGCGTGCGGGTGTCGGTTCCGTTCCGGCTGCGGGTCGAGAAGGCCCTCGACGATCCGTCGGTGCAGGCTCTGTTCTACGGCCCGGTCAATCTGGTCGGCCGCAACGCGGCCACGGAGTACCTGGAGTTGGGGCTGTACCGCAATGCCGGGCTCTCCGGGGACCTGCTTCCGTCCCTGACCCCGGTGGCCGGCACCCCGCTCCATTTCACCCTGGACGGCACCGAGTTCGCCCCTTTCTACGAAGGCACCGAGGACCCGGCCCACGCGTACTTCCGGCGCTCCGAACCGACGGTGGTGTTCGGCGGCCTGGACTCGCAGGTGGCCAACCCGGTCAGGTCCGGCGGCGACTCGCTCTTGGACGAGGTGTGGGCCGGGGCGCCGTTCCACGGCAAGAGGGCACTGGTGGCGCGGGTGCGGTCGGTGGTGGACGCCTGGGTGACGGACGGGCTGCTGGGCGAGGCGGACGCCGACCGGATCGTGGCCACGGCGCGGGAGGCGTCGTACGCGCGCTGACACAGCGCCCCGACACCGCACGCCAGCACCGCGGGCCGACACCGTGGCGCCGACACCGTTGCTCGTCGCCACGGGTCGGCCGCCGGGCGGAAGCCGGCAGGCACCCGGAAGGAGCAGTGGGCCAGCCGTTCGCTCCGCCGGTCGTGCGATGACCGGAATGACTGCATAGCGTGGCCGTATGACCACGACCTGGGCAAAGCCGCAGCAGCCGGCCGCCGACGAACGGCGGTGGCCGGCCCTCGGGGTCTGTCTCGCGGCCGGTTTCATCTCGCTGCTCGACACCTCGATCGTGAACGTGGCGCTGCCCTCGATGGAGCGCGGGCTCGGCACCACGGAGGCGGCCCAGTCCTGGATCGTCTCCGGGTACGCCCTGACCTTCGGACTGGCGCTCGTCCCGGCCGGCCGGCTCGGAGACATGCGCGGGCGGCGCCAGGCGTTCCTGATCGGCCTCGCCGTGTTCACACTGGCCTCGGCGGCCTGCGGGCTCGCGGCCAGCCCCGACCTGCTGGTGGCGTTCCGGCTGATCCAGGGCGCGGCGGCGGGCATGGTCGCGCCGCAGACCTCGGGGCTGATCCAGCAGATGTTCCAGGGCGCCGAACGGGCCAAGGCCTTCGGTCTGCTCGGCAGTGTCATCGGGGTCTCCACGGCGGTGGGCCCGCTGGCGGGCGGTCTGATCATCGACGGGGTCGGTACCGACGACGGCTGGCGCTGGGTGTTCTTCGTCAACCTGCCCATCGGGGTGGCCGCGTTCGTCGCCGGACTGCGGCTGCTGCCCAGGTTCCCCGAGTCGGCGGGCAGACGGGAGCAGTTCGACCCGATCGGCGTGCTGCTCCTCGGCGCCGGCGTGCTCGCGCTCATGCTGCCGCTCGTGCAGGAGCAGCAGTGGACCGGTCGGCAGAAGTGGGCGCTGCTGCCGGTGGGCGCGGTGCTGCTGGGACTGTTCTGGACCTGGGAGCGACGGCAGGGGCGGCTCGGCCGGGCACCCCTGATCGATCTGAACCTGTTCTCGCTGCGGTCCTTCACACTCGGCGCGCTGATCAGCTTCAGCTACTTCGCGGGCTTCACCACGGTCTTCTTCGTCCTCGCCCTGTACCTGCAGAACGCGGCGGGATACAGCGCCCTGGCCGCCGGTGTCACCGTGCTGCCCTTCGCCACCGCCTCGGCGGTCGGCGCCGCGCTCGGCGGCCGGCTGGTGGTGCGCCACGGGCGCACGCTCGTCGTCATCGGGCTCAGCGGGGTGGCACTGGGGCTGATCGGGATCATCGCGGTGGTACAGCTGGTGCCGTCGGACAGCATCGGCTGGGCCGCCGCGGTGCCGATGATCGTCGGTGGGATCGGCTCCGGCATCACCGTCTCCCCCAACACGACGCTCACGCTCACCCGGGTCCCGGTGCAGCGGGCCGGCGCGGCCGGCGGAGTACTGCAGACCGGCCAGCGCGTCGGCTCGGCGGCCGGGATCGCCGTGGTGGGCTCGGTGTACTTCGCCCACCTCGCACACCACGGCCCGGCCGGCGAGGCGCTCCAGCTCGGCCTGCTCACATCCGTCGGATTCATCCTGGTGGCGCTGGGCCTGGCGGTCGCCGATCTGCAGGAACGGACGACCGAGCCGGAGGACTGAGCCCGGCCGGGCCCGGAGCTAGGCGGCCACCGCCTCCACCACCGAGAGCACGGTCGGGGTCGGCACGATCCGGGACAGCTTCAGACCGGCGGCCTCGAACAGCGCGGCGAACTCCGGCTCGGTGCGTTCCCGGCCCACCAGGGCCGCCATCAGCAGCAGGTCCAGCATCTTGGCCTGATGGGGTGTGTTGCCCGGCGGGACCACCGCGTCGACGACCATGATCCGCCCGCCCGGCGCGAGTGCGGCACGGCAGCGGTCGAGGAGGGTCACGCACTGGTCGTCCTCCCAGTCGTGCAGGATCCGCTTGAGCACGAGGACGTCACCCTCCGGTACTGCGGTGAAGAAGTCGCCGGACTCGATGCTCCAGCGGCCGGCGATCCCGGGCGTGTCCAGCAGGTGGCCGGCCAGGACATGCGGCTGGTCGAGCAGGACGCCGTGCAGACCGGGGTGGTGGCCGAGGACCGCCAGCAGGAAGCCGCCGTGCCCGCCGCCCACGTCGACGACCGTCCCGGTGGCCGGGAACTCGCAGGCGGCGGCGATGGGCTCGTTCTCCGCGTCGGACATCGCGGCCATACCGGTGTGGAAGACGTCGGCGGTGTCCTCGTCCTGCGCGAAGTACTCGAAGAACGGCAGCCCGAAGAGGTGCTCGAACGCCGACGTGCCCTCGCTCACGCAGCGGCTCAGGTCCGCGACGGGCAGCCACATGCTGCGGTCGGTGTTCATCAGGACGGCGGAACGCGCCGAACAGGGCGCGTCGCTGCGCAGGGTGTCCCCGACGGAGGTGAGCCGGAAGCGGCCGCCGGCGTCCTCCTCGAAGATGCCGCGGGTGGCCAGCAGCCGGAGCACCCGGTAGAGGCTCCGCGCGTCGGTGCGGGTGGCCTCGGCCAGTTCGGCCGCGGTGCGGGGCCCGCCGGCCAGGTGGTCGGCCACGCCGACGACCGCGGCGACGCGCAGGGCTGCCGGGAACAGGTAGCCGAGCGATTCGTTGACGAGGAACGCGGACGACGTACGGGGGTCGACGGCTTCGTCCGGGGCTGCTTCAGGGCTCACGGGCGCCTCCAGCGGTGGATGTCCGGGATGTCCGGAGGCATCGTGACATCGCACGGGCCCGAGTTCGGGGAGGTGATCAGGGCGTGTGGGAGCAGATCGGGAGCGGATGCGGGGCCCTGCGGGGCGTCACGACCGGCGGCGGGGCTTTCCGCGCTTGGCGGGCTTCGCCGTCTTGGCGGACTTGGCGGACTTCGCGCCGGTGGTGCGGGCGCCGGCGGTACGCCCGGCCGACGCCGCCTTGGCGGCCGCGGGCTTCTGCACCCGTTTGGGCTTGTCCTGCGACGCCGGGGACGCCTGTGCCGGCTGACGGCCGCGGGTGCTGTTGACCGTGCGGCCGCGGACGATGCCGATGAGGTCCTCGACCAGGTCCGTGGTGGCCTCCTCGGGCCAGGACAGGGCGACGGTCGACTCGGGGGCGTCGGTGAGCGGGCGGTAGGTGAGGTCCCGGCGGTGGTACAGGCGGGCCAGGGACTGCGGGACGACCAGGAGGCCGACGCCGGCGGCGACCAGCTCCACCGCGTCCTCGGTGGTGGCCGGGCGCTCGAAGGCGGGCTCGCCGGGCGGCGCGTCCCAGTCCAGGACGTCGTCGAGGGGGTGGAAGAGCACCTCGTCGGCGAGGTCGGCGACGGTGACCTCCTCGGCCGCCGTGATCACGTGGTCCTTGGGTACGACGACCACCGTGGTCTCGCTGTAGAGGGGGATCGCGCTGAAGAACGTACGGTCCACCGGGAGCCGTACGAAACCGGCGTCAGCGTCGCCCGCGCGCAGCATGTCGGACACCTCGGCGGGCGGGACCTGGTGGAGCGTGAGGGGGATGTCGGGCAGGCGCTCGTTCCAGATCCTTACCCATTTGGCGGGCGTCACGCCGGGAACGTACGCGAGCCGGAACGACGGTGTTTCCTCCGAGCCTGTCACCAGGCCAGGTTAACCGGCCGCGGACGGCTGCCCCGCATCGGCCGCGGTGGGCGGCCCGTCACCGGCGGTGGTCGGCGGCCCGTCACCGGCCTTCGTCGGCCGCCCGTCACCGGCCGTGGTCGGGGCTTCTGCGCTCGGCCGATACCCTTGACCTCATGAGTTCGCACCAGACCGCCCAGACGATGAAGCCCGCGACCGCGGCGAGGAAGCTGGGCGTGTACCTGCCCGCCACGCCCGCATCCTTCCAGGAGGGCGTCGTCTCGCGCGCCGAGCTGAACGAGCTCCAGGCAAACCCGCCGGAGTGGCTGCGCGAGCTGCGGGAGAACGGTCCGCACCCCCGTCCGGTGGTCGCGGCCAAGCTCGGCGTGTCCATCGCGGGGCTGGCGCGCGGCGGGGTGACGGAGCCGCTCACCACCGAGCAGATCGAGGAGCTCAGGCGCGAGCAGCCCGAGTGGCTGGAGAAGGAGCGCACCACACAGGCCGAGGTCCGCAAGGAGGGCGCACGGCTGAAGAACCTGAAGCGGGAGAAGGAGTCGGAGCAGGGCTGACGGCTCGCCCGATCCTCTTACGGCCCCGGTCCGGACGTTCTTCACGTCCGCGCCGGGGCCGTTGCCGTACCGGAGTCGTTGCCGTTCCGGCCTCGGCGCGCACCGCCGCCCGTCGCATCCGTCGCGGTCCTCTCCTCCCTTCGGTTCCTCCCCTGGACTCCTCCCCCCGGCCTCGCCGTCCATCGGTCTCATCCACAGCCGCTCACCCTCGACGACCTGCTGGTTTCCCGTCCCCGCGGTGATCGTGGAGGGCGTTGTCAGTGGCCTCCCCTACAGTCCCCATCACTTGATCACTGCGGTGCGGGGAGGCACGCATGGGGTGGGTGACGGCCGGGGAGTACGAAGTGGCCCTGGACGACGGGAAGGTGGTCTGCCGCAACGCGGCGGGGCGGCGGCTGAAGTCCGTGCCCTCGAAGCTGGCGGACGATCCGGCGGTGGTGGGGCTACGGCAGCTCGTCGAGTGGCTGGAACGGCACGAACGGCAGTGCCTGGCCGACGTGGAGCGGTGGATGACCCGCTCGCTGCCGGTGCCCCTGGCCGTGCTCGCCCAGGTGTGGCCGGACCCCGCCTGGCAGGCCGCGCTGCGCGACCTCGTCGTGACCGGCGCCGACGGCGAGGTCGCCGGATTTCTGCGGGACGCCGACGCGGAGCGCGGGCTCGGCCTGGTCGATCTCGACGGCGACACCGTGCGTATCGCTCCCGAGCTGGTCCGGCTGCCGCACCCGGTGCTCCTCGAAGACCTGGAGGAACTGCGGGAGTTCGCCGTCGAACTCGGCGTCGAGCAGAAGGCCCGGCAGCTCTTCCGCGAGGTCTGGCACCGCCCGGCCGCCCTGGACCCGGAGGCCGGCCAGGTCGACGAATACGCGGGTGGGGTGTTCAAGGAGCTGCGGTTCCTGCACGGCCGGGCCACACAGCTGGGGTACCGCGTGCGCGGGGGCTACGCGGTGTGCTCCGTGCTGGAGGACGGCCGCGGGGTCGAGGCCCGGGTCTGGGTCGGCGACTTCGACGGCTACTACGAGACCGAGACCGGTCCGTTGGTGTGGACCGATCCGGCAGGGCGGTCGCTGAAGCTCGGTCAGATCGGGCCGGTCGCCTGGTCGGAGGGGATGCGGATGGCGGCGGCACTGTACGCCGGGCGTGACATCGAGGACGAGGAGCGGGCGGCATGAGCACGTACGACGACATCACTGCGGGCGCGTTGCTCGACGCCGGCGCGATCCTGCCCGTGGGCACGACCGGGCGCGAGGACGCCGATGTCCTGACCGCCCGCACGTACACCCACCCGGCCCTGGACGACCGCGCGGTGGTCCGTCTGGTGCCGGGCACCCTCGGTGACGCCGAGGACCTGGCCCTGGAGTTCCTCGGCCTCGCCCGTGATCCGGAGGCGCCCGAGGTCGGCCAGGTGCGCCGGGAGACGCTCGGCTTCCCGGCCTGGGCGCTGGTCCACGACCCGGCCAACGGCCATCACGCCCTCGCCCTGGTCAAGGACGTCGAACGACTGGCCCGGCAGGCCAAGTCCAAGCCGGGCAACGCGAAAGAGGGCTTCGAGGCGCTCGGCGGGCAACTCGGCCGCGCGGTCCCGCACTTCCTGCCGACCTTCTACGAACAGGCCGCACGGGTCTTCCTCCAGCACGAGAACACGACCTACGCGGCCGCCTTCTTCGGCAAGGCCCGCGAGGCCGAGCGGGTGCACGCCCTCGCGGTGGACGAGGAGCGGCAGCGGGCGGTGTTCCTGGAGTTCGCGTTCGCCGGGGCGCTCACGGTGAAGGCGCTCAAGGAGTATGTGAAGGACCTCGCCCGGCGGCTCGAACCGGCCACCGCCTGGGCGCAGTTCCGGCAGCTGACGGTGGAGCGCTGCGCGGCCGGGATGCCGCCGTACGCCTCGCTGCCGCAGGACGCGCGCGGGCTGGTCAAGGCGGCGAAGCTGGACCCGGTCACCGAGGAGTGCGCGCTGGTGGCCGACCTGCTCGCCTCCCCTGCCGCCGTGCGGGCGCCGGCCGCCTTCTGGAACGCCTACCGAAGCGTGCTGCCGACCGTCGCCGAGCGCCGGCCGGAGGTCCGGGCACGGCTGCTGGAGATCATGCCGGCCGGGCTGGGCCGGCAGGTGGAGGACGACGAGCTCTGGCTGGCGCTGCTGGCCGAGTGCGGCGCGGACCTGCTGCTGACGGACGAGAGCGGGGAGGCCGACGCGGCGGACTGGCTGGGCCGTTGGGCGCTGCACCGCAAGCACGGGGCGGCGGCCCCGCACCGCTCCCCCGCGACACTGGCCCTCGTCGAACGGATGGCGCCCCGGCTGCGCGCGGCCGGCCGGCCCGTCGACCTCTTCACCGGGCGCTGGCAGAGCGGGGCCGACCTCGACCTGCTGGACCTCTGCGTGGCGGAGCGCATCCCGCTGGCCGCCCCCGACGCGGACACGGACGTGTATCTGCCGCTGAGCAGCTGGCTGCGCGACAAGCGGCCCGGACAGCGGGACCTGACGGCCGTCGCGGCCGAATCCCGTTACCGGACCCTGCTGTTCCGGGCCGTCGCCGGGCTCGGCCGGGGGCAGGGGGCGACGGACCTGCCCAAGGTGGCCGAGCACCCGGTTCTCGGCGATGTGCTGGTCGAATGGCTGCAGGTGTCGACGGCGGAGTTCACCTCCGCCACGGGGCTGCCCGGGGTCGACACGGAGCTGGAACGGCTGCGCCCCTTCCGGCCGGTGATGCAGAAGAGCGGACTCTCCGTACGGCGCCTCGCGGAGTACGACGTCGTACCCGTGCTCGGCCGTACCCTTCGCGCCGGGATCCTGGACGAGCTGGGCTGGCCCGCGCTGGACGAGGCGCTGGTGCTGCTCGACGCCGAGGTCCGCAAGAACCAGGACAACTCCCTTTCGGTCACGGAGGCTTGGCCCGCACTGATCCTGGCGCGCGGGCGCAAGGCGGTCGCCGTCGGCCCGCAAGGGGTACTGCTCACGCACGACCTGCGGCTGCCCGCCGATCTGGACAGCTGGCACCGGCCCGTGTTCCGGTACACCGACGGCGAGTTGCTGGTGCTGTGGCGGCAGGGGTCCAAGCAGTACGGCTACTGGTCGGCCCGTCCGACCGAGGTGTTCCCGGTCGCCGGCGAGCAGATCCCGGTCTGGCGGTCCGGCAACGACACGGCCAACGCGTCGATCCCGCTGCCCGGCGGCGGCCGCGCCACGGGTGGCCGCACCCTGCACGCCGGGGACACGGTCCTGCCGCCGAGCCGTCCGGTCATCGGCGACGGCACCACGTACTGGCGCCAGGGCAGGCACGGCAAGCAGACGGTGTGGCTGGAGTACGACCCGGTGAGCGGTGAGCACGGACGGGCCTCGCTCCCCGCGCTGCTGGCCTCGGCCGTCCGCGAGGACGCCACGCTGCTGCACGGCTCCTGCGAGGTGCTGCCCCTGCAACCCGGGCTGGAGAACAGCCCGTTCGGCACCGACGGCACGGTGCTCGGGCGGTGGGTGCGCACGGAGGGCGAGGAGACGGCCGCGGGCACTCCGGACGGACGTACGGTCACCCTGCGGGCGGGCCGCAACGGCCGGGTGCCGGGGGTTCCGCTGGGCGCGCTGCGGCTGCCGGGCGGGGCCGAGCCGATCGCCGCGCAGATGTACCAGAGCCTCGCCCTGCACGCGGACGACGGCACCGAACTGGGGCGGGTGTCCTTCGGCGAGTCCGGCGGGGCGTACGCGGCCGGCACCCGGCTGGTGCCGCCGGTCGCGTTCTGGCACGCGCTGCGCCCCCGCGACGAGCGCGGGTCGGCCGTGCTGCGGACCCTGGGCGACGAGGCGGCCGGTGAGCTGATGCGGGCGACGGCGGCGGCGCTCACCGAACGGCGGGAGGCGCTGGCCCGGGCCGGAAAGGACGACAGGGCCAGGGCCGCGGTGCCGACCGCCGACGAGGTCGCCGTGACCGCGGTGGCACGGGCGCTGCCGGAACTGACCGACCGGCGGCTGCTGACCGGTGTCGCCGCTCTCGTCCGGGCCGCGGTGCGGGTCGCCGAGTCGGCCGCGACCCTCGCCACGCCTCCCGAGGAGCGGCCACGGCAGCCCCGGCACCGCACCGAGGGCATGTTCGCCGACTACCGGCCGCCGCACGGCGAGGATCCTGTGCTGTCCCAGGCCGTATCGGGCGTTGTCGGTCTGCAGAACACCTGGCAGAGCGACTGGACCGCACTGCGGCAGATCCGCGCGGTGAACCATGTGCTCTCCGGGAAGCCCGCCGACGGCAAGCCGCTGCCCGACCGCGAACCGCTCGCCCTCGGCGACGGCTGGCAGAGCGACGAGCACACGATCCCCGGGATCGGGATGGTGTGGCCGCCTCTCCTCGGCGTCCTGCGGCCGCTCGCCTACCGCGCCGCGTCGCCCACCCTCACCTGCGCCCGGCGAGAGCCCCTGCTCCTGCTGTTCGAGGCACTGACCGAGGGGCCGCTCCCGGCGCTCGGGGACACGCTGCGCGAGATCGTGCTCAGCGAGGAGCAGCACAAGCAGCAGCGGACGGGACAGGTGCTGCGCCGCGACGGCCGTACGGTGGTCGTCCTCGGCTGCCAGAGCGTCGACCCCCGGCTGGGCCGGATCAACTGGCTGGCGCTGGACCACGACCCGTCCGGCGCGTTCGGCCCCGTCGGACACTTCACCCTGACCGGCGAGACCCGGTACACCACCGGGATCCCGGCGGACCGGCTCGCCGAACTGGCCCGGCTGGTGCGGGACAAGGGCGCCGCACCCTGGCGGTCCGACGCCCCCGAGGCACTGATGGCCGCGACCGACGGCGGACTCGGCCCCCTCCAGGCCACCGTGCTGCTGGCCGGCCTCCCGCACGCGCCCGCCGCCGAAGACCTCACCACGATCGGCCTGAAGCCCCGTCAGAGGGAGTTCGGCGCCCAGCTGCTGAACTCGCTGGGCGGCGAGGAGCAGCGGGCGCTGCTCGGCGCGCTGCTGCCCGACGACCCGGCCGAACTGTGGACGACCGGACCGGACACGGCCACCGCGGGCCGCCTGTGGGCCGAACGGCTCGGCACGCTGGTGCGGCTGCCCGAGGACCTGAGCGCCGAACTCGCCGGAGCCGGCGGCGAGTACGCCGAGGCCGTGCTCAACCCCGCACGCACCCCCTGGCTCAGCCGGACCACCGTGCTGCGCCCCGACAAGGACGGCGACCTGGTCCCCGAGGACCCCTCGGCGGTGCCCGTGCGGCACGCGCTGTCCGGCGCGGTGGAGAGTCTCGCCGCCCTGGCGTACGTCCTGCCGTACGGACATCCGCTGCGGGCCGTGCTGCCGGAGGGACTGGCCGCGCTGCGCCACCGGCTGACCGACCCCGAGCTGCTGCTCGATCTCGGCGTCGCGTGGACGGAGAAGGGCGGTTCGACGGCGGTCGAGTTGCGCAAGGTGTACGGCCTTCCGCAGACCGGTGGCGGTGACGCGCACGGCCGGACGCGGGCCGGGGACGCGCTGGTGCTGCGCCCCTGGTACCGGGACATGGAGACCGTGCTGGTCCGGTCGGCCGCGTTGGGCGGCCCGGACGACCCGGTCCTCGGGCTCCTCGAAGGCCTGGTCGATGCGGGAAGCCGGTCCGGTCCACGGACGCTGCGGACAATCCTCGGCGACGACCTGGCCCGCGCCCTCGCCGCCGAGGGGCCCGCGGGGTACGCCCAGGACCCCTCGGTCTGCGTGCCCGGGCTGGTCGCCGAGGTCGCCGCGGCCCACGGTCTGGGGGAGGACGCGGCCGCGCTCTACCTCCAGTTGCTGGCGCTGCCCGACCCGAACGACCGCAACTGCGCGCGCTGGACCGGCTGGAAGCCCGCCCGTATGAAGAGGGCGCGCACCGAACTGGCGGCGACCGACCTGGTCGTCGAGGCGAAGCGCCCGCGCGCCGGCCGCACCCTGTTCCTGCCCTGCGGCTGGCGGGACCTGAAGGCCCCGGCCCTGCCGGTGGAGACCTGGAAGGAAGCCCTCTACCCGGTCTCCGACGGCGACCGCACCCTCCCGCTGGTCCCGGTGCCGGAGCTGTTCGCCCGCGCCTGGGAGCGCGTACGGGCGGGAGATGCTCCCTCGTACGAGCAGCTGACGACGCGCGCGACGCGCAGAGGCCGCCGCCGATGACCACGATCCGTACCGCTTCGCAGCACCACCTTGAAGGACAGCCACCGATGACCACCCACACCGCTCCGCTCCGCCAGATCGTCCCGCCCGAGGACCGCTACGCCACCGAACTGGCCTTCCTCGCGGCGTACGACGACGGGCCGCGCCCGCCCGCCTGGCGGCTCACACCCCGGGCCGTCGTCACCTTCGTCATGGGCAGCGCCGGCCAGGCGCTGCGACTGCCCGACGGCGCCGAGGTACTGGAGGGCGTGCCGCGCCGGCTGGTGGTGGAGGGCAAGTTCGTCGGCGACCGGGCCCTCGTCGAGCGCTGTGTGGTGACCCTCGCGGGCGAGCGGGGTCTGCTGCTGGTCGGCGAGCCCGGTACCGCGAAGTCGATGCTGTCCGAGCTGCTGTCGGCCGCGGTGTGCGGCACCAGCGGGCTGGTCGTGCAGGGCACCGCGGGCACGACGGAGGACCAGCTCAAGTACGGCTGGAACTACGCCCTGTTGCTCGCCCAGGGCCCCAGCCGCCAGGCGCTGGTGTCCTCCCCCGTGCTCACCGCGATGTCCCGGGGCGCCATCGCCCGTGTCGAGGAGGTCACCCGGTGCCTCCCCGAAGTCCAGGACTCCCTGGTGTCGTTGCTGTCCGAGCGGCGCATCGCGGTACCCGAACTGGCGGGCACCGAAGACGCGTTGGCACACGCCGCACCCGGCTTCAACCTCATCGCCACGGCCAACCTGCGGGACAAGGGTGTCTCGGAGATGTCGGCCGCGCTCAAGCGCCGTTTCAACTTCGAGACCGTGGGCCCCATCCCGGACCTCGACGCCGAGACCGCGCTGGTGCGGGGCCAGGCCCGGGCGTCGGTGGAGCGGGCCGGGGCACCCTTCCAGGTCGACGACGCGGTCCTGGAGGCCCTGGTCACCGCGTTCCGTGACCTTCGCGAGGGACGGTCGGCCGAGGGCTGGGAGGTGGAGCGCCCGTCCACGGTGATGAGCACGGCGGAGGCGGTCTCGGTGGCGGGCGCGCTGGCCCTGGCGGCCGCCTACTTCCCTGGTGACCGTGACGTCCTCGGCCTGCTCCCGGGCCACCTCCTCGGTGTCGTGCGCAAGGACGATCCCGCCGACGCTGCCCGGCTGCGCGGCTACTGGGACGGTCCGGTACGACGGCGCGCGGAACAGGGCTCGGCGACCTGGCGCACGCTGTGGGACCTGCGCACGGTCCTGGAGGCGTGACCCCATGTCCGACTCCCCCGAGGCGGCTCTCGCGGCCCTCACCGACCCGGCGGCGCCGTATCTGATCGGCGTACGGCACCACGCGCCCTCCCTGGCGGCGGCGGTGCCCGCGCTGCTGGACGCGGCGAAGCCGGACGTGCTGCTCGTCGAGCTGCCCGCGGAGCTGCAGGAGTGGCTGCCGTGGCTGGCCCACGAGGAGACCCGCGCCCCGGTGGCCCTCGCCGCGGCACCGGCGGACGGCAGCGGCGGCCCGGCGTTCTATCCGTTCGCGGACTTCTCCCCGGAACTGGCGGCGGTGCGATGGGCCGGGCGGCGACAGGTGCCGGTCGTGGCGTGCGATCTGCCGCTGGCGGACCGGGGGTGGCGGGAAGGGGAGGCTGCGGACCGCGGCCCCGGCCACCTCTCGGCCGCCTTGCGCGCCCGGCTCACCGGCCGCCCCGGGGACGACCTCTGGGACCGGCTGGTGGAGGCGACCGCGCCCGGCTCGACACCGGAGGCACTGCGCCGGGCGGCGCTGCTGACGGGGTGGGCACTGCGGGAGGAGTCGACCGTGTCGGAGGTGGATCTGCGACGGGAGGAGTGGATGCGCTCGCGGCTGGCCGATGCGACAAAGAACGGTGAGCGAGCAGTGGCAGTGGTCGGCGCCTTTCACACACCAGCACTGCTGCGCCCCCTTGGGGGCGCGGGGCTGCAATCGATGCGCGGCTGCCGCCGCGTGGGCGCGACCGGCCACACACAACCCGCACCCGAATGGACCACCTCCCTCATCCCCTACACCTACGCCCTCCTGGACGAGCGCTCCGGCTACCCGGCCGGCATCCGCGACCCCGAGTGGCAGCACATGGTTCTCGAAGCGGCCGGTGAGCCGACCGCCATGGAGGACATGTTGACCCGCGCGGCCGTCCGTATCTGCGCCGAACTCCGCGAGCAGGGCCACCCCTCGGGCCCCGCCGACGCAAGGGAGATCACCCGCCTCGCCGGAGACCTCGCCCGCCTCCGCAACCTCCCCGCCGCAGGCCGCGGCGAGTTGGTCGAAGCCGTCCAGACGGTGCTGACACAGGGCGAGCCCTACGGCCGCGGCCGGGCGGTGGCCAGGGCGATGGAGAACGTCCTGGTCGGCGACCGCGTCGGCCGCCCCGCGCCCCGCGCGCCCCGCAGCGGTCTCGCCCCGGCTGTGGAGGCGGAGCTCACCGCGCTCGGCCTGCCCGGCCCCGCGGACGGCGTCCCCCGCGCCGCCCGGGACCTCCGGCTCGATCCCCTCCGCTCGGATCTCGACCGCCGCCGTGAACTGCTCCTGCGCCGACTGGAGTTCTGCTCGGTGCCGTACGCCGAGTCAAAGCCGGTGACCGGCACCGGGGGCGCCGACGCGCTCACCTCTCGCTGGGAGGTCCGCTGGACGCCGGCCACGGCGGCGATGCTGACTGCGGCCGGGGTGCGCGGGGTCACCCTGGCCCAGGCGGCGGAGGGCCTGCTGCGGGAGCGGAGCCGCAAGGAGCGGGACGCCGGCGGGCCCACGGCGGCGCAGGTCCTCGACGGCTTGCGGCAGGCGGCACACTGCGGTCTGCCCGGACTCGTGGACGAGGGGCTCGACGCCACCGCCGACGTGCTCCCGGGCTCCGGCACCCTGCCCGAACTCCTTGCCGGGCTCGCCCTGTTGGACCTGCTGCGGGCCGGTCACATCGCGGGCCTGGAGGCGGACGAGGACCGTACGGCCAAGGCCGTCGCCGTGACCGAGCTGCTGACCGTCGCGGCGGTGCGCCAGGTGGACGGCCTCACCGGTTCCGAGGATCCGGCCGACGCCCACGCCCTGCTCGAACTCGCCCATCGCGCGGACCTGTCGGGCGGCATCCGGCTCGCCGACGCCCTGGCCCGGCTGGCCGCCGGCGGCTCCCCGTTGATGCGGGGCGCCGCCGGAGCCGTACGTGTGCTGCTGGGGCAGGAGGAGCCGGCTGCTTTCGGCGGCCGGGTCGCCTCCTGGGTGGACGGGGCGGTCGACGCCGAGTCCCGGACCGCGCTCACCGCCCGTCTCACCGGGCTGCTGACGGCCGCCGGGCGGCTGCTGGACGCGGCAGCCCCGGCGTTGGAACCCCTGGTCGAGCGGGTGTCGGAGCTGTCCGACCGGGACTTCCTCGATCGGCTCCCGGCCCTGCGCGGCGGTTTCGACACGCTGAGTCCGGCCGACCGTGGCCGGCTGCTGACCGGTGTCGAGGAGCGTCTCGGTATCGACCGGGTGGCCGACACCGGCGCGACCGACCCGGCCGCACTGGCCATCTGGACCAGCGCCGACCTCGCCGCCCGCGCAACCCTGGGCGCCCTCGGCCTGCTGCCCCCGCCCCGGGCACACACGGAGCCCGAGCCCACCGCCACCGCCACCGTACGGCCGGAGGACCACCGGCTGGCGCCCGCGGATCGCTGGCGTCTGCTCCTCGGCCGCCGCACCGATCAACTACCTGGAACGGCACGCGCGTTGGCCACCGCTCTGGACGAGTTGTACGGCAGCGGACGCGGCGAGGGCAGCCGCGGTGACCTCGGCGGCGGGGGCGGTCGCGAGGCGTCGTATCCCGGGGTGCGGGAGTGGTCCGAGGAACTGGCTGCGCTGTTCGGGCCGGGCATTCGGGAGGAGGTGCTGGCGGCGGCCGCCGCGACGGGCCGCCAGGATGTGCTGGCCGAGCTGGACCCGGACGGAGTGCGACCCTCCGTGGACCTGTTGCGGTCGGTGCTGCGGCACGCGGGCGGACTGCCGGAGGCCCGGCTTGCCGCGCTGCGCCCACTGGTACGGCGTCTGGTGGACGCGCTGACGCGGGAGTTGGCGACCCGGCTGCGCCCCGCACTGCACGGCACCGCCCTGCCGCGCCCCAGTCGGCGCCCGGGAGGCGGCCTCGACCTGCCGCGTACCCTGCGGGCCAACCTGGCCACCGCTCGCCGGGCGCCGGACGGCACGGTCCGGGTGATCCCGGAGCGTCCCGTCTTCCGGACGCGGGCCCGGCGGGCGGCCGACTGGCGGCTGGTCCTGGTGACGGACGTGTCGGGGTCCATGGAGGCGTCCACGATCTGGGCGGCGCTCACGGCGTCGGTGCTGGCCGGGGTGCCGATGCTGTCCACGCACTTCCTGGCCTTCTCCACCGAGGTCATCGACCTCACCGACCATGTCCAGGACCCGCTGTCGCTGCTGCTGGAGGTCAGTGTGGGCGGTGGTACCCATATCGCGGCCGGGCTGCGGCACGCGCGTGAGCTGGTGACCGTGCCGTCCCGCACGCTCGTGGTGGTGGTCAGCGACTTCGAGGAGGGCTATCCGGTCGGCGGACTGCTCGCCGAGGTCCGGGCGCTGGTCGGGGCGGGCTGTCACGTCCTGGGCTGCGCGAGTCTCGACGACTCGGGGCGGCCCCGCTACTCGACCGGGGTCGCCGGGCAGCTGGTCGCCGCCGGGATGCCGGTAGCGGCGCTCAGCCCGCTGGAACTCGCCCGCTGGGTAGGGGAGAAGGTCGCATGAGCACGGAACGGGAACTGCCCGCCGTCGCCCCGGCCGTGACCGCCGAGTTGGTCGCGGCTCTCTCGCCCCGGCTGCGCAAGCGGCTGGACGCGGGCGTCGCCAAGCTTGCCGGCCGTCCGCTCGTCCGGGACGGCGACACCGTGCGCATCACCGTCGACGACGAGGGCTCCGAGCTCGAACTGCACGCCCCCGGGGGTGTCGTGGCCGACGCGACGGCCATTCGCTGCGGCTGTCTGCTGGCCCCGGACTGCCTGCACCGCGCGGCGGCGGCTTCGGCAGCTCCGGTGAGTTCGGTGGATCCGGTTAGTCCGGTGAGTCCGGTGGCCGATGCGTCCGGGTCCGTCGAGAAGCCCGCACCCGGCTCGACCGCTCCCGAACCCCCCGGCCCCGGCCCTGAGCCCACTCCCGTCCCCGCCGCCGATGAGACCGCGACGCTTCCTCAACACGCCGCGGCCCAGGCTGTTTTCGCCGCCGCGGCCGCCGTGCTGGACGCCGGTGCGGACGGTTCCGGTGCTGTACTCCAGGCGGAGTTGTTGCGCGCCGCCCACACGGCGCGGCTCGCGGGTCTCCCCCGGGCGGCCGCGGCGGCGGTCTCCGTGGTCACCGCGTTGCGTGCGGCCCGCGCCGCCGACCCGGCGTTCCGGCTGCCGGACCTGGTCGCGGCCCTCGGCGAAAGCATGTACGTGGCGTTTCGTGTCCCGCATGCCGGCGGTCCGGAACTGACCGAACTGCGCGGCACCGTACGGCAGCCGTACACCCCGGACGGGTCGCTGCGGCTGTACGGCCTGTTCTCCGAGCCGGTGCTCACCGCGAGCGGGTACGCGGGTGCCGTCACCTGGACCGCCGACGCCGACGGCCGCCTGTACACCGTCTCGGACGTGGCCCCGGGCGGCGCGGGCCGCGCGGTGGGCGCCGCCGACCGCGCCGTACGCATCGGTGACACGGCGCTGACGCACCGCGAGTTGTCGCGGGCAGGCCTCGCCGTGTCCGGGGCGACGGTGTCGCCGAGCGGACGGCTGGGCGCGGGCTCGGGGGTACGGGCGGTGCGCGCGTCCGGTGCCGGCTGGCGGGCCGAACCGCTGGACCGGTTGTGGGCGGTGCCCGTGGCCGAGCAGGTCGGGCGAGCCCTGGGCGGCGGTCACGGGCTGCTGTTCCTGGAGGTGACTCCGGCCGGCGCGGTGCGCGAGGCGGCCGGCGACTGTCTGCTGGCCGACTGCGCAGGTGTGCCGCTGCGACTGACAATGGCGCACGACCATCCGGCGCTGCCGCACCGCGACAACCTGCGGCTGCTGGCGGCGGCCCGGGGCAGCCGGCTGCGGGTGATCGCGCGTCTCGCTCCGGCTCCGCACGCCCGCGCGCAGTTGCTCGCGGCCGAGCACCCCACGCTTGCGGGGAGCCGTGTCGATGTGGGCCTGGACCGGCTGCAGCAGGCGGATCTGCCGAGTCCGGTGGCGGGCACCGCGGTTCCCGCGTCCGAGGAGGCTCCGGTGCACCTGCTGCGCCGCCGGGTCGAGCAGGCGGCCTCGGGCGGTCGGCGCGTGCTGGCCTTCCCGGGCCACTCCGGGGCGGACGCCCGGCGCCTGGACCGGCACGGTCTCGTCACGGCCGGCGATATCCTCGACGCGCTGCTGGCCGCGGCGGCGGACCGCTCGCGCGACGCCTTCGGGCGGCTCCTCCCGGCGGACCCGGAACGCTTCGCCCGGGCGTGGCTGACGGCAGTGCGCTACACGGACGAGGTCGGCCGTGCGCTGTGTGCCGCTGCCTGGGGCGGATGACTTGGGAAGCGGGCCGGATGCGGGCCGCCGCTCCCCCGTGTCGGCGGCCCGCGCGACCGGAGTCGTCGATCCGGTCTCGGTGCCCGGTTGAAGCATGCGACAGCCGACCGTCGTGTGGGTATGCGTAAAACTGCGTAGGGGCAGGGGCAGAGAGGAACTCGTGTTACTGGGGCTGGACAGGGCCTACGAACGTCTCACCGAGCTGGCCGTGGCCGCGCTGCACGAACGCGACCCCGAGCAGTTGTGGCCGCTGCTCGCCGCTGCCCTGACCGGCCTGTGCGGCGGGGAAACGCTGATCTACAAGCTGGACGACTGGAGCGAGGGCAAGGGCAGGCTCGGTCTGGTGCCCGCAGCCGCCGCCGAGTTGGACCGGCTCGGCGACGAGGCGCTGGGAGTGCTGCGCTCGGGCTACCCGTTCGCCCACCACTACGCGGCCGGCCTCGGCCGTACCCCCGCGACGGCCCGTCAGATCGCGGGCGGGGCCTGGCCGGTGAGCGAGACCGCACTGGTCCTCGGTGGCGCCCTCGGCCTGAACCAGGTCCTGGCGCTGCCGTTGCCCGGGACGGTCGCGCCGATCACGGGGTGCCTGGTCTACCGGTCCGGCGCGGACTTCACCGACGACCACGTACGGATCGCCGAGCGCGCGCAGCCGCTGCTCGCCGCCGTCGAGCAGCAGCGCCAACTGCTGGAGCAGTGGCGTCGGTTGGCCGCGGCGGCCGGCGAGCCGGAGGAGCGGGCGGCGGACTGCGCGCTGACGCCGCGGGAACTCACCGTCCTTCTCCTGCTCACCGACGCCCTGACGGCGGACGCGATCGGCCGGCGTCTGGGCATCTCGGCTCGCACGGTGCACAAGCACATCGAGAACATCTACCGCAAACTCGGCACCCGCGACCGACTCGGCACCGTTCTGCACGCCCAGCGGCTGGGGCTGGTGCCGGCCCCGGGCACGGCACCGGTCAGGGGACCGGCGACCGGGTAATCGCGTGGACAGCACCGCGGCCCGCCCGGCAGAGTGGCCGCCCGTGACAAGCAGTGAGCTGTGGAGCCGCGCCGACGCCGACCGCTACGACGCCGAGGAGACGGAGATGAACTCGGACACCGTGCTCGGGCCGACCGTCGCCTTTCTCGCCGAACTCGCCGCGGACGGCCGGGCGCTGGAGTTCGCCATCGGTACCGGACGGGTCGGCGTCCCGCTGCGGGAGCGCGGAGTGCCCGTGGCGGGCGTCGAGTTCTCCGAGCACATGGCGGCGGTGCTGCGCCGGAAGGCCGACGAGGAGACGCTGCCGGTCGTGATCGGGGACATGGCCACGACCACCGTGCCCGGTGAGTTCACCCTGGTCTATCTCGTCTACAACACGATCTCGAATCTGCTCACCCAGGACGAGCAGGTCGAGTGCTTCCGCAACGCGGCACGTCATCTCGCGCCCGGCGGCCGGTTCGTGATCGAGCTGGGGGTGCCGCCGCTGCGGCTGCTGCCGCCCGGGCAGGTCGCGGTGCCGTTCGACGTCTCCGAGGGGCACCTCGGCTTCGACACCTTCGACCTGGTCGGGCAGATCCTGGTCTCGCACCACCTCACCCGGGACGGCGCGGACGGCCGCTACCGCCGAGGCGGCTCCCGGCACCGGTACGCGTGGCCGGCGGAGCTGGACCTGATGGCCCGGATCGCGGGCCTCGAACTGGAACGGCGCGTCGCGGACTGGGACGGGTCCCCGTTCGTCCAGGACTCCACGAAGCACATCTCCGTGTGGCGGAAGCCGTCGTAGCCGCGGCCGAGGAAGGGCAGTCTCGACCATGCATTACAGGTGAATCACACTCCGCCCTTGCTGTGTCCGGCGATATGACTGTGCGGCATGACCCGCTACGCTGTCCCATCACGCCTCGTACCGGCGAAGGAGGACCGCGATGACCATGTCCGCCAGCACGCTGGGACAGCGCGTGCGCGCGCTGCGCCGGGAGCGGGGCCTGAGCCAGGCCGATCTGGCGGGGGGCACCGTCTCCGCCAGCTACGTGTCGTTGATCGAGTCCGACCGCCGCACTCCGGAGCCGCCGGTGGTCGAGCTGCTGGCGGAACGTCTGGGCACGACCGTGGAGTACCTGCTGACCGGCCGGGACCGGACCGAACTGGACGAGCGCCTGCTGAAACTGCGCTTCGCCGAGCTGGCACTCGCCAACGGCGCGGCCACCGAGGCCCGCGACCGGCTGCTCGACCTGACCCGCGAGGGCGACCACGAACTGATCTGGGAGACGCTCTGGGCGCTGACCCGGGCGCACGAGGCGCTGGGCGAGACCGACAGTGCGCTGGACGGGCTGGAGCGGCTGATCGCCGCGGCCCGGCGCGGTGAGACCTTGCCGGTCGGGCTGCTGCCGCTGCTCACGATGCGCTGCCGATTGCTCAGCGAGGCCGGTGACTTCGGCCGGAGCATCGAGCTGGGGGAACAGGCCCTGACGGAGGTGCGCCTGCTGGGCCTGGAGGGCACCGACGACGAGATCCGGCTGGCATCCACGCTGGTCGCCGCCTACTGGGGCCGTGGCGACCTGACGACCGCGCAGCGGCTCGCGGCCCGGGTGATCGAGCGTGCCGAGCACAACGGCTCGCGCCGGGCCCGTGGTTCGGCGTACTGGAACGCGGCGCTGGTCACCGAGGCCCGGGGCGACTTCGGACTGGCCCTGGAACTGGTGGAGAAGGCTCTCGCCCTGATGGCCGAGGACGACTCCGAGCGGAGTCTGGCCCGGCTGCGCCTGACCTACGGCTGGCTGCTGCTGCGTACCGATCCGCCGGAGCCGGGGCGGGCGGCGCCGCTGCTGGCACAGGCGCACGAGGTCTTCCTGCGAACGTCGGACTCCGGTGACCTGGCGTCCTGCGAGACCGAACTGGCCCGTCTGAAGCTGCTGTCGGGCCGCCCGGCCGACGCCGTCGCCGTGGCGCTGCGGGCGATGGGCCGACTGGAGGGGCGTACGGCCGTCGAGGCGGGCCGGGCCCGCTGGGTGCTGGGTCTGGCCATGGTGGCGGACGGCCGGAACGCCGCGGGTGTCGAGGAGTGCCGGACGGCCGCCGAGGAGCTCCAGTCCCTGGGAGCCCGCCTCGAGGCCGCCCAGGCCTGGCGTGAACTCGCCGAACTGCAGGCCCACCACGGCGACCCCGCCCAGGCTCTGGAGTCCTACCGCCGCATGGCCGACTGCGCGGATGTCAGACCCCCCACCCCGCTGCCGGCGACCCGCCCGAACCACCCTGCTGCCACTACTGGTTGAGGGCGGCCGCGCAGCAGGGGCCGGGGCCGTCGGACTGGGACCGGAGGGCCGTGCCGCGGGCTCCCGCCAGAGGTGAGAGTGCCAGGAGTGCCGCCAGAACGGCGACGGCGAATCCGACCCGGACATGTCGAGTCCATGCCATCTGCATGTTCGTCCTCCCCCTGTGGGGCGCCTCTCGCACCCCGGCAATGAATCGAAAGCAACGCTCACCCAGTCAAGATTTTCTGTCAATCAAAACCCTCGACACTTCACACACATGACATGTGAGCCCTCCCGGCAGACCTGACAGCACATCATTGAACTGGCCTTATCTCCGAACCCGACATCGCTGTCACGGACTCATGACGTCCACTTCCATGGCTCGTTCAACCACCCCAGGCCAGTCAAGAAGATTCTTGACTGGCCTCTGAAGGGCTGTGTACGGTCTGGACGAAGCCGCAGCAAGGGCAGGACCGGCGGCTTGATGTGCCTGCGACACAGCACGGGGGAAGCAAGGCACCTTCCAGGCACGGGTGCGTTGCACTCGATCCCCCTCTCACGACGCCGCTGACAGCACGGCGAATCCGAGTGAAGAGTGAAGAAGGGTCGTCCGATCACCATGTCCAAACTTGACCGCACACGTCTCGAATCCCTGGCCGCCGAACTCCTCGAGAAGCAGTTCGCCCGCGTGCCCAAGCTCCGCGAACTCCACCGCGGCGAATGGATCGACCGCGACTACTACGTCCGGCACATCACCGAAACGGTTCTGCGGATCCGTCTCAACAACGAGGTCGACAGCTACGCCCTCTACAAGGTCGGCTCCCAGGACGACTCCCTGGCCGCCAAGCTCGCCCGTTACCTCGCCGAGGAGTTCGGGCACGAGAACATGTTCACCCGTGACCTGGAGAAGTTCGGCCTCGGCATCGAGGAGCTGAACGCCACCCCGGTCTTCCCCTCCACCGCCCAGCTCATGGGATATCTGCGTCTGGAGGCGGACCGCTCCGGCC
Source organism: Streptomyces sp. NPDC101234 (assembly GCF_044767525.1). Classification (NCBI taxonomy): domain Bacteria; kingdom Bacillati; phylum Actinomycetota; class Actinomycetes; order Kitasatosporales; family Streptomycetaceae; genus Streptomyces; species Streptomyces sp. NPDC101234. Next base: position 9,692 of record NZ_JBIWOA010000034.1, on the reverse strand, counting down.
CGGCGCCCACCACCATCTGGGACTGGTTCGTGGAGTGGTACTCGGACCGGTACAACCCGGTCATCACCGAGAAGGCCGCCCAGGAGTTCGGCAAGGAGTACGTGCACGGCACCCGCGCGCACATCGCCTTCGACGAGTCCCACGACCACGACGAGCTGATGTTCCGCACCGTCTCCCGCGCCGTCGAGAAGTTCAGCACGCCCGAGCAGGCCGAGGCCTATCTGACCGTGTTCGTCAACCTCATCGGCGACTACTTCGCCGAGTTGTACGAGTCCACCGTCGGGGCCCGCGAGTCGGTGCCGGCCGGAGTCTGACATGACGACCGACCTCCGCGACGCACACGCCGGCGACCGGGTGCTGGTCGTCGAGCCGGTCTCGTCCGGGACAGCGCTGTTGACCGCCGCCCGTGACCTGGGGCTCAGGACCGTGGTGGCGTCCTTCGACCGGGACGACCGCCGACTGCCGGACTCGGTCCGGCCGGACATCGACACCCTGGTCACCGTCGACACCGCCGACGAGACCGCCCTGACGCGGGCCGCCCTGCGACTGCACGAGGACGGTGGCCTCCGCGGTGTCCTGCCGGGCTTCGAGTTCTACGTGCCCGCGGTCGCCCGGATCGCCGCACGGCTGGGGCTGGCCGGGCTCGCGGAGGACTCGGTCGAGCAGGTCCGTGACAAGACCGCGATGCGCCGCCGGATCGACGCCGCCGGGCTGCGGGTACCGCGCTGGGCCCCGGCGGCGTCGGCCGCCGAACTCGACGCCGCCGCCGACCACGTGGGTTTTCCCTGCGTGCTCAAGCCCTCCGACTCGGCCGGCAGCGTCCATGTCACCCGGGCCGACACCCGCGCCGAACTCCACCGGGCCCACGCCCTGTTGACCGCCGACCTCCGCCCCGACCTCGGCCGTAGGCTCGACGGCCGGGTACTGGTGGAGGAGTACCTCGACGGACCCGAGGTGTCGGTCGAGGGCTGTGTGACCGCCTCGGGCGAGGTGGTGGTCGTGGCCGTCACCCGCAAGTTCCTCGGCCCCGAACCGCACTTCGTGGAGCTGGGCCACATCGTCCAGGCCGATCTGAGCACCGTCGAGCGGCAGGCCGTCGAGGCCTATGTCGCCGATGTCGTCGCCGCGCTCGGGGTGCGGGTGGGGCCGTTCCACTGCGAACTGAGGCTGCCCGGCGGCGAACCGGTCCTGATCGAGCTCGGCGCCCGGATGGGCGGCGACCACATTCCGGACCTGGTCCGGCTGGCCACCGGTGTGTCCCTGCCACACCTCGCGGTGGCCGCGCACACCGGCCTGTCCCTCGATCCGGGCCGGCTGCCGCGGGGTGTCCCGGCGAGCGCGCCACGCGCCAAGCACGCCGGCATCCGTTTCCTCACCGCGCCCGGCCGCGCCGACTACCGCACCGTCTCGGGCCTGACGGCCCTGCGGGCGCGGCCTGACGTACTGGACGTCCAGCTGTACCTGAAGCCGGGCGAGCCGATCCCGCCGGACCCCGACTTCCGCTGCCGGATCGGGCACGCCGTCTACACCGCCGACTCGTACGCCGACGCCGTCGAGCTCGGGCACGTCATCGACCGTGGAGTGACCTTTGAGTGACACCGACCCCCTGCCCGCGCCCGGATCCCCACCGCTGCTCCTGGTCATCAACCGTTTCGACGACGAGTTCGGCGAGTACCACCGCTTCCTGCCCGGCGGCACCCACCGGCTGGCCTACCTCACCACCGAGGACGGCCTGCCCCCGCTGGACCGTGCCACGGCCGTGGAGACCGTCGTCGTACCCGACCTGGAGTACGCCACCCTGCTGCCCCACGCCCGGCGCATCGCCGAGACGCACGGGCCGCTCGCCGGGATCGTGGGCCCCTCCGAGTTCGATCTGCTCACCGCAGCCCGGCTCCGCTCGGCCCTGGGCGTCCCCGGCTGGACCCTGGAATACGTCACCCGCTTCCGCGACAAGACGGTCATGAAGCGCTGGGTCACCTTCGCGGGGCTGCGCGCCCCCCGCTACCTCGCCCTGGACGCCGACGCCACCGCCGGCACCGTGCTCGATCCGGGGTCCGGACTGCCCGGACTGCCGCTGATCCTCAAGCCGCGCGACGGCGCCGCCTCCCGGGGAGTCCGGCTGGTCCGCACCGAGGCGGAACTGGCCGCGGCACTGCAGGAGATCGGCCGCGAGCGCCTGCCCGGCTACGAGGCCGAGGAGTACGTCGAGGGCCGGATCCACCACGTGGACGGCATCCGCACCGACGGCCGCTTCCACTTCGCCAGTGTCTCCGAGTACGTGAACACCTGCCTGGACTTCACCGGCGGCACCCCGCTCGGCTCCGTCCTCCTCGACCGCGGCCCGCTGCACGAGCAACTCAGCGGCTTCGCCGCCGACTGCCTGGACGCCCTGGAGCTGTGGGACGGCCCCTTCCACCTGGAGCTGATCCTCCCGCCCTCGGGCGAACCGGTGTTCCTGGAGGTCGGCCTGCGCCCGGGCGGCGCGGGTGTGCCGTTCGTCCACCGCGACCTGTTCGGCATCGATCTGTACTGCGAGGCCGTCCGCACCGCCGTGGGCCTGCCGCCGCTCACCGACGAGGCCGCACTGCGTCGCGTCGAGGCCTCCGGCGGCTGGCTGGTCTTCCCCGAGCCCCGGCCCCTGCCGGCCCGGGTCGCCGCCCGCGGCTCCCTGCTCGGCGAGGTCCCCGAGGTGTACGCCGAGGCACTGCCCGCCGTGGGCCACGTCTTCGACGGGGACGGCGGCTACGACCACGCCGGCGGCCGTTTCCTGCTGCGCGGCGCCGGCCAGGCCGCGGTGCGCCGGGCCGTCCACGAGGCCGTCGCCCGCTACCGGCTGGTGGCCGAGCCCGCCGCCGTGGAGGTCGGCGCGTGAACCAGCTGCGCTTCCACTGGGGCTCCGCGCTGGACGACGGCCAGGAGAAGACCGCCCAGAAGTACGCCTCCGACGTCCTGGACCTCGACGGAGCCGTCGACTTCACCCGCGAGGCCGACGAACTCGGCGTCGATTCCCTGCTGATGGCCCAGAGCTTCGATCTGCCGGACCCGCTCCCGATCATGGGGGTGTTCACACATGAGACCCGGCGGCTGAAGTTCATCCTCGCCTACCGGCCCGGACTCCTGTCGCCGACCCTGTTCACCCAGGTCGTGAACACCCTGTCCTGGATGTCCGGCGGCCGTGTCTCACTCAATGTGATCGCCGGCATCTCCCCTGCCGAACAGGCCTATTACGGCGACTTCCTGCCGCACGACGAGCGCTACGCCCGTGCCGCCGAGTTCCTGGACGTCGTCCACCGGTTCTGGCGCACCCCGGACACGCCCTTCGACTACGAGGGCGCCCACTACCGCGTCAGGGGCGCCCGGCTGGGCCTCGGTTTCCACGGGGGCGGCCGGCCCGAGATCTACATCAGCGGCGCCTCGGCCGTCGCCCAGGCCAACGCCGTTCGGTACGGGGACTGCTGGTTCCGGTACGCCGACATCCCGGAGGCGATCGTCCGGTCCGCCGAGCCCGTTCTGCGGCAGGGCTGCCGGGTCGGGCTGCGGATGCAGGTGCTGGCCCGCGAGACCCGCGAGGAGGCCCTGACCGACCTCGCCGCGGTCGTCGCCGGGGGCGACGAGAAGCACCGCAGCTGGGTCGCCGAGTTCGTGGAACAGGGCGACTCGCAGGCCGTGAAGAACTCCTTCCGCCTCGCCGAGGAGGCCAGCCACGGCTGGCTCGACCCGGTGCTGTACTCCGGTGTCGTCGCCTACCGCGGGGGTCCGGCGCTCTGTCTGGCCGGCAGCTACGCGGAGGTCGCGGAGGCCGTCCTCGCGTACAAGGCGGCCGGCGTCAGCGAGTTCATCTTCTCCGGGTGGCCCGCCCGCGACGAGATGCGGCGCTTCTTCACCCGTGTCCTGCCCCTGGTCCGCGCGCTCGAACAGCGGGAGCTGCCGGAGCCCGTTCCCGGCCGGCAGGCGGTGTGATGGCCGGCGACCGTGCCCGGCGCGCGTTCTTCTCGGCCGGCGTGCTGACCGGGCTCCTGGCCCAGCAGCTCGTGCTGTTCGCCGTGCCTCTGATCATCTACCGCGACACCGGCGAGGTCTCCACGCTGGGTCTGGCCTATGCCCTGGAGTGGCTGCCCAACCTGGTCGCCTACCCCTTCGCGGGGGTTCTCGTCGACCGCGACGGCGGTGTACGGCTGTTCTCCCGCGCCAACGTGGCCCGCGCCGTGCTGCTCGGCGCCGCGATGGCGCTCTGTCTGGCCAGGCCCGGCTGGTCGACGCCGGTGCTCATGGCCAACGGGGCGCTGCTCTCCACGGCCATGGCCGGTGTGCACCTGTCCGTGGAGAAGGTCGTGCCGCGGCTGGCCGCGGGCGAGCAGCTGGCCCGGACCCAGTCCCTGGTGCAGAACATGGAGCTGCTCGCCATGGCGCTCGGCCCGGGGCTGGCGGTGGGCGCGGTACTGGCCCTCGGCAAGGTGGGGCTGCTGGGCCTGGCCGGCGCCATGTTCGCGGCCGCCGCGGCCTGCTGGCTGCCACTGCCCCGGTTCCGCCCCGATCCGGTGGAACGGCCGGCCGGCAATACCCTGCGGGACTCGGTGGCCGAAATACGGCAGGGCTGGCGGTTGATGGTCCGCAACCGGCCCGTCCTGATGCTCGCGGGCTTCAACTTCGCCATCAACCTGGTGCTGTCGGTGGCGCTGGCCGCCAACGCCGCGGTCGTCACCGGGGTGTTCAAGGCACCCGAGTCGTCCTTCGCGCTGCTCAACACGTACGTCGGTGTCATGGGCCTGGTCAACCTGCTGCTCATCCCACTGCTGCTACGGCGGTTCGACGTCCGTGCGCTGGGCGTGATCGGCTTCACCGGGATGTGCGCGGCGACGCTGCTGCTCGGCCTCGCGTCGTCCTTCACCGCCTACGCCCTGGCGTTCGTCGGGATGCTCGTCGCCGCCGCGTACTTCAACGTCTTCAACCGCACCCAGCGGGTGCGGGTCATCGCCCAGGAGCACCTGGGGAAGGTCATGGGCTCGTTCTTCATCATCAACGACCTGGCCTTCCCCCTCGCCGGTGCGCTCCTCGCGGCCGTCGGCGGCACGGTCGGTCCACAGCGGCTCACCGCCCTGCTGACCGTGCCGCTGGCCCTGTTCGGAGCCGTGTTCCTGCCACTGACGATCCGCGGTTTCCAACGGGCGCTGTCCGTCCGCCCCGCGGCGACGACCGGCACGGCGGCCGCGGCGGGAGGACAGCCGTGACGCCGCCGGTCCCCGCCCCGCCCCCGCACACCTCCACCAGCACGGGAGAACCCCAGCCGTGACCGCACCCGCCCACGCCGGACGCCGGATCGTCGTCACCGGCCCCGCCCTCCCCCAGTCCGCCGTCCGCACGCTGCACACCGCCGGGATCGAGGTCACCGGCGCCCCCGGCGACCTCGACGAGGAAGGGGTGGTCAAGGCCCTCGACGGTGCCTGGGGCTACCTCCTCGGCGGCAGCGAGCGGCTGTCCGCCAGGACCTGGGACCGGCTTCCCGAGCTGGCCGTCGCCTGCTTCCTCGGCACCGGCTACAGCTCCTTCATGGAACTGCCCACGGGCCCCTCGCGGATCCGTTTCGCCAACACCCCGCACGCCAACGCCGTCGCGGTCGCCGAGATGACCCTCGCCCACATCCTCGACCTCGTCCGGTCCGTCACCCGGACCGCCACCGAGGTCGCCGCCGGCCGCTGGAGCGAGCGGACCACCCCTTCCCTGGCCGGTGCCCGCCTCGGCATCGCGGGCATGGGGCACGTCGGCCGCGAGGTGGCCCGGATGGCGCACGCCGCGTTCGGCACGGAGATCCTCTACTGGAACCGCTCGCCCCGCCCCGAGCTGGACACCCTGCCGTACACGGCGGTCCCGTCCCTGACCGAACTCTTCGCCGCCGCCGACGTGGTGAGCGTCAGCTTCACCCACGAAGCGGGCGGGAACGACGGGATCATCGGCACCGAGCACCTGCGCGCGCTGGGCCCCGCCGGGTACCTGGTGAACGTGTCCCGCGCGGAACTCGTCGACCCCTCGGCCCTGCGTTCCGCCCTGGCCGAGGGCACCATCGCGGGCGCGTCCCTGGACGGCTACTACACCGAACCCACCCCACCCCCCACCGCCGACCCGCACGGCCTCCTCTCCTTCGCCCCGGCCCGCCTCCTCATCACCCCGCACAGCGCCTTCAACAGCACCCAGGCCCTGACCAGGGTGGCCGAGATGGCCGTGGCCAACCTCCTGGCCGTCCACCACGGCGGGGAACCGCCGTACGGCATCCACGCGTAGCGTCGGCGGCGGATCTGCGCGACGGCGGTAGTCGGGAATAGCCTGGAGAGGAGTGGCACCGGGACGGGACGGAGCCTCCCGATGCCTTCCCTTGGCCGAGGGGGCGTAGAAGAGGGAGGCGAAGAGCCATGCCCTGGAATCTGAGCGGCACGTATCTGGAGAGCTGCAACTGCGACGTGGTGTGCCCCTGCACCACCTCGGGCCTCACCGCCCCGGCCGACCAGGAGCGCTGCCAGGTGACCTTCGCGTTCCACGTGGACCGCGGGAGCGTGGACGGTGTGGACGTCTCCGACCGCAGCGTCGCCGTCTTCATCGACGCGCCCCGGGTGATGGCCGAGGGCGGCTGGCAGGTGGCGCTGTACCTCGACGCTTCGGCCGACGACGGCCAGGCGGAGGCGCTGGGCAGGGTCTTCTCCGGCCAGGCCGGCGGGCCGATGGCGGCGCTCACTCCGCTCATCGGAGAGGTCCTCGGCGTGGAGCGCGTGCCCATCGACTACCGCGACGACGGCCGCCGCCATGCCGCGCGGGTGGGCGACGCCATCGACATCGAGATCGAGGACCAGGTCGCCCCGCAGTTCGGCGAGGACGGTCCGGTCATGGGTCTGACCGGCATGTTCCACCCGGTGAACAGCACGCTGACCATCGCCCGTTCCACCCGGGCGGCCGGCGACGGCGTGTACGGCCGGTCCTGGGACTTCTCCGGCGGCAACGGACATTCGGCGCCCTTCGCGTGGTCCGCGTGACCGGTCGGCCGGTCGCCGTCCGCCGCACGGCGGGGCCCGCCGGACTGCTGCTGGTCGCGGCCGCTGCGGCCTGGATCGGGGTGGTGACGCGCTGGGGCGGTATGCAGGCGATGCCGGGCACCATGGGCCTGGGTCTGCCGGCCTTCCTGGCGGTGTGGACGCTGATGATGGCCGCGATGATGCTGCCCGCCACGGCGCCCGTCGCCGCGCTGTACGCACGCACCATCACCGTGCACCGGGCCGCGCGCATGGTCGTCTTCACGATCGCCTACCTGCTTGTCTGGGCCGCGGCCGGAATCCCCGCGTACGGGCTCGCGGTCGGTCTGGGCCGGGCGGCCGGCCTCTCCGCGTCGGCGGGGACCGCAGTGGCCGCGGCCGTGTTCGCGGTCAACGGCGGCTACCAGCTCACGCCCCTCAAGGACCGCTGCCTGGCGAAGTGCCGCTCGCCGATCGGGCTGATGCTGCGCTACGCCTCGTACCCGGGGCCCTCGCGCGATCTGCGTGCCGGAGCCCACCACGGGGCCTTCTGCCTGGGCTGCTGCTGGTCGCTGATGGTGGTGCTGGCGGCGTTCGGTGCGATGAACCTGTGGGCCATGGCGGTGGTGGCCGCCGTGATCACCACCGAGAAGCTGGCTCCGGCGGGCCGTCTGGTGGCCCGTGCCGTGGGAATCGCCTCGATCGCCCTGGCCGCCGCCGTCTTCTGGGTCCCGGCGCTGGTTCCAGGCCTCACCGGTGGCGGTATGACCGGGGCGTGAGGCCACGCCGTCGCGCGACTCCCCACCCCGGGCCGGCACTGGTGAACGGTGCGCGACGGGGGCACCGTACTGTCGACGCCGGACGGCGGCGCCACCTGGGTGCAGCACTTCTGCAGCCGGGGAAGGACGCGGCCGCACAGCCACGTTGGAGGACACAGGAGTCATGGCAGACGCCACCGAAGCCGTCGCTTCCCCGTTCGCGGACGTTCCGACCACCACCCTCGCCGATGTCCTGGGCCGCGAGCAGGTCATGGACATCGGCATCCGCCCGTTGTGGTCGCCGGTGCCACGCGTGGCCGGACCCGCGTTCACCGTCAGGTGTCCTCCCGGCGACAACCTCATGCTGCACGCAGCCATCCACCGCGCCGCCCCGGGCGCCGTCATCGTCGTCGAGTCGGGTGACCTGGACTACGCGCTGGCCGGCGGCAACGTGTGCGCCGTGGCGCAGCGCCGCGGCGTCGCGGCCTTTGTCGCCGACGGTCTGATCCGCGACCTCGCCGAGGTCCGGGACCTGCGCTTCCCGGTGTTCGCCCGGGGGGTGATCCCCGTTCCCGGAAGCAAGAAGGCCATCGCGCCGCTCAACGCCGAAGTGCGCTGCGCCGGAGTCACGGTGAACGCCGGCGACATCGTCGTCGCCGACGAGGAGGGCGTGGTGGTGGTCCCGTCCGCCCGCGCACGGGAGACCCTGTCCGCCGCCCGGGCCAGACTGGCCGCGGAGGCCGACGAGACCCTCGACGCATGGGAGGAGGCCCACCGCACCCGCATCGACAGGATCCTGCGCGACCAGGGCTTCGAGGGCTGACACGGACGGCTTCGCCCTGGCGGCACTTCGCGGTGCGGGGCCGGCGCGGCAGAGACGGGCCGTGTCCGTGAACCGGCCGTCGTCGGTTCTGCGTGCCGGGGCGGCCTCGTGGGATCGCCCCGGCCTGCATCGGATCAGGATGCCTGCGCCACCCGCTTGAAGAGCCGGCCGGCGAGGTCGACGCCTGTGACCGCGCCGTCTGCGGCACGGGAGAAGTAGCCGCGCTGCCCTTTGAGGCCGCCTTCGGTGATGATGTACTCGTCGTCGCCGGGGAGGAAGCCGATGTCCGCGGCCGGGTGGTCGGGGGGCATTTCCTCGTCCGATGCCTCGCGGATCTCCGGCTTGATCCCGACCGCCAGGGTGAGACGGGTGCCGTCGGAGGCGATGTCGAGGTTTATGGCGTCGATCTCGTAGCGGCCGACGACCTGTCGGGCCTGTCCCTCGTCGTAGGGGAGCGGCTCCACCGTCTTCTCGACGATTCCGAGGCAGTGTTCAAGGGCCCACCGTACGACGGACTGGTTGAAGGGGTAGCCGTCCGGGCCGAGGTTGGCCAGGGAGACCACGGCGAAGTTGCGCTCGGGCACGATGAGCAGCTCGGCGAACTGGCCGTTGCCCGAGCCGCCGTGGCCGATCCCCTGGACGCCGTCCAGGTCGTGCAGGAACCAGCAGATGCCGAAGCCGTCGCCGAGCGTGCTGGCGCGCAGCTCGACCGTCTGCTCCCGCATGCGGTGCAGCTCCGCGGCGGGCAACACGCCCTCGCCGTCGCCGAGTTGGAACCGTGCCCAGCGCAGCAGGTCGCTCACCGAGGAGGCGAGGCCGCCACCGGGGTTGTCGCCGCGCGCGCCCTCCCTGAACGCTCCCCAGGGCCGGGCGGGGCGCAGTTCGCCGTCGTCGCCGCGGTTGTGGCCCACGGCGAACTTGCGGACCATCACCTCGGACAGGCCGTACACGGTGTCCGCAAGGCCCACCGGCTCCAGCACGAGCGAGGCCATGGCCTGCTCGAAGGGCAGGCCCGTGACCTTCTCGACGATCCGCCCGGCCAGGTTGTAACCGGCCTGGCTGTACGAGGCACGGGCCCCGGGCGGTGCGATCAACGGCAGCTGGGGCAGCTTCGCC
>NZ_JBIWOA010000033.1:0-121466 GCF_044767525.1 Streptomyces sp. NPDC101234 | reverse complement strand
TATTGGGCGTTATTTTTCGCGGGCAAAAACACACCCCCGGGTGTATTGGGGGGGGCACCCCACCCCGGGGGGGGGGGGGGGCCCGGCCCGCCCCCCCCCCCACGACGGTGTGTGGGGACGGGTCAGTTCTTCTTCTGCTTCTTGAAGGTGGTCTTGCTCGTCAGGGTCCAGCTGTCGGACTTCACCGTGTCGTGGTGCTTGTCCTTCGCCGTGACCGTGACCTTGAACCGGGTGCCGTCCGGCAGCGGGGCGGACAGGTGCACGGTGGCCCTGTGGGTCGCCCGGTTGTAGGAGACGACGGCCGTGACATGGAGCTTCCTGGCCGCCTGGGATCCCTCCAGGACGGTCACGGTCGCGTCCACGGACGACACCGCGGCCTTGGCGGGCACGTCCAGGACGAGGGCGCTCGCCGCGTCGGCGGTGTGCGCCACCGAAGACGCGGTCACCTCCGAGGCGGTGACCGACGCCGCCAGGGACGCGCTCGGGTCGTCGGCGGTGAAGACGGGGCCTACCCAGTAGTTCGAGGATCCGTAGGAACCGTTGGGGAACGCCGGGCCGCTGCCGTACTTGTAGAGCCCGTTGTGGTGGGTGGTGGTGTCGGCCGTGGCCGTCAGCGGATAGGACTTGTGGGCCGCCGCGAAGTAGCCGCCGTCCACCGCGTAGTTGCCGTTCGGCGCGTGGTAGGAGACGACGTAGGCGGTGTCGGCGGTGATCGCCACCGGGGTGGCGAAGGTCAGCGTCTGCCAGCCGGAGGCCGTCTCGTTGGTGAAGGTGCCGCTGGCGAGCAGCGTGCCGTCGTCGGTCCACAGGCTGCCGGTGTGGGTGCCCGTGTTGCCGGTGCCCTTGTAGAAGGTGACTCCGGTGACCCAGCCGGCCGCCGAGGACGTGAACCGGGTGCCCAGCTCCACGGAGTTGGGGTCGGCGGTCATGTCGGTCGTGGCGGGCGTGGTGGAGGTACCCCACAACGAGCAGGGGCAGGTGACCGCGGGCGGTGTGGAACTGGTGGTGAACGACCAGGTCACCGGGGCCGTCATGGCGTTGCCCCACACGTCGGAGGCCTGGACGGACGCGGTGTACGCGGTGTGCAGGTCCAGCTCCGTCGACGGTGTGAACGTCGCCTTGTTCGACGCGGGGAAGGTGACGGCCCCGGGCACGGTGTTGCCGCTCGCGTCCTTCACGGTGAACGTCACGCTGTCGGTGTCGAGGGCCGAGCTGAAGGTGGCCGACACCGGCGCCGTGATCGACGCGTCGGTCGCCCCGGACGTCGGGGAGAGCGAGGAGACGGTGGGCGGGGTGGTGCTGGCCGTCGAGGTGTCGAGGACCACGTCGACCCAGTAGTTGCTGCCCGAGGACTGCGAGGACGGGAAGGCGCTGGTCGAACCGTAGTGGTAGACGCCGTTGCCGCCGTCGACGCCGGTCTGGAGGGCCGTCAGCGGGGCCAGGCCGGCGCCGCCGCTCGCGAAGGAGGGGTCGTAGGAGTATCCGCCGTTGGGGGCGAAGTACGAGGCGACGTAGGTGGTGTTGGCCTTGACGGTCACCGGGGTGGAGAAGTTCAGCTGCTGCCAGCCGGAGGCCGTCTCACCGGTGAAGGTGCCGGTGGCCAGGCGGGTGCCGGAGGCCGTCCACAGGCTGCCGATGTGGGTGCCGGTGTTGACGGGCGACTTGTAGAAGCGCACCCCGGTGACCGAACCGGCCACGGTGGTACGGAACTTGACGCCGAGTTCCACCGAGCCGCCGTCGCCGGCGTTGACGGTGCCGGGCACGGCCGAGGCGGGCCAGATGGTGCAGGGGCAGGCCTGGGGGCCGACCGTCAGCGGGATGGTGGTGACCGCGCCGATGTTGACGCTGTCGTCGACCGCGCGGACCTTGATGGACGCGGAGCCCGGGGTGGTCGGGGTCCAGCTGTAGCTCCAGGACGTCAGACCGGTGGCGGCGTTCCAGGTGGTGCCGCCGTCCGTGGACACCTCGACGCGGGCGACCACACCGCCGGAGTCGGCAGCGGTGCCCTTGATGGTGACAGCCTTCAGCGCCGGGACGGTGACCCCGGAGCTCGGGCTGGTCACGGTGATCGTGGGTCCGGTGGTGTCGGTGGAGGCCGAGGCGGCGACGAGGTTGCTCTGCAGGGTCAGCGGCTGGACGCCCATGTCGGCGAGGATGTTCACCGTCGCCTGCTGCATCCGGGAATCCTCGGTGACCACCGTGTCGTCGGGGTTGTAGGTGGGGACGTTGGTCAGGCCCCATGACCACTGCACGGTCCCCGACCCGAACACCAGGGCCCCGGAGTCCTGGTCGCGGAATTCGACGAGGTTGTGGGTCGCGGTCCCGTTGCCGTAGATGTTGCCCCAGTCCTGGCGGAGCTTGCCGTCCGCGATGTCGACCGTCGTGGACGACACGTCGATCGCTCCGGCGGGTCTGGTGCTGTTGTCGATGTCGCTGTCCCACTCGTAGCCGAGCGTGCCCGTCGGGAAGGTCGCGGTCTGGCTGGAGCTGAGGTTCGCGATGGAGGTGTTGCGCCAGATGCGGTTCTTGCCGTACGAGCCGGGAACCGTGATGGCGTCGCTGCGGTAGCCGTTCACCGTGAACATGGAGCCGGTGAGGATGTTCGGCGGCTGGTAGGACTGTCCGTAGTTGGTGCTGGCCGGGTCCATCCAGGTGCCGGTCCAGACGCCGCTGGGATCGGCGATCCCGTTGCCCTGCGCCATCTTGGTCATCTTGTAGCAGACCAGGGTGCGGTCGGCCGTGCTGGTGCCGTCGATGCTCGGGGCGAGCCGGGTCTTCCAGAAGACCTCGTTGCCGCTGAAGAAGGCCTCCCGTACGCCGGCCTTCCTGGCCGCCAGGACGTTGGAGTACTGGCTCTGCGTCCAGTACTCGTCATGGCCGGACGACATGTAGACCTTGTGCTTCTCCAGCTGGGTGGCGCCGCTCGACGACGACACCTGCACGCCGGACGTGTAGGTGACGTCGTAGCCGTTGCGCTCCAGCCAGGACAGCATCATGTACTCGGAGCCGTAGATGCCGTTGTCGCCGCCGATGTCCAGCGGCCGGTTGTAACTGACCTCGTAGGCACGGCCGTCGGGCGCGGGTCCGGTGCCGCCGTACAGGTCCTGGCCGCCGTAGTCGTTGTACGCCTGCCAGGTCTGGTCGCTGGTCTGTACGACGATGTTGGACGTGCTGGAGTCGTTGCGGACGACGAACGGGTACGGCATCAGGCCGTCGCCGTCGGTCTGCGTGAGGTTCGCGATGTACAGGCCGGACACGGCGTCGCTGGGCACGGTCCAGGTAGCAGTCACCGGCCAGTTGCCGCAGTCGACCAGGCCGGTCGTGCTCTTGGTCGTACAACTGGCGGGCTTGGAGGTGAAGTTGGCCGGATAGGTCACGGCCGCCTGGGCCGCGGTGGACATCTGGCGCGCGCCGTCGCCGCCGTACCAGCCGAGCCGGTAGATCTGGATGTTGTACGAGACCGGCGACTGGACCTTGAACTGGACGGTGTCCCCGGCCTGGACGCTCTCCTTGGTGGTGAAGCCCTTGATGTCACCGTAGGCGTTGGGCGAGAACCAGTCGGTCTTGGGACTGCCGGTCTTGGAGTTCTCACAGACGATCGGGTTGGAGCCCGATCCGCACGGATCGGACGCCGCTTGCGCGGACCCGGCCAGCGGGAGCACCGCCAAAATCAATGCCACTACGACGGCGAGGCGCCCGCCCCGGATCCGTCTGCTCCATTTTCTCATGAGTACCTCTCAGCGGTGCTGTGCAGGGCCGACCCATGGGTCGAGGTGATGCGGGGGGTGGCGCTTGAAGCGGGTGCCGGTCAGCCGCGGAGTGCGTCGGCGAATACGTCCACGACGCGCTGCTGCTGGTCAGGGGTGATCTGCGGGTAGAGCGGCAGCGACAGGATCCGGTCCGCCGCCTTCTCGGCGTTCGGGAAGTCGCCCCGGTCGTAACCGAGTCGGCGGTAGGCCGGGGTCAGGTGGACCGGGGCGGGATAGTGCACCCCGGCGCCTATGCCCTCGGCGCCCAGCTTGCCGACGATGTCGTCCCGGTCGGCGTCGGCGACCTGGACGACGTACAGGTGCCAGACGTGGACGTTGCCGGGTGCCGTGGCCGGGAGCACGACCCGGCCCGCGGCCGCCAGATCGGCGAGCAGCGCGTCGTAACGGGCCGCGGCCGCCCGGCGGGCCGCGTTGCCGTCCGCCAGCCGGGCCAGTTTCGCCCGCAGGACGACGGCCTGCAGCCCGTCCAGGCGGCTGTTGAAACCGGGCACGTCGTGGCGGTACTTGGCGACCCCGCCGTGATTGGCGATCGCCCGCACCAGGTCGGCGCGTTCCTCGTCGTCGGTGAGCACCGCGCCCGCGTCTCCGTAGGCGCCGAGGTTCTTGCCCGGGTAGAAGCTGGTGGCCGCGATGCCTCCGCCGCCCGGGGTGCGACCGTCGCGGGTCGCCCCCTGGCACTGGGCGGCGTCCTCCACGACCCTTACGTGGTCCGGGAGTTGCCCGGTCAGCGCCGTGACGTCGGCCAGCTGCCCGTAGAGGTGGACGGGGACGACCGCACGGGTGCCCGGGCCGACCGCGTCCAGCGCGGCCTGCGGGTCGAGCAGGTGGCTGTCGGGCAGGCAGTCCGCGAGGACCGGGCGCGCCCCGATCCTGGCCACCGCGCCGACGGTGGCGATGAAGGTGTTGGCGGGCACCACGACCTCGTCGCCGACCCCGACCCCGCTGGCGCGCAGGGCGAGTTCGACGGCATCGGTGCCATTGGCGACGCCGACGCAGTGCGCGACACCGCCGAACTCCGCGTACTCGCGTTCGAACCGGCGCACCTCGTCGCCGCCGATGAACGCGGTGCCGGCCAGGATTCTGTCGAATCCGGCCCGTACCTCGTCGGCGACCTCCGCGTGGGCCGCTTTGAGGTCCACGAGTGGAATCTGGTTCATGTCAGCGGTCCCCCCACTGTTCGTGTCGCCAGTTGTTCCAGCGCGGGCTCGTCCGCCGCGCGCAGCCGTCGGGCCGGGCTCCCCACCCAGACCTCGCCCGGCGGTACATCGCCGAGCACGGCGCTCCCCATCCCGACCAGCGACCAGGCGCCGACCGTCGTACCTTCCCTGACCAGCGCTCCGGAGCCGACGTAGGCGCCCTGGGCCAGCCGCGCTCCCCCGCCCAGGCGGACGCCGGAGGCGAGCGTGGCGTAGTCCTCGACCACGTCGTCATGGGTGAGGACCACGTGCGGCATCACGGCGACATGCGCGCCGACCCGCACGGCCGCGGTCAGCACGCAGTGCGCGAGCAGGACCGAGCCGGGGCCGACCCGGGAGGTCGCGGACACCGCCGCCGTCGGATGGACGACCGTGGCGTAGCGGTCGTCGGACAGGCCCAGCCTGCGGACCAGCCGGGCGCGGGCCGCGTAGTCCCGGGGATTGCCCGCACAGATCACCGCCCGCGCCCCGGGCAGCTCGTGGACCAGGTCGCAGCCGCCGAGGACCGGCACGCCGTCCACGTCGGTGCCGTGCAGGGCGGGGTTGTCGTCCAGGTGCCCGAGCAGCTTGCACTCGCCCGCGTCCGCCACGGCCTGCGCGGTCTCCCGGGCGAAGCCGCCCGCGCCGATGATGACAAGTTCGTTCATCTTCGGGCCTGTTCGCGCAGTGCCGTCACGACGCGGTCCTGCTGCGCCTCGGTCATGGTGTGGAACAGGGGCAGGATCAGCGAGTCGCGGGTGAGGCGCTCGGTGACCGGGAGCGGTGCGTGGGGGTGGTCCGCGTAGGCGGGTTCGAGGTGCGCGGCCATGATCCCGCGCCGGGCGGAGACACCCGCCTCGGAGAGCGCGGCGAGCAGGTCGTCCCGGCCGACCGGGAAGTCCTCGTCCAGCAGCAGCCAGTACGACTGGAAGTTGCTCTGCCCGTGCGCGGGGTCGCGTACGGGGGTGAGGCCGGGGACGTCGTGCAGCAACGCGTCGTAGCGAGAGGCCAGTTCGCGGCGGCGGGCGATCATCGCGTCGAGCTTGCCGAGCTGGACCAGGCCGATGGCGGCCTGGACGTCCGTCATCCGGTAGTTGAAGCCGACTTCCAAGTAGCTTTCCAGGACCGGCCTGTTGCTGGCGTGGCGGTCCGCGGCCGAGGCGTTCATGCCGTGCTCGCGCAGCCGGCGCAGCCGGGCCGCCCACTCGGCGTCGTCGGTGGTGATCATGCCGCCCTCGCCGGTGGTGACGAGCTTGCGGGGGTGGAAGGACCAGGCGGCGAGCAGCGCACCATGCCCGACCGGCTTGCCGCCGACGGTGGAGCCGATGGCGCAGGCCGCGTCCTCGACCAGGGGCAGGTCCCAGTCTGCGCAGGCTGCGCGCAAGGCGTGCACATCGGCCGGGACACCGCCCTGGTGGACGGCGAGGACGGCCTCGGTACGAGGGGTGCGGACCGCGTTCACGGTGGCCGGGGTCAGGTTGCCGGTGGCCGGGTCGACGTCGGCGAACACCGGCTCGGCGCCGACGTACCGTACGGCGTTGGCGGTGGCGATGAACGACAGCGAGGGCACCACCACCTCGTCGCCAGGGCCGATGCCCAGGGCGACGAGCGACAGGTGCAGGGCCGTCGTACACGAGCTGACGGCGATGCCGTGCTCGGCGCCCACCCGCTCGGCGAAGGCCTTCTCGAAGGCGGCGACCCGGGGGCCCTGGGCGACCCACCCGGACAGCACGGCCTCGGAGGCGGCCTGGGCCTCCTCCTCGCCGAGCCAGGGGATCATCACCGGGATGCGGTCGGTGCTCACTTGGCCGCCTCCCGCTCCGCGCGCCACCACTCGACCAGGTCGCGCAGTCCGGTGCGCAGGTCGATCTCGGCCGTGAAGCCGAGCCGTTCGGCGGCCTGCGAGGTGTCCGCGAGCCGGCGGACCACCGAGTTCACGGTGCGGGCGGGCCCGTGCTCGGGCTCCAGCCCTTCGGCCCCCATCGCCTCCAGCAGGCCCTCGGCGAGTTCCTTGAGCGAGGTCTCCGTACCGCTGGCGACGTTGAACACCTCGTCGGTGAGGTCCGATTCGGCGGCCAGGACGTTGGCCCTGGCGATGTCGCGGACGTCGACGAAGTCCATGGTCTGGGTGCCGTCGCCGAGGATGAGCGGCGGCTCGCCCGCCTCGATGCGCTCCATCCAGCGGATGAGCACCTCGGTGTAGAGGCCGTGGATGTCCATCCGGGGGCCGTAGACGTTGAAGTAGCGCAGGGCCACGTAGTCCAGGCCGTACATGGCGTGGAAGCTGCGCAGCATGCCCTCGTTGAAGGCCTTCGCGGCACCGTAGAAGGTGTCGTTGTTGTACGGGTGGTGGCGCTCGGTCGTCGGGAAGGCCTCGGCCATGCCGTAGACGGACGCCGAGGACGAGGCGACCACCTTGGCGACCCCGGCCGCGGCCGCCGCCTCCAGGACGTTGAAGGTGCCGTCGACCAGGACCTCGTTGGCGAGCCGGGGCTCCTCGGCGCACTGGGTGATGCGGATCGCGGCGAGGTGGAACACCAGGTCGGCGCCCTCGGTGACCTTCCGTACGGTGTCGGCGTCCCGGACGTCGCCCTCGACGATCTCCACGGCACCACTGGGCAGGGCCTGGGCGAGGTTGGCCCGCCGCCCGCGCACGAAGTTGTCGAGTACGACGATCTCGCGGGCGCCGCCCTCGGCCAGCAGGTCGACCAGATTGGAGCCGATGGTGCCCGCTCCCCCGGTGACCAGGATCTTCTTGCCTCGTACGCTGCTCAACTGCTGTGCCCTCTCGATGGTTTGGTTGCTCAACGTCCGGCGCGCAGACCGACGACCGCGCCCTTGAACTCAAGGCTTCGCGACGCCGCCTCAAGGATGTCCAGGACCCTGAGGCCCGCCCGGCCGTCGGTGAGCGGCGCCCGGCCCTGTCCGATCGCGTCGCCGAATTCGTCGACCATGCTGCGCAGCGCTTCCTTCTCGCCGATCGCGGGCGCGACCATGTCCCCGGAGCGGTACGAGATGAGCATCTCCCGGCGCTCGTCCGCGCCGATCTCCTGCGGTGCGGCCATGTCCACGCCCCGGTCGTAGACCGAGACCCGCTGCAGGGGGTTGAGGTCGTCCCAGAGCAGGGTGCGCTTGGAGCCGCCCACCATGGTGGTCCGCACCTTGGTCGGGGAGAGCCAGTTGACGTGCACGTGGGCGATGGCGCCGGTGTTGAGCTGGAGCGTCAGATAGGCGATGCAGGCCTGTCCGGCGCCGATCGGGTCGGCTCCGTGGGCGGCGACGGCGACCGGTTCGACATTGTCCGGGAGGATGAAGTCGAGGATCGACAGGTCGTGCGGGGCGAGGTCCCACAGCACGTCGATGTCCTTCTGGACGAGCCCGAGGTTGATGCGGACCGAGTCGACGAAGTGGATCTCGCCGAGTTCGCCGGAGCGGACCAGTTCACGGATCCGGCCCACCGCGGGCGTGTAGCAGTAGGTGTGGTCGCACATCAGGGTGAGGCCGCGTTCCTCGGCCTCGGTGACCAGACGCATCCCGTCGGCATAGGTCGCCGCGAGGGGCTTCTCCACGAGGACGTGCTTTCCGGCGCGCAGGGCGGCCAGGGCGATGTCGAGGTGGGTGCCGGCGGGTGTGGCCACGGCGACGGCGGCGACGGTCGGGTCGGCGAGGACGGCCGCGTAGTCCGCGGTGGCCTCGACCGTCGAGTAGCCGCCGAGGACCCGCCGGGCCCGGTCCACGTCGAGGTCGCACAGCCACCGCAGTCGGAAGCGGTCGCTGGCCTGGAAGTTGCGTACGAGGTTGGGACCCCAGTAGCCGGCCCCGACGACCGCGACCCCCAACGGCTCCTGCGTCACTGTCTTCCTCTTCCTGTGGTCCATCAGTAGGCCCCCGTTCCGCGCACCACCACGGCCCCGGTGCGCGCCAGGATCGACAGGTCAAGGCCCATCGACCAGTTGTCCACGTATCCGAGATCGAGCCGAACCGCCTCGTCCCAGGGCAGGTCGGAGCGTCCGCTGACCTGCCACAGCCCGGTGAGACCGGGCTTGACCAGCAGCCGGCGCTTGATGTCCGGTGTGTACTCCTCGACCTCCTCGGGCAGCGGCGGCCGGGGCCCGACGAGCGACATCTGGCCCTTGACGACGTTGAGGAGCTGCGGGAGTTCGTCGAGCGAGCTGCGGCGCAGGAACGAGCCGACCCGGGTGATCCGCGGGTCCTCCTTCACCTTGAACAGCAGCCCGTCGCTGTTCTCGTTGAGGTGCTCCAGTTCCGCCCGCAAGGCCTCCGAATCGGGCCGCATCGTACGGAACTTCAGCATGGTGAAGTGGTCGCCGTACCGGCCCACCCGCTGCTGCCGGAACAGAGCGGGGCCGCTGCTGTCCAGCCGGACGACCAGGGCGATCAGCAGCATCGGCAGCGCGAGGAGGAGCAGCAGCAGCGCCGCGAGGGAACGATCCAGCAGTTCCTTGGGCAGCCGCGAGATCCGGGAGAGGTTCGGCGGCTTGATCCGTACCAGCGGCACCCCGTTGGTGGGCCGTACCGCCAGCCGGGCGGCGGCCACGTCGGTCAGCACGGGGGCCAGCAGGAAGTCGACGCCCTGCACGGCGGCCGTCCAGGACATCCGGCGCAGGACGGAGGCGTCGAACTCGGGCGCGGGCAGCACCACCACGGTGTTGATGCCGAGGGCCCGAACGACGTCGTTCATGCCGCCGACGCCACCGAGAGCGGGGAGCCCCAACTTGCGTATCTGCGGGGCGTTCTCGGGGTCGGTCAGGCACACGCCGGCGGCCTGGAGTTTCGGGGTGCCGCCGCGTCTGAGCACCGCGACCAGCTCCACGATGCCGTGCGACGGCCCGACCAGGAGCGTCGCGCTCCCGTCCCGGCTGCGGGCCCAGCGCCGGTGCAGCCGGCGGCGCAGCGTGTACCGGATCGCGAGGGCGATCACGGCAGCGGGTGCAGCCGCCATGATCATGTCATGGAGGAGGTCCGAATCCTGGGTGAACAGCCAGTACGCGAGGGCGGCCAGCGCCGGCAGCGCGACGGCCCCACGGAGCACCCGTCGGTACTCCTCGGTCCCCAGCCCCAGTGTGCTGCGGTCGTAGGAACGGTGGACCAGCATGGCCACGATCCAGGTCGGGGGCAGCACCAGGGCCACCGCCCAGCGGCCGTACGCCGCGTGGATCAGGAAAGCCGCGGCGACGGCGGCGAGGCCGTCCGCGACCAGTAGGACGATGCGGTACTTCCGTTCCCAACGTCTTCGGCGGCCATGGGGATTGCTGCGTTCCACAACCGATTGCTCATGCGTGACCTCAATGGTCATGCGCCCCCCACCACATGCGCGGCTAGCCCTGACCGAGGTGCCCTGTCACAGCGGCACTGGAAAGCGAGGGAGCTTCAGCGGTTCCCCAACCGCCTCATGCCCCCGGCATGCTGGTACGTACTGGTTCTTCCGATTGTTCAGATCCGTTCAACTGCCGGTCCGTGACGTGCAGTCAAGAACGAGTTCCCCACCCAAACCGGTCCGGCGGCCATCAATCTAGACCACGCGGCGCAGTCTCGGGAACAGTTGGACGAAACACATGTCGCAATAGTGACGCCGACGGCATACTGCCCCCGTGACCAGCATCGTGATCCCGGCCCACAACGAGGCCCGAGTCATCGGCCGGCTCCTCGACTCACTGTTGGCCGATTCCGCTCCCGGGGACCACGAGGACCCCGCGGACGACACCGGCACCGACATCGTGGTCGTGTGCAACGGCTGCACGGACGACACCGCCCGGATCGCGGCCGCCCGCGGCCCGCGCGTGCGCGTGGTGGAGATCCCCGTGCCCTCCAAGCACGCCGCGCTGCGGGCCGGCGACGATCACGCGCGCGGCTTCCCGCGCCTCTACGTGGACGCCGACGTCGTGATCACGGACGCCGACGTGCGGGCACTGACGGAGCCCCTGGAGGACGAGACCTCCGGCGTCCTCGCCACCGCCCCCGAACGGCGGATCCCGCTGTCCGCCTGCTCCTGGCGGGTGCGCGCCTACTACCAGGTCTGGCAGCGGCTGCCCGCCGTACGCGAAGGGCTGTTCGGCCGGGGTGTCATCGCGGTCTCCAAGGCCGGGCACGCCCGGATCGCCGCGCTGCCGCCGCTGATGGCGGACGACCTCGCCGCGTCCCTCGCGTTCACGCCGGAGGAACGGCGGGTGGTCGACACGGCCCGCGTGGAGATCCAACCGCCGCGCACCTGGCAGGACTTGATCAAGCGGCGGGTGCGGGCCGCGGTCTCCACCGCCCAGGTCGAGCAGCATCAGGGGCCGGAAGGCGCCTCTGCGCGCACCGGCAAGGCCGACCTGAAGGCGATGCTCCGCGGCGAACCGAAGCTCTTGGTGCCTCTGGTGGTCTTCGTCGCGGCGGCGCTCGCCGCTCGCAGAAAGGCCGAAAAGGCCATCCGCGCACAGGACTTCGGCACCTGGCTACGGGACGAGAGCAGCCGGCAGAACTGACCGCACCGCACCTGGAGTTCCTGTCTTGTATCTCACCGACCGTTCCCAGCCCGCCCAGGCGGACCCCGGCCAGGACCGAAGACGCGGGCCGGGGCGCGGGGTCGCCCCGGTCGTGCTGGTGCTGGGCACGGTCAGCCTGATCACCGACATCTCCTCGGAGATGGTCACCGCCGTCCTGCCGCTCTACCTCGTCACCACGCTCGGCTTCAGCCCGCTGGGCTTCGGCACCCTCGACGGCGTCTACAACGGCGTCAGCGCCCTGGTCCAGCTCACCGGCGGCCACCTCGCCGACCGCATCCGCAACCACAAGCTGCTGGCCGGGCTCGGGTACGGCCTGTCCGCGCTGTGCAAGCCGCTGCTCCTGTTCGCCGGCAGCATCGGCACGCTGGGCACGGTCCTCGCTCTGGAGCGGACCGGCAAGGGCCTGCGCACCGCCCCGCGCGACGCGATGATCTCCCTGTCCACCCCGGCCGAGAAGCAGGGCCGCGCCTTCGGCGTGCACCGCGCGATGGACACCACCGGCGCGATGCTCGGCCCCCTCGCGGCCTTCCTCATCCTGCGGGCGGCGGCCGACGGGTACGACGCGGTGTTCGGCGTGAGCGCGTGTGTCGCCGCGCTGGGCGTACTGGTGCTGGTGCTGTTCGTGCCCGGCAAGGCGAAGGAGACCCGGGCCGCAGAGAAGCAGTCCCGGACCGAGGAAGAGAACAGGCCGGACGCCGAACCGCCCGTCCGCCTGCGCGAAGCATTCGCGCTGCTGCGCATCCCCCGGCTGCGCGCGCTCGCCGGCTGTGCCGCGCTGCTCGGCCTGACCACGGTCAGCGACGCCTTCGTCTATCTGCTCCTGCAGCGGCGGGCCGGCGTCGGCGAGCAGTGGTTCACGCTGCTGCCGCTGGGCACCGCGGTGGTGTTCCTGCTGCTGGCCGTGCCCGTCGGCTCGCTCGCCGACCGCATCGGACGGCGCACGGTGTTCCTCGCCGGACACGCGGCGCTGCTCACCGCCTACGCCCTCCTCCTGTGGGCGCCCGCGGTTCCGGTCGCCGTTCCTCTCGTCCTCGCCCTGCACGGCACGTTCTACGCGGCGACCGACGGGGTGCTCCCGGCCGCCCTCGCCGCCGTCGTGCCCGAGCAGCTGCGCGCCAGCGGTCTCGCCATCGTCGGCACCAGCCAGGCGCTGGCCCGGTTCTGCTGCTCGCTGGCCTTCGGCGCCGCCTGGACGATGTGGGGCGACGGACCGGCGCTGGCCGGTTCGGCGGTCGGCCTGCTCTGCTGCGCGGCCGTCGCGGGCATGGTGCTGCGCCCGGCGGGCGGGCACCGATGACCACCACGCCCACACCGGACACCAGGCCGAAGGCCACACCGCACACCACGGGGAACCAGGGGAACCAGATGACATCCATGCGCCGCCGTCTGTTCGTACTCGTCGCGGCGGTCCTGGTGCTCGCGGGCGTGGGCACCGGCGTGGTCCTGCACGCCGCCGACCGGGCGGACCGGGCGGACCAGCCGCACGCGGGCGACCCCACGGTCAGCGCGGGCAGGCTTTCGCTCGGCCAGAAGAGCCGCGTGATGTTCGTCAACGCGGCCCCCGGCCCGCACCGCACCGCGGTCGCCTCGGTCCCGTCGACGGAACCGAACGGCTCACGCACCGCCTCGTCCCTGAAGTGCGCCCGCTTCTACGCGGCGGCCGGCACCGGCGTCTGTCTCCAGTCCAACCCCGGCGTCCTCAAGCAGAGCAACCGCGCCCTGCTCCTCGACGCCGACCTGCGCACCGAGCGCACCTTCCCGCTCGCGGGCACTCCCAGCCGGGCCCGGGTCTCGCCCAGCGGCCGCTTCGTCGCCTGGACCGTCTTCGTCTCCGGCGAGTCCTATTCCTCGGCCTTCTTCTCCACCCGCACCTCGATCCTGGACACCCGCACCATGCGGTTGACGCCGAGCCTGGAGACCTTCTCCGTCATCAAGGACGGCGAGTCCTACCACGCCTCGGACATCAACTTCTGGGGCGTCACCTTCGCCTCCGACGACGACACCTTCTACGCCACCCTCAACACCGCCGACAAGACCTATCTGGTGCGGGGTTCACTGTCCCGGCGCACCGTCACCACGCTGGTGGAGAACGTGGAGTGCCCCTCGCTCTCCCCCGACGGGACCCGGGTCGCTTTCAAGAAGCGGGTGCTGTCCCGTACCGACCTCTGGCACGAGTACGTCCTCGACCTGCGCACCCTGCGCGAGACACCGCTGGCCGAACGCCACAGCGTCGACGACCAGGCCACCTGGCTCGACAACCGCACGGTCGCCTACGCGCTGCCGACCAGCGGCAACGTGAAGAGCACCGACCTGTGGAGCGTCCCCGCCGACGGCACCGGAAAGCCGCGCCTGCTGATTGCGGGCGCATCCTCACCGGCCCCGCTGTAGGCGGTTCACCTGCACCCTCCGGCGCGCACGCCTCCACCCCGGAACACGGCCCCGGCGAACCATATGGTCCTTACAGTTGCGCAACCTCTAAAGTATTGAGGAGTCCAGACAACCATCGAACGAGGAGACGGCCGACGTGACGGGATGGGAGACCGCGGTGCTCGACGGAGGCCCTGCGGACAGCCTGCGGATGAAGGTCCTCGACCGGCCGCGGGTGATCCAGGTGACGTACCCCTGCCGCTTGGAGACCGCACCGGACGGCGTGCGGGCGGAAGCGGTGTATGTGTACCGCCGTGACTACGCGGTGGACAGCGAGCCACTGCGGTACGGCTTCGACATCGCCAGCCCCTGACGGTCCCGGCGGCGGCTCACCGCGCCTGGTGACCGACGGCTGTGACGGGGCGGACGGAGGTGAACCCTCCGAACGCCCCCTCAGGCCTCAGCGCGTCTCGCGCCCGTATCTCGCGGTGATCCAGGCCGCGCCGCGTTCGGCCAGGACCCGGCGCCGCCCCCAGCGCGAACGCCGCACCGCGGCACCCTCGGGCCGCCCCTTCGACACCGCGGCCAGTTCGGCGAGTCGGCCCGCGGCCCGCGACAGTTCCGCCTGGAGCCGTCGGCGGCGCCGGGGTGACGCCGTTCTCAGCAGTGCCGAATAGAGCCCCTCGACCTCGGCCAGAGCAGCACCCAGCCGCAGATTCGTGTCACGCACTCGCCTCATGTCCCCGTGCGGCATGCACGCCTTCCTCCCCCGACCTCAGAACCCTGCCCCACTCACTTCCATTATTGCGCAATATCGCAAGTCCCAGTGGGCGCATACTCGGTCACGCCGCCCCCACGGCCCTTCCGGCCCTGGCCCAGTCGGCGTGCAGTTCGTCGAGGTAGGTCCGGGCCTGGCTGCCGGGGGTGGCACCGCGGGCGAAGGCGAGCATGTTGGCCGGGCCCGTGTTGTAGCCGAGGGCCAGCAGGTCGTTCCTGGTGTACGAGGCGGGCCAGGTGGCGGGCAGTTGTGCGGACAGGTCGTGCAGATACCAGGCTTCGGCCTCGATGGCCAGGTCCCGGTCGTCGGGCAGGTCCTCCCAGCTCCGGTTCGCGAAGTCCCGCCCCTGCCTGACCTCGTCGAAGGTGGCCCGGTGCATGTTGGCGATACCGAAGGCGGCGTCCGGCTTGAGCTTCTGCCAGGCCCGTTCGAAGGCCGGATCGTGCGGTTTGTACGCCTCGTTGTAGAGGATCGCCATCAGCAGCTGGGCGCTGACACCGGCCTGCCGCGCCCGAGTGCGCACCTGGGTGGCGTAGTCGGCGGGATCGTACGAAGGGGCCGTGGCGGCGGACGGGGTGGGCGATCCGGTGGCCCGGGAGGCGGCGGAGGTCGAGGCGTCGGCCGACGGGGACGGGGTGGCCGTCGAGGCCCCGGCCGGAGGAGGCGCGGCGCCCTGCTGGGAGTGCACCGCCCGGACGATGACGTACAGCGCGAGGGCGAGGACCGCCACGGAGAGCCAGCGCCGGTGTTTCGATGTCCGGGAATCGGACATTTATCGCCCTTTCTCCCACCCTGATCCTGCTCTCTTCTACCGCACCCGGACTAAGAACCGTGTGAGGCGGCCTTGTGTCCGAGGGGCTTCGGATGCCGGCTCACCAGGTGGCCTCCCGGCGCCCTCGGCATGCCCGGGCGACCAGGAGTCCAGCGGCGTACAGCACGAGAACAGCCATGAGCAGCAAGTAGTAGAGCGCCGGGAGCGCGGTCAGGCCGAGCGGCGGCCCGAGCGGTGACGGCGGCAGCAGCAGCCCGATCACGGCCAGCGCCGCCGCCGCGCGGGCCACGGGACCGGGCCGCCGGCCCTCCGCGCCGGTCCGGCCGAGCCGCAGCAAGAGCATGACCAGGGCCTGGGTGAGGAGGTTCTCCGTGAGCCAGCCGGAGTGGAACGCCGGTTCCGTGGCCGTCCCCAGGCCGTGCAGGACGAACCCGAGGACCCCGAAGGTGGCCAGGTCCGCAGTGGCGTTGAGAACACCGAAGCCGGTGATGAAGCGCAGCAGATCACCAGGCCTGAGCACGGTCGGCCGACGCAGCACCGAGGAACTCGGGCGGTCGTAGGCGAAGGCGAGCTGGGCCGCGTCGAAGCACAGGTTCTGGGCGAGGACCTGAGCCGGGAGCATCGGCAGGAACGGCAGCAGCAGACCCGCACAGAGCATGGCAATGACATTGCCCAGATTGGACGAGAGGGTGATACGCAGATAGGTGGCGATATTGCCGCTCGCACGCCGGCCCGCGGTAACGGCATGGGCGATCGCGGTGAGATCCTTCTCCGCCAGCACCACATCGGCAGTCTCACGGGCCACATCCGCGGCCTCACGCGGAGCGATACCCACGTCGGCCGCGCGCAGGGCCGGCAGGTCGTTGACACCGTCACCGAGAAAACCGACAGTGTGCCCGCCGGACTGCAGAGCCCGGGTGATCCGAGCCTTGTGCTCGGGGGTACAGCGCGCGAAGACCGTCGTACGGCCGGCCAGAGCGGCAAGTTCGGCGTCGCTGAGACCGTCGACACGGCCCGCCGTGAGCACCTGGTCCCCGGCCACCGGGATGCCCAGATCACGGCAGGCACGGGCAGCGGTCCCCGGATGATCCCCGGTGAGCACCTTCACCGTGACACCCCGCGCGGCAAAGACCGCCAGCGCCTCGGCCGCCGTGGGCGCGAGCGCGTCCCGCAGAGTGACCAGGCCGAGGAATCCGAGGCCGCGTTCATCGGCCGGCGTGTAGTCACGGGTACGGGCCGGACGTTCAGCGGTGGCGACCGCCAGCACCCGCAACCCCGCCTCAGCCTGGCAAGCAGCGAGAGCGCTCAGCCGGATCCGCTCATCCTCGTCGAGTACACAGCGCTCCAGTACCGCTTGCACATCGCCCTTGACAACCAGGGTGTGCCTGCCCAGCCGGCCGGGTGTACGGACGACCGCGGTCGCCAGCCGCCGCAGCGGGTCGAACGGGACGGCGGCGACCCCGTCGTACGCCATCAGGTCGTCCTCGCCCGCCGCGTCCAGGATCGCCTCGTCAAGGGCATCCGGGCTCGGCAGGTCGGCGAGTTGCAGGGTCCACCAGGCGTTGACAGCAGCCCAATTCAGTACCTCGGGATCGTCCCGGCCGTCCGGGCCCAGAGCACGATCGACCACCGGACGGTCCTGGGTGAGCGTCCCCGTCTTGTCCACGCACAGCACGTCCATCGCACCGATATCGTGCAGCGCCGGGAGCCGCTTGACGATCACCCCATGGCCCCGGGCGAGCAACGCAGCCCCGCGAGCCAGACACGTGGTCACGAGAACGGGCAGCATCTCCGGAGTCAGCCCGACCGCCACAGCGACCGCGAACGGCAACGTCTCCAGGCCACGATCACGCAAGGCCGCATTGGCGATCAGGACCAAAGGCGGGGTGAGCAGCATGAACCGGATCAGGATCCAGGAAATACCGTGCACCGAACGGTCGAACGCACTCGCCGCACACCCGACCGTCCCACCCCGGGCAGCAGCGAACCGAGTACGGACTCCCGTCGCCATGACGACCGCCGTGGCACTGCCCGACGCGACACTGCTGCCCTGAAAACAGAACTGCGGCTGCTCGAAGACCCCGTCACCGGTTCCGGCCGCCGGATCACCGGCCCGTCGCCCGTCCGTCAGGTCATCGGCGTGTTTCCCGACCGGGGCCGACTCCCCGGTCAGTGCGGCCTGGTGCACGGTCAGGCCCGTCGCGCGCAACAGCCGTACGTCCGCCGGGACCAGGTCGCCCGGACCGAGGCGGACGACGTCTCCGGGAACCAGGTCGGCCACAGGGATCTCACGGGTCCCCGGCGCCGCGCCCTCGTCCGCGCGCCGCTGCACGGTGGCCGTGGTGGCCACCAGCTCCCGCAGCCCGCTCATCGACCGGTCCGCCCGGTGCTCGCCGGTCGCCCGCAGCACGCAGCTCACGACGGCCAGCAGCAGGATCACCGACGCCGTCCCCCAGGCGGAGACCGCCGCTGACACCAGCCCGAGGCACCCCAGCACCGCGGTGAAGGGATCCCGCAGGCTGCGGACGAACAGCCGCGGCCAGGGCGCCTCGTGGGCGGCCGGCACCGTGTTCTCGCCGAAGTGGGCCAGCCGCTCCTCGGCCTGGGCCTCCGTCAGGCCGCGTGGACCGCTGTCCAGACGTCGCAGCACCGCGAGCAGCGTCGGCACGCCGGCCTCCGGCCCTGGTTCGCCGGCTCCGGGGGCTGGTACGACCATGGGGCCGGGGCACTCGGCACCCTGCCCCGAGGCCGCAGTGGTCTCAGCCACCGGTCCCGTGCAACCGGCGTGCCGGTGCGGGGACTTGGTGCGAACGCGCGGTCAGCTGGCCGACCATGACCCGTACGACGGTCACGATGTCCGGGTCGTCGATGTAGTAGATCTGCCGCCGTCCTTCCCGGCGGGCCTGCACCAGTCCGGCGAGTTTCAGCTTGGCCAGGTGCTGGCTGATGGCGGGCAGCGCGCCGCCCACCCGGTCGGCCAGATGCGTGACATCGCTCTCGCCCTGGGCCAGCGCCCACATGAGGTGCAGCCGGGCCGAGGACGCGAGCAGTCCGAACACCGCTGCCGCGTCCGTCAGTACCTCTGCCGAGGGATCCTCGGCGCCACCGGCCTTCCCCGCCACGGTCCGCCCCCTCCCTGTGCTGTCACGGCGCGTCACGATCAACACCCGTACGGCGACCCAGTGTAGCCGCCCGGTCCGTCACTCCTCGTAGTAGTTGTTGACGATCACGTCGGGTTCGTCGTCGTCGAACGCCTCGTTCAGCAGCGCGCCGCCGACCAGACCGGCCGCGCCGGCACCGATCAGCGCACCGGCACCGAACCGGCGCCCGCCGCCCTGCTGTTGACCGTGGTCGTGCTGGTCCCCGTACGGCTGCCCATAGCCGTACTGCTGGGGATAGCCCTGCTGGGGATAGCCCTGCGGCGCCGTCTGCGGATAGCCCTGCTGAGGCGGTGTGTAGAACGGCGGCGGCGTGGTCTGCACCCGCTGGGCGCATCCGGGGCAGGCCTGGACCGGGCGCGGCACACCCCACTGCGGGGACCAGGTGACGGTCGTCTGGCCGGGGCCGTGGGCCGGGTCGAAGAAGCAGGTCATGGCGGGACTCCCGATGGGCTGTGGTGCGGGGGCGTAGGCCGGCGGAGGCGGCGGTGGCGGGACGACGGTGGGGGCAGGGGCCACGGGCGGCGCAGGAGCGGGAGCGCCGGGGTCGGCCGGGCCGGGCGTCGTCCCGCGCAGGACGTCCACGCCGTAGTCGGCGGCGATGCCCGCGAGTCCGGATGCGTAGCCCTGGCCGACCGCGCGGAACTTCCACTCGGGGCCGTGCCGGTACAACTCGCCGAAGACCAGCGCGGTCTCACCGGAGAGACGGCCGGACGCGAGGTCGTAGCGGGCCAGTTCGGTTCCCGAGTCCCGGTCGAGGACGCGGATGTGGGCGCGGTGCACCTGCCCGAAACTCTGGCCGCGGGCCGCACCCTCGTAGAGCGAGACCGGGAAGACGATCTTCTCGACCTGGCCGGGGACCCGGTCGAGGTCGACCTGGATCCGCTGAGCGTCGCCGTCGACCGGGCTGCCGCCGGCGATACGGCGGACCGATCCCTCCGGGCTGCTCGGGTTGTTGAAGAAGACGAAGCAGTCGTCGGACGGCACCCTGCCGGAGGCATCGCACAACAGGGCACTGGCGTCCAGGTCGTAGCCCGTGTCCGCCTGCCAGCCCAGCCCCACCGTCACGGCCGTCAGCCCGGGAGCCCGCCCGCTCAGTGAGACGTTGCCGCCCTTGGCCAGGGACGTACTCATACGCGTCCTCCGCGACGGCTTTCCGTGTCTCTCGCGATCAATGCGGCCGAGCTCCTTCCAGTTCGCCGGCTGCCCGGGGATTCTCGCCAACCCTCATGACTGTGCTATGGGTTGCGCAAACAAGCAACTTACAACCTCGGGCGCTCGACGCGTGTCGCCACGCCGGGACGGACCGCAGCGGCACGGCACTCGTCGCCCTGGCCGGCCAGGGCGACGAACACCGCTTTGTACGATGTGACACTCCCCGGCACGAGCAGCGGGGCGGGGACCGGCCGGAACGGGAGGGGGCGCGTGGTCGAGGCGGATCGGCGTGGCCGGCGCAGGGCGCAAGGGGCACTGGAGACTCAGGTGCTGACCGCACTGCACACCGCCGGGGGTCCGGTGACCGCGGGCTGGGTGCGGGAGCGGCTGGCCGCCGACCTCGCCTACACCACCGTGATGACGGTGCTGGCCCGCCTGCTGGCGAAGAACGCCGTCACCCGCAGGCGGGAGGGCCGGTCGTTCCTCTGGACGCCGGCCGCGGACGGGGCGGGTCTCGCCGCGCTGAAGATACGCCGGGTCCTGGACGGCGAGCAGGACCGGCAGGCCGTGCTGGCCAGTTTCATCACCACCCTGCCGAAGGACGACGAGCAGCTGCTGCGCAGGCTGTTGCGCGACGCGGACGGGGAGGACTGAGCACGTCCGTGGGCATCTTCGTCCTTCTGCCGCTCGTCCTGCCCCTGACCGCCTGGCCGATCGCCCGGCTGGCCGAACAGCGTCTCCACCCGCGCACCGCGACCGTACTGCTCACCACGGTCGCCACCGTCATGGCCCTGTGCAGCACGGTGTGCCTGGCCCTGCTGATGGTGGTGGGCACCGCGCAACTGCCCGGCAACCCGCTCCCGGACGGCTGGTCGGACCCCGAAGTGCGCGAGAGCGTGCCGCGGCACGAGATCGCCGGGAAAGCGGCCATCCCGGCGCTCCTCGCGGTCCTGGCCGGCTGCGCACGCGCGCTGGCGCGTCACCGCCGGGTGCGGCGACGGGCCCATCAGGCCCTCGCAGGCCTGCCGCGTTCCCAGGTCGCGGTCCTGCCGGACACCCAGCCCTACGCCTACGCGCTGCCCGGCGGCCCGCGCGACCGCATCGTGGTGTCCACGGCGATGCTCGCCCGCCTCACCTCCCGCGAGCGCCGCGCCCTGTTCGCACACGAGCGCGCCCATCTCACCGCCCGGCACCACCGCCATCTGCTGTCCGTCCAGCTCGCCGCCCGCGCCAACCCGTTCCTGCTGCCGCTGCGGACCGCTGTCGCCTACAGCGCGGAACGCTGGGCGGACGAGGAGGCGGCACAGACCGTGGGCAGTCGCAGAACCGTCGCCCGGGCGATCGGCACGGCCGCCCTCGTCTCCCGCGGCACCCCCGCCCCCACACTCGCCGGCCTGGCCGTACCGGGGCCGCTCCCCCGCCGGGTCGCGGCCCTGCTCGGCCCGCCGCCCGCCCTGCGCGACTGGCCGTCCCCGTTCACCACCGCCGGACTCGCCCTGTGGACCGCCACCGCCGGCGCCGCGCTGTCGGCCATGTTCTCCGCCAACTCGGCCCTCACCCTGGTGTTGCTCCTCCACGCGGCCACACCGCTGTAGCGACCGCCATTTGCGCCCGAACTGCCGTTTACGTCCGCACCACCGCTTACGTCCGGACCACCGTTTACGTCCGGACCACCGTTTACGTCCGGAAGGACTAACGCGCGACGCGCTCGCCCCGTTGCGCCATCCGTTCCTCCTCGATGCGCCCGAGGAGGAACGGGACCATCCCCCGCTCCAGCAGAGCGAGTTCCCAGGTCTGCCGGGCCCCGGTCGCATCCAAAGGCGTATCGCGCTCGGCTTCGGTGCGACCCCGGGCCGCCGCCACCGAGACCCGCACGGCATCGCCGACGGCCGCTCCGACGGCGATCGCCGCGACCAGCAGCCCGGCGGCGACCAGGCCGACCCCGGCATGCGGGCGGCCGCCGTAGCAACGCGCGGCGAATCCGGACAGCAGCAGCGCCAGCCCGGTCACCGCCGGCACCCGCCACAGGCGCACCGGGAGCACGGACGGTTTCACGGCCGCAGCCGGCGGTCCGGTGGCCGGCGGCCCGCCCTCGCGGGCCGCGGCCAGGGCTTCGAGATAGGCGCGGTACTCGATGTCCGCGAACGCCACGATGGCCGCCCGCGCCCGCAGCGCCCGGTCTCGCAACTCCTCACAGCCGAGCGGACCGACGCCCCCGCCGATCGCCTCGGCGACCTGTTCGAGCCCCAGGGCCCGATCCAGCATCCGCTCGAACACCGCGTTCAACTCCGGCAGCGGCCGTCCAGGACCCGTCACGCATCCCCCGATGCTCGAAGGCCCGCCGTTCACGGTCCGTCACCGAGCGGTGACGCTCGCGGCGGGGAGTCGCGAGTCTAACGGTTCCGGACTTGCGCAAACGACAGAGCAACGGCAGGCCACCGGCTCATGGACCAACTGGTTGCGGATCGGTGTCGCCGGTCAGGGCAGTGTCCAGATTCGGACGGTGACGACGTAGAAGACGACAGCCCAGCAGGCCAGTGCCGCCACGACGATGCCGAGGCCACGCAGGCCGGCCCTCGCCGGTTCCTCCGGCGGCGGCCGCAGCCACCGCCCGAGCAGCGGGTTCACGTAGTAGGGCATGGTCAGGAAACTCATGATGAAACTCGACAGCAGGTTGCCCACGAGCAGACCGATCCAGAGCGGCAGGTGCAGCGGGGACAGCGCGAGGGTCAGCAGTACGACGGTCGGGTAGAGGCCGACCCAGATGGCGAGGGAGGTCCTGGTCTCGGAGGGCGGCGGTGGTGTCTCCTTGCCGTTGCCCTCGAAGGCGAACCAGCTGCCGAACGAGTTGTCGATCGTACGCAGGTCGAAGTCGCTGAACTTCTTGCCCTCGGCCAGCACCTCCTGCCGTTGGGGCGATGTCAGCCAGGCGTCGAGGTGCTCGGCGCTGTCGTAGCGGTACAGCGTGGTCCACTCCTCCTGGAGTCCCTCGATGGGGCGGAAGAGCTCGGTCCCGCGAAACCCCTCGAACCTGCTCTCCTCCTCGACCATGTGGCGCTGCCAGTCGAGGAAGTCGTCGACCTGGTTCGGGTGGACGCGGTGCGTGACCACCACGGTGACCAGCGGATCCAGTGACCGGGTGCCGCTGCTGACCACCTGTTGGGTCGCCGGACCGTCGAAATACCCGGCACCGACGTCGAGATAGGTCTGCCTGGTCGCGCTGTTGATCCACGCCTGCAGATGAGCCACCGAGTCGAACCGGTACACGACCACCCAGTCGGTCTGCAGCCGGGTCGGCGGGGAGACCTCGGCGCCGAGGAAACCGGGGTAGTAGGAGGCAGCGGTGTTGAGATCCTCCTGCCAGGACTCGAACTGCCGCTCCATCCCGGGCAGGACCTTCTGACCGATGATCGCCGTCGCCGCGGCGGCGAGGTTCCGTTCGGCGTTCATGGTGGCTCAGCCTGCCGACACCGACTGCTCCGCGGGGAGCCGGCCGTAGATGCGTTCCGGGGTCAGCGGCAGGGCGCGGTAGCGGACGCCCGTCGCGTCGTGCACCGCGTTCGCGAGCGCGGGGGCGACCGGGTTGATGCAGCACTCCGCCATCCCCTTCGCCCGCACGGGACCCACCGAGTCCGCCGAGCCCACCAGCAGCACCTCGGTGCGGGGGATGTCGGCGTAGGTGGGGATGCGGTAGTTGCGGAGGTTCGGGTTGACCATGACGCCGTTGTCGTCGACGTGGTGGTTCTCGGTCAGCGCGAAGCCGATCCCCTGGGCTACACCGCCCTCTATCTGTCCCCGGACCTGCGCCGGGTTGATGATCACTCCGGCGTCGGCCGCCTGCACGCTGTACAGGATCCGTATCTCACCGGTCACACGGTGCACGGCGACCCGGAACCCCTGGGTGTTGGAGGTGACGCTCCGGGGCGAGCCGTACGCCTTGCGCGCGGCGGTGAAGCGGATGCCGCGCCTGCGGGCCGAGGCGACGAGTTCGGCCAGCGACACCCGCCGGTCCCCACAGCGGACACCGTCGTCGTCCATCGTGCACAGCACGACATGGACGCCGGTCTGTCTCGCGGCGAACTCCAGGATGCGGTCGCGTACGGCGCCCGCCGCCCGCAGGACCGCGTTGCCCGCCACGAAGAGGCCCGCGCTCGCGAAGGCGCCGGTGTCGAATCCCGTGCGGTCGGTGTCCGACTGCACGAGGCGGATCCGGGACGGCGTCGTGCCCAGCTGGCCGGCCGCGATCTGGACATGCGCGGTGGAGGTTCCCTCCCCGAACTCGACGGTCCCGACGGCGAGTTCGTAGATGAGATCGTCACCGAGGGTGACCCAGGCCTCGGAGAGGTGTTCGGTCGGGGGCGCGGTCTCGTGCAGGGAACTCGCGACGCCGACACCGACGAGCCACTCGGGGCCCAGGGACGGCGGGCCGGCCGTACGGGCCAGGGCGTCGCCCACCAGGTCGATGCACTCGGCGAGCCCGTCGTCGGTGAAGACCACGTCGTCGGGGCCGTCGTGCAGGGCGACCAGGGGTTCGCCCGGCCGCACGATGTTGCGCCGGCGCAGTTCCAGCGGGTCGATGTGCAGGGCGCGGGCCAGTTCGTCCATCGCCGACTCCACGGCGAACGCCGGCTGTGTCATGCCGTAGCCGCGCAGCGCCCCGCTCGGCACGGTGTTCGTGTAGACGGAGTACCCGTCGTACTTCTTGTTGGGGCAGCGGTAGATCATGACGGCGGCTCCGCCCGCGAACAGCGTTTCGCCGCCGTGGTTGCCGTAGGCGCCGGTGTTCGACACGTTGCGCACCTGGAACGCGGTGAGCGTTCCGTCGGCCTTCGCGCCGAGCCTGACGGTCAGGGTCATCGGATGCCGCGGGGAGGCCGTGGTGAACTCCTCCTCACGGGTGTACTCCAGGCAGACGGGCCGCCCGGTGTCCAGGGTGGCGAGCGCGACCAGGTCCTCCGCGATCACCTCCTGCTTCCCGCCGAATCCGCCGCCGACGCGCTTGCAGAACACCCTCACCTGGTCCGGGCGGAGCGCGAACAGGTACTCCAGTTTGACCTTCGCGATCGACGGTGACTGCGAACTGGTCCGGACGTTCAGCCTGCCGTCCTGCATCCAGGCGATGGCACCGTGGGTCTCCAGGTGCGCGTGCTGCACCCGCGGGGAGAAGTACGTGCCTTCGTGGATCACGTCGGCCGCGGCGAACCCCTCGTCGACATCGCCGATGTGCGAGTGGAGTTCGATAAGGATGTTGCGGGCGGGGTCGCGGACGAACGGATCGTGGGAGCCGTGCAGTTGAGGTGCGCCGTCGGCCATCGCGGCCTCGGGGTCGAACACCGCCGGCAGCACCTCGTACTCGACGACGAGACGACGGCAGCCCTCCTCGGCCGCACCGACGGTGTCTGCCAGGACCGCGGCGACGCGCTGGCCGGCGAAGCGGACCGTGTCGTCGAGGATGCGGGTGTCGTCCGGGTCGACCAGGTGGTCGGTGTGGATCGCCGTGGTGAAGCGCCTGCGGGGCACGTCCTGCCAGGTGTAGACGCGGTGCACGCCGGGCACCGCGAGGGCCGCGCCCTTGTCGATCGAGCGGATCCGGGCGTGTGCGTGGGGCGAGTGCAGCACCTTCAGGTGCAGCATGCCGTCGATGTGGGTGTCCATGGTGAACTCGGCATGCCCCGTCACCACGTCGTGGCCTGCGGGCGCGCCGACGCTCGTCCCGACGGCCTTGCCCGGTGCCGCCGTCTCCACCGCGCCGACGCCCTTCACCGCGTCCTCGATCGCCCGGTATCCGGTGCAGCGGCAGAGGTTGCCCTTCAACGCCCGTGCCAGATCGGCCTTCTGTTCCTCGGTGAAGGTCGCCGACGTCATGATCATCCCTGCGGTGCAGAAACCGCACTGGAACCCGGGGGCGTCCTCGAACTGCCGTTGCATGGGGTGCGGGACGCCGGGCCGTCCCAGGCCCTCGATCGTGGTCACCTCACGGGCGTCGGCACGGAACGCGGGGGTGATGCAGCTGTGCACCGGTGCGCCGTCCAGCCACACCGTGCAGGCGCCGCAGTCGCCCGCGTCGCATCCCTTCTTGACGCCGAAGTGGCCGAGTTCGCGCAGGAAGGTGCGCAGGCACTGGCCGGGGGCCGGTTCCCGGTCGAATCCCCTGCCGTTCACGAGGTAGCTCATGCCAGGTCCCCAGCCGTGAGTTCGCGGCGGATCTCCTCGGCGAAGTGCCGGGTCAGATGGCGACGGTGGTCGGGGGTCCCGTTGGGATCGGCGAACCAGACGTCGTCGGGCACCGCGTCGATGTGCCGCCGCACGGTCCGGGCATCGGGCAGGCGGTCGAAGGCGATCCGGACCGGCCGTGTGGTGCCGGCGGTGACGGTGAGCAACAGGTCGCCCCCGCCCGGCCGTTGGGTGCCGACGAGGAACACCGTCGAACGGCCGAGCCGGGTCAGCGTGAAACGACGGTGTGCGGTGCGTCTGCACAGCGCGTGGCGCGGGACGATGATGCGCCGGAGGATCTCCCCGGGGGCGAGGATGTTGCGGTGGTCGCCGGTGACGAAGCCGAGGGCGTCGACGAAGCGTATGGAGCCGTCGGCCGCCCACAGTTCGTACCGCGCCTCCAGCGCGACCGTCAGCGTGATCATCGGGCCGGCCGGCAGGGACATGCAGATGTTGCCGCCGACCGTCGCCGCGTTCCAGACCTTGAACGAGGACAGGAACGCCTCACAGCTCTGCCGGAAGACAATCCCGGCGGTCCACTCCTGCGGCCAGGGGAAGGCGTACAGGTCGTGGATGGTGCAGGTGGCGCCGATCTCCAGGGCCACGTCCGTCACGACCAGAGGCTCCCAGCGCAACGCCGTCAGGTCGATCAGGCGCCGCAGGTCCGGCTGCTCGGTGGAGTAGAGCCATGTTCCGCCGGCGAGCCAGGCGTCGCCCTCGCGCCAGTCGGTGCCCGGCCGCCCGGGCGGTCGCCGGACCACTTCGGTGATGGTGTTGAGGTCCATGAGAACCGACCTACCGGCCACTGAAACTTTTGTCATAGTTTATCGCAGCATGCGCACAGCGGCCCGACCGAAGGAAGCCGAAAGTGTCCGACTCGGCACGTTCAGTAACCGGGTGTTCCTGCGGTCCTGCGCCGGAAACCTGCCGCCCCGCCCGACAACTCACGGCGCGTCACGTCTCCGATCCCATGATCGAATGCAGGTGCGGACGTCATGGCCCATGCCCTTCCAGCAGCCTTCACCCCTTCGGCGAGCAGGGTATTTGTGCTACTCATGAGA
Organism: Streptomyces sp. NPDC101234; assembly: GCF_044767525.1. Lineage (NCBI taxonomy): Bacteria > Bacillati > Actinomycetota > Actinomycetes > Kitasatosporales > Streptomycetaceae > Streptomyces > Streptomyces sp. NPDC101234. Next base: position 94,508 of record NZ_JBIWOA010000033.1, on the reverse strand, counting down.
TGTGCGGTGCGGGATCTCGGGGCTCGACCGCATGAACTCGGGAACGTCTTCCGGCGCGCGCCGGAGTCAACGAACTGTGTGAGGCGCATGGATCCCACGCCCTCCCCTCCCCCCTCTTCCTCCGCTTCGCCGTACGACATGGTGAGCGGGGCCCTGGCGGACTACATCCCGAGGGCCGGAACGACGGCGGCCGCAGGTCGTGCCGCTCCGTCGGGGGGCCACCACGCGCGCCGGCCCTCGGGCGCCGGCGAGGAGAGCGAGGACGAGGAACAGATCCTCGGGGTGGTCAACCTCGACCGGGAGCTGAGGATCACCGGCTGCAACCTGGACGCCGCGCCTTTCACGGGGGTGAGTGTCGCGCCCGGGTCCGCGTTCGTCGACCTGCTGCCGCCCGGGGACGTCCCGACGGTGACACAACGGCTCCGGAGAGTTCTGGACACCAAGGAGGCGCACGTCGCCCGGGTCCAGAGCCTGCGGCGGGACGACGGCACCGAGCTGCTGGTCTCGCTGAGCATCCTGCCCGCCGCGCCACCGCAGCAGGGCCTGACGGTCTCCCTGATCGCGATGGCCAAGCGGCTGCACCTGTACGCCTCCGCCACCGCGATCGGGATGTCGCTGGACATCGGGGAGACCGCGCAGTCCCTGGCCCAGTCCCTGCTGGCGTGGGGGGACGTGGCCGCCGTGGACCTCGACTACGCCGTGTGGACGGGCGAGGCGGTCACCGAACAGACGCACGAGCGCATCCGGCTGCGGCGCGCGGCCCTGGCGCCGGACCGGGCCTGGCCCGAGGGGTACCTGACCCCTGGGGACAACCTTCCCCGTGAGGCGAGCCGTCTGCTGGCCGGTGCGGTGATGCGTGACGACGTTCCCCGGGCCATCGTCATGTCCGACCGTGAGGCGATCGAGCAGACTCTCGCCGATCCGCACCTGGTGCGCGCGATGGTGCCCGGAGACCGGCCGGTGAGTGTCGCCTGCATCCCGCTGGTCGTGGAAGGACCCGAAGGCGCACCGGGGGCCGTCGTACTGGGCGTGACGGAGGTCTGGCGGCGGCCGGATCGCCTCTTCAACGAAGGTGAGCTGCTCGACCTGCAGGAACTCGTGGCCAAGACCGCCCGTCATGTGGACCTGGCCCGCCAGCATCAGCGTGAGCACGCCCAGGTGCTGGCGCTGCAGCGGCGGCTGCTGCCTCGGGCGGGCAGCGACACCATCGAGGTCGCCAGCGTCTACGAGCCCACCACCCCCGACAGTGCGGGCGTCGGCGGTGACTGGGTGAACAGCTTTCCGCTGCCGGGTGACCGTACCGCGCTGGTGGTCGGTGACGTGGTGGGGCACGGCCTGGGGGCCGCGGCGGCCATGGGCCAGCTGAGCATGGAGGCCCGTGCGCTGCTGTCGGCGGGGCTGGGCCCCGGAGAGGTGCTGGAGCGTCTGGACGAGACGGTGACGCTGCTGGACGACTCGGACGCGGGCCTGGCGGCCGGCTACAGCGCGCTGGGCTCGACGTGCTGCATCGCGGTCTACGATCCGGTCGACCACCAGGTGGCGATCTCCAACGCCGGGCACCTGCCCCCGGTCCTGGTCCATCCCGACGGGTCCGCCAAGACGGTCGCGGCGCAGCCACACCCGGCGCTGGGAGCCGAGTTCGTCGTACGGGAGCCGTTCGACGTCCAGGAGTTCGCCGCCCCGCCCGGCTCGCTCCTCGTCCTCTACACCGACGGTCTGGTGGAGGATCCGGCGGCCTCGATCGACGAGGGCCTCGGCCGGCTGACGAACGCGGTGCGCGAGGTGCATCCCTGGGACGATCTGCAGCAGGCCGCGCGTCGCGTGGTCGCCGGTCTGACCCCGCCGGGGCATCTGCGGGACGATGTGACCCTGCTGCTCGCCCGGATGACCGGCCGCCGCGGCCGGGACACCGCCACCTGGCAGCTGCCCGCCCGCGACGACACCGCCGCCCGCACCCGCGCCCTGGCCTCCCCCCTCCTGCGGCGCTGGCACATCGGCGGCCAGGCCCGGGACAGTGCGCTGCTGGTGATCAGTGAACTGGTCACCAACGCCGTCCGGTTCGGCGCCGGGCCGGTCACGGTGCGGCTGGTGAAGAGCGGGAGTCTGCTGTCGTGCGAGGTCGGCGACGCCGGCAACGGCCGGCCGCGCCTGCACCGTGGTGGGCTGCTCGACGACAGCGGGCGGGGTCTGCACGTCGTCCACAAGCTCACCACCCGCTGGGGGGTGCGGTGGACCGAGACCGGCAAGGCGGTGTGGGCGGAACTGGAGACATGACGCCCGCGCCGGGGCGAGACCGGGACAGGGCCCGGAGACAGGACCGGAACAGAGCCCAGAGCCGAGACCGGAACAGAGCCCGGATGCGCGGGGCGGTGGCGTGCTTCCGGTTACAGCCACTCCCCTTCCACGGCCGTGGCCGTCAGTCCGGGCGCGGCCGCGTACAGGAGGGTGCGGCTGCCCGACTTCTGGCCGGCGTCGTGCGCGCGCCGCAGGATGTCGAGCACGGCGGCGCCGCCGCGGTTGCCCGTGGTGTAGCTGTCCCGGCTGTAGTCCAGCAGCCCCGTGGGCCACGCGTCGGGCATCGTCTCTTCCATGTACTCCAGCACTCGTGTCCCGCCGGGATGCGCGAGCAGCAGATCGGGATGCCAGGGTTGCCGGTCGTCCTGGTGGCGTATGCGCAGCCACTCCCACATCGCGGCGACCGTCTGCTGGACGGCACGCGGCCCACGACGGTCCATCACGAAGTGCGTGCCGTCGGCCCGGGTTTCCAGCCGGTGCAGGTCCGTGGTGCCGAGCAGTGTGTGGTGCCAGACCGCGTCCAGTCTCAGGACGGACTCCGTCCTGGGGTGCCCTGTGACCACCACGGCGGCGGCGGTGTCCGCGAACAGCAGCCGGACGATCAGCGATTCCAGGGTGTCGTCGGCAGGCTGGTAGGTCGTGCTCAGCGCCTCCGATATCACCACCAGCACCACCCGGTCCGGGTCCGCGGCGACCAGGTCGGCCGCCAGCGCCAGCGATCGGGTACCGGCGATACAGGCCCACTGGGTGGCGGGGAGCAGCAGCACGTCGGCACGGAGCGGAAGGCGGTTGAGCAGGGACAGGTCCAGCCCCGGCAGGGCCGGGGTGGTGGAGTGACTGGTGATCAGACAGTCGACGTCGGCGGATTCCAGTCCGGCGGCTCGAAGGGCCCGACGCGCCGCGTGCTCGCCGTATGTCTGCACGGCCGCCCAGGCCGGCGCGGTGCGCTCCTGGACGGTCTGCGGCGCCGGTACCGCCTCCAGTGCGGCGATCACGCGGTTCACCTCCTCGTCGGTGAACCCGCGGCCGGCCAGCGCCTCACGAGCCTGACCGGCGCCGGGAGTTCGCAGGCCGCTCCCGCTGCCGGGCGCGGCAGCCGTCTCCAGCGGCAGCATCCAGCCTCGCGAGGCGATCCCCGTACTCGCGGCGATGCCGTCGATCCGCGACAGCCACGGTGCCTGTGGGTGCCGCGTCCGCACCTCCGCCAGGATCTGGCTTGTCTCCACGGCGTGTTCGCCGTGCAGTACGACCGGAGGACACAGGTAGGCGCCCATAGCACACAGCTTTCCCAGCAAGCCCACGGATGACGTGAAGTGTCTCAAACCTGCCTGATCCAGGAGGCTGCGGTCAAGACACCGTCATAGCCGCCTACTTGACATTCTCCTACCTTTCGCCCATGTCACGGGCGAAGGACGCCGTGAACTCGGTGGCACCGAGAACCTCTTGAGGCGGCTCTTTCAGCCGCCAGCGTGCCGCGCGGGCTTGTCAATAACAAGGTGGACGAGGTGTTCCGCGAGGTCGGCGTCGAGGGGGAGCCGGTCATGAGCCGCCGGTAGAGGATGGTCCCGGCCCAGACGTCCTGGACGAGGTCCGTGTCGAGGCCGTCGGGAAGAGCGCCCCGCCGGACGGCGCGGCGCAGCATGACGGCGATGTTGTGTCGGGGTCGAGGGTGTCCCAGCGTTCCGGACGGAACTCCGAGGGGTCCTCGCTCAGCTTCGGATTCCGGTGCGAGAGGAGGGGCAGCAGGAGCACACCGTCGCCCGGGGTGATCCGCGGGTCGGCGGCAGGGTATTCGGCGGAGGCGTAACGCAGGATGTTCCAGGACGGGGGCAGCAGCCGCATGGCCTCGTAGATGCCGGCCAACTGCCGTCACGGGTCCCGGTTCCAGATCAGGCACCAGTAGTTGCCGGCCCGTCCGGTGCCCACCGACGTGAGGCCGCTCGGGATCAGCGCCGGATCCGGCTGGCCGAAGGCCGACAGAGAGCAGGCGGAGTCGCCGACCACCCCGGCGTCCGCCATGCGCCTGGCAGCGGCAGTTGCCGCCTGGCTCGTGTACCACCGTGTCGACGGTGCCAAGGGTGGCGACGGTGTCGGCTGCGGTGACGGTGGCAATGGCGATGCCGATGGCAATGCCGGTATCAGTGTCGGTGTCGACGGTGGTCTGGGAGGGGCCGTCGAGGGTTGTGCCGACGGGGACGGTCTCGGAAGCGACGTCAGGGGTCGTGCCGACGGCGAGCTCGGAAGCGACGCCGGGGGCTGCGCAGACGGCGAACTCTGAGGCGAGCTCGGTGTCACCGGCGACACTGGTGACACCGGGGGCACCGGAGGCACCGGAGGCACCGGAGGCACTGGTGTGGACGTCGGTGGGGTCATCGCCGACGGCTTGGCTGCCGCGGACTGTGCCGGAGTCGGCTTCGGCCTCGGCTTCGGCCTCGGTGGGGGCGGTGGGGCGGCTGTCGTCGTGCCCCGTGTCGGCCGGGGTCGTTCGCTGGACGGTGTCGGTTGCTGGGGAGGGCTGCTGGACGGTGTCGGGGTGGGCTGCGGCGTTCGGGGAGGCGTGGGCAGTGTGATGGCCGACGGCGTCGGCCGGGGCGTGCCGTGCTCATGCGTCACCAACGCCCAGATACCGATGCCGCCGAAGATGAGCACGGCTGCACCGCCCGCGATCCACGGGGCCCGCCGATGTGGGCGTCGGTGACGGTTCATGGTTCCTACTGTCCGAAAGCGACTGCAGTGCTGCCACTCGTGCTGCGTTCGGCTTTTCGGGTGACGGCCGCACTCAACCCGCCCGGCACCGGGGCTCTGCTCACCCCGCACACGCCACCGCCGGCCGGGGCCACCCCCGCAACGCGCCTTTCTCCACCACGCCCTCGTACCCGAGCGCCGTCAACTGCTCCACCGCGCCCGGTGTCGCCGCCACCCGGGTCTCCCCGGCGGGCTCCGCCCCCGCCCCGAGACATGCCGCCGCAGGCGTTGCGTCGAGGTAGGTGCTTCCCCAACCGTCGGGCGCACATGTCGTCGTGTCAAACCTCGCTGGGTTCGGTTGTCGGGTGAAAGCCGGGGCGCGGTCGGTGGAAACGGCCGCGCAGCAGCCGGTTAAGGGCGCAGCGCATGCCGCTCATGTCAGGTACTCCGCCATTGGGCGTCCGCGATGGGGCCGTCTCGGTGATTTCCTGCGGCGAACCGAGCCGAACCGAGCCGAACCGAACCGAATCGAATCGAACCGAGGCGCGCCGACCGAAGGGGCCGGTTCGGCTCGCCGCTGCGGGCATCGCGGCCGCCTGGTCGCCGGAGGCGCCCTCAAGGTCTCCGCATGGGCGTCCCGGCGGGCACTCGTACCCGAGGGGGGGCCGCCGGACGCGCAGGTGGAACGGGGGGTTCGTTCCTAGGCGACGGTGAGTACGATCTTGCCCTGGATGTGCCCACGGGAGGCGCGCTCGTGCGCCGCGCGGGCGCCCGCGAGCGGAAACGTGCTGTCGATCGCGACGCGAACCGTGCCCGCGTCCAGCAGGCGACCCACTTCGGCGAGCTGCGGGCCGTGCGAGCGGACCTGGGTGCCCGAGACCGTGACACCCAGCTTCGCGGTCTCCTCCTCGTCGTACTCACCGAAGAACACCGGGAACAGGGCACCGCCGCGCTTGAGCGTGCGCAGGAAACGGCTGCTCTCTCGGCCGCCGACGGCATCGAGGACCAGGTCCACGCCGTTCACGAGTTCCTCGGGACGGCTCTCGGTGTAGTCGATGAACTCGTCGGCGCCCAGCTCGCGCAGGAACGCCTCGTGTGCGCCCGACGCCACCGCGATGACATGGGCGCCCTTCCACTTCGCCAGCTGCAGTGCGAAGTGCCCCACGCCGCCCGCGGCCCCGTTGACCAGCACCGTCGTACCGGCGCCGAGGGCCACCGGGCGGTGCCGGGCCTCCTGGAAGGGCGAGGGGTGCTCGTGTCCGAGCTCGATCAGGAACTGCCACGCCGTCAGCAGGGACATGGGCGCCCCGGCGGCGTGCACATGATCGATACCGGCCGGCTTGCGTGCGAGGTCCGACGCGGGTGCGGCCACGTACTGGGCATACGCCTGGCCGTCGAAGCCGGGAAAGCGGAGGAGGCCGAAGACCTCGTCGCCGACGGAGAAGCCCTGTACGTCCGCGGCGACGGCCTCGACGACGCCCGACACATCCGTCCCCGGGACGACGGGCAGGTCGAACTTCGGCCGCACCTCCGGGGGAATGTTGCTCAGCCCGTCGCGCAGGTACCAGTCCGGAGGATTGACGCCGACCGCGTGAACGCGGACGAGCACCTCACCCGGCGCCGGCTCGGGCACCGCCACCTCCTCGTAACCGAGAACCTCAGGGCCACCGTGCTCATGCAGCCGGATCGCCTTCATCGTGCGTGCTTGCATCGTCTTCTCCTGCCCCTGCCTGGAGGTACGCTTAGCGGATCAGCGATCCGGTTATCCGGATCACTGATCCGAATATATGAACCACTGATCCGGATCGTCAACCGAACCATCGCTCCGGATAGCCGGGAGGGGCAGATGCGGGCCGACGCCAGAAAGAACCGCGACCACCTGCTCGCAGTCGCGGGCACCGTCATCACCGAGCAGGGCACCGAGGCATCCCTACGCGACATCGCACGCAGGGCCGACATGGGGCTCGCCACCCTGCTCCGCCACTTCCCCACCCGCGAGGCACTGCTCGACGCCCTGCTCCGCACGAGCTTCGACGAGCTGACGGCACGGGCGGGTGAACTCGAAGCGTCCAGCCCACCCGAAGACGCCCTCGTCTCCTGGCTGCGCGACTGCGTCGCCGTCGCACACGAATACCGGGGCGTTACGGAGCTGATGGCGGCCGCCGTCGAGGACCCCGAGTCCGCACTCCATGCCTCGTGCGTCACCATGCGCGCAGCCGGCACCGGCCTCCTCACCCGCGCCCAGACCGCCGGCACAGCACGGACCGACATCGACGGCACCGACCTGTTCGCACTGATCGCGGCGCTCGCCTGGCTCGCCGACCAACCCTCCCTCGCACCACGCGCCGATCACCTCCTCGAAGTCGTCGCGAACGCGATCCTGACGAGCTGACGGGTTTTACGAGCTGACGCCTCCTCGGCCTCGGGCATCGGGTCGCGCCGACCGGGGCCCGGCGCCGTATGTCGGCATCCAGGGGAACGGTCCAGAACTCGTACGCAAAGCCAGGTGAGCGGGTGAGTGGGTGAGTGAGTAAGCGGGCACGTGGGTCAGGCTTGGCGGCCGGGGAGCATGGCCAGGGCCTGGGAACGCTGTGCGACGAGGCCGTCGTACGTGCCGTCGCGCTCGGCCCAGCGGTGCACAAGCACCCGCTCGACCAGAATCTCGTCAGGGGTGGGGTCCTGTGAGAGCAGGTGCATGACCTCGGTGGTGAAGTCGTCGAGGGGCAGCGCGTGCGGGTTCACCTTCTCCTGGCCCGCGGTGGCGACGGCCGGAGGGACGAGCTCGACGACGCCGACACCGGTGCCGTCGAGTTGCACACGCAGTGCCTCTGAGTAGGCGTGCACCGCGGCCTTCGAGGCGGCGTAGCTGGGCATGAGCGGGAACGGCAGGAAGGCGATGCCGGAGGTGACGGTGACGAAGGTGCCGGCGCCCCGCCGGACCAGATGGGGCGTGAAGGCGTCGACGACCCGGATGGTGCCGAACAGGTTGGTGTCGATGGTCGTCAACGCCACCTCGAAGTGCGCGGGGTCGCGCAGGTCCTCCAGGAGCATGACGCCCGACATGGTCACGACGGTGTCCAGTTCGGGGTACCGGGCGAGCACGGCGTCACGGGCGGACGTGACGGAGGCGTGGTCGGTGACGTCGACGGCGAACGTGCCGAAACCTTCTCCGGCGAGCGCCGCGAGTGCCTGCGGACTCCGGCCGCCGACGGCGACGGTGCTGCCCGCCGCGGCGAACCGGCGGGCCAGCTCGCGCCCGATGCCCGAGGTTCCGCCGACGATGAAAACGGTGCGGTTGGAGAGGTCCACGAGATCTTCCCTTCTCGAAACGATGTCACCGCAGTCTTGGCGGAATCCACCGGCCGGGGCAGGTCCCCCGCCTTCCCTGGTCCTGTCAGGGCCCCCGCTGAGGCACCCGCACCGCATTACGGTGTCGGTATGAAGGACGAGGACTCCGGCAACCGGCTCGGCAGCTACCTCCGCGCCCGGCGTGAGCTGGTCTCCCCCGCGCAGGCAGGACTCCCGCCCGGCGGCAACCGCCGCGTGCCCGGCCTGCGCCGTGAGGAAGTCGCCCTGCTCGCCGGAATCAGCCCCGATTACTACCTGCGCCTGGAACGGGGCCGTGACAAGAACCCCTCACCCCAGGTCCTCACATCACTCGCGCGCGTCCTGCACCTCGACGACATCGAACAGACGTATCTGCTCGGCCTGGCCGCGGCACGCCCCAGGGCGCCGCGCCGCAAGCGGCCCGAGCAGGTACCGGCGCGCGTGTACGAGTTGCTCGCCCACCTTCAGATCCCCGCGTTCGTCGAAGGGCGCGCGTTCGACGTGCTGGCCTCCAACGCCATGGCCGTCGCGCTCTCCCCCCGCCTGAGGCCCGGACAGAACCGGCTCCGTTCCCTCCTCCTCGATCCCGAGGAACGGGCCTTCCACCAGGACTGGACCAAGGCCACCGCCGACTTCGTCGCCGCCCTTCGCACCACCGTCGGGGACGACACCGACAACCCCCGGTTCGTCGAACTCGTCGGCGAACTCGCCTTGTCCAGCCAGCGGTTCCGTACTCTGTGGGCCCGCCACGACATACGCGGCCTCGACGGAGGCACCACCACACTCCACCATCCCGTCGTCGGTGAACTACGCCTCCACCGCGACAAACTCCCCGTCGACGACGTCATCCTCGTCGTCTACTACCCCGACAAGGACAGCGAGAGCGACGAGAAGCTGCGGCTCCTCGCCGCACTCTCGGACACCGGGTCCGCCGGCACGGCGCACGACAGACCGGCGGACGGCCCGCACCTCGGTACACCCTGACGAACACCAGCCGTCCGGCGACACAGACAGAGTCCGCGTCGCCGTATGCCCCGCTGAGCGCCGGAGCCGTCCCCGACTGCGCCATCGGGCAGTGCGGCTCGACCACGATCACCGAGCCCGGCTCCTTCCCGACGTGCTGTGATGGGCTTCACCGTAAACATGAGGCACCCCTCGGGTACGGTGGATCGCGCCGAACATGAGGACCCCCTCCGGATGTCCCGCACAGTTCGGCACCCGGCTGATCCGGAATTCCCGGTTCGCACAACACGGACATGACAGCGGCCGCCACGTCGGCGGAACCGCGGCACATCACAAGGAAACGACTATGAACAAGTGGATCAGGCGCGCCTCGATCGCTGTTGCTTCCACGGCACTGGCCGGCGGAGCCCTTCTCGGAGCCGGCGGCTCGGCGTCGGCGGCGACGGCCCCGGAACCGGTGCAGCACGCACAGTCCTCAAGCGCCGCCTTCGCTTCCGGCAGCGACCGCGGCACTCTCCGTGCGGACGAATACCAGAACGGTCACCACGACGACCGGTACCAGGAGCACCACCGCGCCGGGGAAGAGCGTCGGGACGGTCGCCACCTGTACGTCCGGGACGGGCACCGTCGGGACGAGACGACGACGTGGTACGGCGTCGGGGGCGGCCGCTGGTACGTGGACCAGGTCGCGTGGTACCTGCAGCAGCGGTGACGGGGCCGCAGGTCATCACGGTCGGTTTGACGAGCTGCAACGGCGTGGCCGGGGACTGCGTCGTTGCGACTCGTCAAGCCGACCGCGAGAAGCCGACCGCGCGCCGATCCGGCATCGGTCCCGGGCCGGCGAAGTCGCTTCCTCGCCGAACCGTGCGTCGAAGCACGTGGAGAGCGAGCGCAGTGCCGGGCGAGCAGGACATGGGAGCGAGGGACAGTGAGATCGGTCAGAGCCGTGGCGCACGAGCTGCCCGTGCAGTTTGTCGTGTCACACGACCTGTCGGTGCCGATGCATGCAGCACTGCGATACGAAGCGGATGACCCCTATGCCGTCCGCGCCGTCTTCCAGCCCCTGGGCGAGGGAGCAACGGTCGAGTGGTTCTTCGGTCGCGACATGCTGACTCAGGCCCTGAGGGAGCACACCGGGCACGGAGACGTCCGCATGTGGCCGGCCGTCGGCTCGGGACGCGACGTGGTGTACATCGCTCTCCACGCACCCGCGGGATCGGCCCTGCTCGCGTTCCCCGCGCAGGGCGTGGAATCCTTCCTGCGCGAGACGTGGTCCGTGGTCGCGCCGGGGACCGAATCCGGTCGGCTCGACCTGGACGCCGAGCTGACACAGCTGCTGGCGGAAAGCTGAACGCGGCCCCCTGACGGAGACGCCCTCGCAGGCCTGAGTGAGCCCGATGCCGACAGCGGCACCGGGCTCACCATGTGTGTCCCGTTGCCCGGCGTCTCCCGTTGCCCGGCGGCCTCACCTGCCGGGGCTCATGCCCCCTCGTCGCACTCGCGGCATTCCTCTTCGGGGCATTCGAGAGTGGTGAGGGTCTGATCGACCTGCTCGGGCGTCAGCGGCGGCTCTGGCAGCTCGTGGGCGCACTGGGCACGGAAGGCGTCGAGCATCAGGTGAAGGTGGCGGCGCCAGGCGTTGGGAGCGACGGCACGTGTGGCCTGAATGATCCCGGCCTGGGACCAGACCACGAAGGCGAGGTCTTCCGGGGTGACATCGTCGCGGAGGACACCCTGCTCCTGGGCGCTGCGGAAGATCTGAGCGGCCCGTTCTTCCGTGCGCTCGAACAATCCCCTGCTGAGCGCGTGGATCGGCAGCCGGGCCGACACAAGGTCGTTGAAGGCACGGTCACAGGCCAGCAGTTCGCAGAGCTTTTCCAGGTAGTGGCAGAAGCCGTCCCAGGCGTCGTCCATGGCCGCGGCCTCCTCGGCGGCGGCCAGCAGATCCGTGAACTTCGCGGTGAACAGCACCTCGACCAGGTCGAGCCTGCGGGGGAAGTGCCGGTAGAGCGTCCCGATCGCGACGCCCGCCTCACGGGCAACACCCTCCAGGGAAGCGTCCAGCCCTTGTTCGGCGAAGGCCTTGCGGGCGGCGGCCACGATCGCGTCCCTGTTGCGCTGCGCGTCACGGCGCAGCGGCTTGGCCGGCCCCTGGGACGCGGACAGGACGTGCTGCTGGCTCATGCATCGAGGCTAACATGAGGGCCCCCTCGAATTCAGACTGTGACCCCTCTCACGTCATGGACACGGCGGAGCAACACACCCATCTCCCTCGGCGGACGCAGACCATCGCCCCCGTCCGCGGACACCCCGCTCCGCGCGGTCCTGACCCGAGCCCAGCAGGACGCCGCCGCCCGGAACCGGCAGCAGATCCGTCCGTCCCAGCACATCGACGACCTCGACGCGGACGTCATCAGCCTGGAGGCCGCCAGCTCCCACATGCAGGTCGCCCGGGAACTCGCCGCACACGGCTACCCGCGCGAGGCAGGCCCCGGTGTCCACGACGATCACTCCCCTCGCGCGCCGAGGGCGCAGGCGTGGCGCGTCGCCCTGACAGGTTCCTGCGGGCCGGGGCCCGGCCGGCGCACAGCCGTCGTGGCTGGCCTGCGCTGCATCCGTGGCGTCGTACGGCGAAGCGAGTGGTGTGAGCGAGCAGGAGTATGCGGAGGGCCCGGGCGGGTTCGCCGACGCCGTGCGCCTCGTCGTGCGGACGCTCGTGTACGTCGTCGGCGGCGGCCTCTCGCTCACTGCGATCGCCACGGTCGCAAGCGTCCTCGGGCCGATGCTCGCACTCGACCTCTGCACCCGGCCCGTCGCCGCCTGGTGGACGGTCTTCACGGCCGTCGTCGTCCAGGGCGTCCCCTCCTCCTGCTCGGCACGCTCGTCTCGGCCGCCATCGGCGCCTTCGTCTCGGAGCGCGTCTTCAGCGGACCGCTGCCGCGCAGCCCCGGCCTCGCCGTGCCCGTCGCGGGCGCCGCCGGCGCCGTACTGCCCGGATGCGAATGTGCCTCGGTACCGGTGGCCGGCAGTCTGATGCGGCGCGGGGTCACCCCGGCCGCCGCGCTCGCGTTCCTGCTGTCCGCGCCGGCCATCAACCCCGTTGTTCTCGTCGCCACGTCGATCGCGTTCCCCGGGCAGCCGATGATGGTCGCGGCCCGGCTCGTCGCCTCGCTCGCGACCGCCGTCGTGATGGGTTGGCTGTGGGCAGGCTTCGGGAGGGAGGAGTGGCTGCGGCTGCCGAAGACACGTCCGACGGGATCCGGAACCTCCCGCGCGGGTGCCTTCGTTGCCGGGCTGCAGCACGACTTCCTGCACGCCGGGGGCTTCCTGGTACTCGGCTCCGCGGCAGCGGCGACCTTCAACCTCGCGGTGCCGCGTTCGGTCCTCGACGTCTTCACGGGGTCGGCCTGGCTGTCTCGGCGCCGTCTGAACCGGCCGCCCCGTCCAGTCGGCGATAGCAGATCAGGTCGGGGACTGTGCCCCGAGGGGTCCGTCGGCGGACAAGGCTGGTACTGCTCCAACAGCGGTGCGGATCTGAGAAACGACCCAGTTCACTTCAAGGTTCCCGCAACCGTCCGGCGCCCGCACGTCACACATTCCGAAGTTTCGCGACCTTCGACCACACAGGTGGCGGGAGCGGAGTTGCGGTGCGGGCGCGGCGCGGACGCCCAGCTCCGCGTGCGAGTTCGAGGACCGTTTCGGCTCATCGGTAGTCTGCGTGGCCATGATGCGCCCCTGGATCCCACCGATGCTGCTTGTGCTCTGCGGCTCTGCCGCCGCGACCGGGCTGTTCTTCAAGGGAAGCCCAGGTGCGGCTGTGGCACTCCTGCTGGTGTTCATGCTGCTCGCGGGCGTGAACTCGCCCCTGATCTTCCCCAGGTCGGTCGGTGCACTGGAGGCACAGCACCGCAGTACGGTCGACGGCCGACCTGTCGTTTTCTGGCGGCCGGGCTGCACATACTGTCTGCGCCTGCGTATCCGGTTGGGGCGAGACGCCCGCCGGTTGCACTGGGTCAACATCTGGCGTGACCCGGCTGGAGCGGCAACGGTCAGGGAGGCCAACAGCGGCAACGAGACCGTGCCGACCGTCGTCGTGGACGGCCGGCCGCACACCAACCCCGATCCGGCGTGGGTCCGCGAACAGCTCTCCCCTCGCGCGTGACCATGAGCCGGTCCCCTCGCGGACGGCGCCCGAACCCTCCCGTCCGCTGTTCGGCGCAGACGGGAGGTCGAAGAACAAGCTCAGACGTGGACCCCGAAGTCCTGGGCGATGCCGCGCAGCCCCGAGGCGTAACCCTGGCCGACCGCGCGGAACTTCCACTCGCCGCCGTGCCGGTAGAGCTCGCCGAACACCATCGCGGTTTCCGAGGAGGCGTCCTCGCTCAGGTCGTAGCGGGCGATCTCCTGACCGCCGGCCTGGTTCACCACGCGGATGAACGCGTTACGCACCTGCCCGAAGCTCTGCCCGCGCGCGTCCGCGTCGTGGATGGAGACCGGGAACACGATCTTCGCGACCCCCGCCGGCACCGCGGCCAGGTTCACCTTGATCGACTCGTCGTCGCCCTCGCCCTCACCCGTCAGGTTGTCGCCGGTGTGCTCCACCGAACCGTCCGGGCTGGTGAGGTTGTTGTAGAAGACGAAGTGCTGGTCGGAGACCACCTTGCCGGCCTCGTCACAGAGCAGGGCGGAGGCGTCCAGGTCGTAGTCGGCGCCGGTGGTGGTCCGCACGTCCCAGCCCAGGCCGACCACGACCGCGCTCAGACCCGGCGCCTCCTTGCTCAGTGACACGTTGCCGCCCTTGGCCAGCGAAATCCCCACGACCGATCCTCCCGACTTCACACTGTCTGTCCTGCCATCGCTTACCAACGCCGTACCGGGCACTATGGTTCCCATAGTTGCGCAACATCTAAAGTGTTGTGCGGCGACCCGCAACGGGCGATCGGCGTGAGCGAAGACGAAGGCGAGTGGTGTCAGGTGTTCTTCGATGTGGGCCCGCTGGATCTCCTCACACTGGCGATCCTCACCGTCCTGCTCTTCGGTCCGGACAAGCTCCCCGAGATCATTCAGAACGTGGGCGGGTTCCTCCGCAAGGTGCGGGCGTTCTCCGACAGCACCAAAGAGGAGATCCGCTCCGAACTGGGTCCGGAGTTCAGGGACTTCGAGTTCGAGGACCTTCACCCGAAAACGCTCGTACGCAAGCACGTCCTGAACGGCGACGGCCTCGGACTGGACGAGATCCGCAGCGCCCTCGACCCGAGGGCGGAGTTGACGCAGGTCACCGACGCGGTGCGCGAAGCCACCGATGAGGGGTCACGGGAGACGGTGCCGCCGGAGCACGTGTCCCTGACGAAGGACACAAAGACCGGATCACCTGCCCACGCGGCGGCCTTCGACCCGGACGCCACCTAGAAACGAGTATCACACTCCTTCATACAGAGCCTTGGCCGCGCTCTTGAGGATGCGCATCGACTTGCCGAGGCCACGCGCCTCGGCGGGCAGCTTCTTCGAGCCGAACAGCAGAATGATCACGATCGCCCAGACCAGCAGGTACCAGGCTTTCAGTCCGTCGCGGAGCATCCCGCGCACTCCCTCTCAGCGCGAGCGCGCATCTCCCACTCCCACAAACGCACGGGCCCGATCATGCACTAGTTGCGCGATTGCGCAAGCTAGCAAACGTACGGCGAGAAGGGATCGGATCCACTGCCAATTCACAGGCCGGGACCTTCGCCCGGACACCGCACCCAGGTCAGGGCGCGTCACGCCTGTAGCGGGCGGCGATCCACGCGGCACCACGCCCGGCCAAGACTCTCCGCCGCCCCCAACGCGAGTAACGCACACTTGCTGTTGGGGACGGCGATCCCGGCAGTGCAGCAGCTCGTTCGGTCAACCGCGCGGCCGCGCGGGCCGGTTCGGACTGAAGCCGTCGACGACGGCCAGGCGAGTCGGCCTTCGGCAACGCCGTGTACAGACCTTCGACCTCGGCCAGGGCGACACCCGGCCGGAGATTCACCTCACGCATCCGCCGAATGCCCCCGTGCGGCATGCACGTCCTTCCTCCCCGACAGCAGGACCGGATCCCGCTGACTTCCATTATTGCGCAACTCTGCAATCTATCCATCCTGCACCGGGAGGTGGCCGGGGGCATCGATCGCAACCGCCACGGCGCTCACCACGCTCCGCCGTACGTCAGGCCGTACCTATGACCCCTCCGGCCTTGCTCCACTTCGCATGCGGTTCGTCGAGGCACCGGGCTTCGGCCTCGACGGCCAGCTCCCGGTCGTCGGGCAGTTCGTCCCAGCCCCGGTTCGCGAAGTCCCGCCCCTGCTTGACCTCGTCGAAGGTGGCTCGGTACATGTTGGCGATACCTAAGGCCGCGTCCGGCTTGTACCACGTGATCCGGCGTCGGCGCCTCGATGCCGGGGGATCGGACATTCCTTGCCCCTTCTCCGCCCGGCTCCTCGACCAGTCACCCTTGCCAACAGGCGGATTGGGAACCGTGTGAGGCGCCGCGGTCAGGGACAGGGCTCGTTGAGCAGCGTCTCACCACGCCGGACCTCGTCGCGCGTAGCGGCTCCTGGCGACCAGGAGTCCGGCGGTGTAGAGCACGAGAACGGCCGTGAGCAACGGGTAGCAGACCGCGGGCAGTGCTGTCAGGCCGAGCGGTGACGGCGGCAGCAGCAGTCCGATCACGGCCAGGGCCGCCGCCGCGCGGGCCACGGGGCCGGGCCTGCGCCGCCCGGTATCGGCCCGGCCCGGTCGCAGCAGGAGCATCACCAGGGCCTGGGTGAGCAGGTTTTCGGTGAACCAGCCGGAGTGGAACACCGCCTCGTCCTCGGTCGTCCCCAGACCATGCAGGACGAACGCCAGGACACCGAAGGCGGCCAGGTCCGCCACGGCGTTCAGAACCCCGAAGCCCGTGATGAAGCGCAGCAGATCACCAGGTCGCAGAACCGTGGGCCGGCGACACCGCAACGGTCGGCCACCCGCTGCGGTGCGGCCGTTTCCAATGCCAACGTCTCATCGGATTCACATCCACCGCCCAGGATGACCCGCAGGTGCGGGCAACGGTGTGGTCACGGCTTCAACGAGAGGGTCGACCCGAACAGCAAGATGATCACGACCGCGACGAGCGGCAGGTGCCAGGATTCCAGTCCGTTGCGGAGCATCCCGCCCACCTCCTCCCCTTTGCCGGCCAGCGGTGCGCACAGCACCGCGCGCACCGTCTGGCATCATTGCTATATTGCGCAACTGTAAAACCTTGGGGCCGCGGGCACCGGCTGCCCCTGCACACGAGGTCGACACGCGGGGAGCGGCGGGTCCAGAAGGCCTCAGCCTTTACACCGCCGTAGACGTCTGGTGCGGCAACGGAAGACAGGCGAGGGAAACGACGAACCCCATGGACGGCGACACACCCGTGCGGGGGCTCTGAGGCCGCGCGCCGCATGGGCACGGTCCCGGAGGAGCGCCGCGACCGGTTTGGTCGTGCCCGCCCGCTTCACCGACAGCTTGCCGGATGCGGACGCGGAACCGCTGCGGCAACCGCTCGGCCCGGGTTCCCGCGCCGACTGCGGGGCCGCGAACGGCGAGGGCCGACGAGATGGACAGACTCGTTGACTTGGGTTGGCTTTTACACGCGTGTAGTAGCTTCGGGCGCATGTCCGTCCTGACCTACCCCGAAGCCGTGGGCGTCGGCCTGCTGCAAGGCGTCACCGAACTGTTCCCGGTCTCCAGCCTCGGGCACAGCATCCTGATCCCCGCCCTCCTGGGCGGGCACTGGAAGTCCGACCTGGATGTATCTGCCCAAGACTCGCTGTACCTCAACGAGCTGGTCGGTCTCCACCTGGCCACAGCGCTGGCGCTGGTCGTCTACTTCTGGCGCGACTGGATCCGCGTGATCCGCGGGCTGTCGACGTCGATCACCCAGCGGCGCATCCAGACGGTGGACCAGAAACTCGCCTGGCTGATCATCATGGCCACCATCCCGGTGAGCGTCGCCGGCCTCGCGCTCGACCACGTATTCCGCACCACGCTCGGCAAGCCCGTGCCGACCGCCATCTTCCTGGCCCTCAACGGCATCGTGCTCTTCGTCACCGAGCAGCTGCGGCGGGGCGGGTCGGGCCGACGACGTGCCGAAGACGCCGTCCCCGCGGGAGCGGAACACCTCAGCCCGGACGAGCTGTCGGACTTGAGGATCACGAAGATGACCATGAAGCAGGCCATGAGCATCGGCGCGGCCCAGATCCTCGCCCTGCTTCCCGGGATCAGCCGCTCCGGTTCGACCATCAGCGCGGGCATCTTCAAGGGCCTGGGCCACGAGGACTCCGCGCGCTTCGCATTCCTGCTCGCCACACCGGTGATCGGCGGCGCCGCCCTGCTCAAGCTGCCCCCACTGCTCGGGCCCGAGGGCAACGGCCTGCGCGGCCCGCTGCTGGCGGGCAGCATCGCAGCCTTCGTCGCGGCGTACCTCGCGACCCGCTTCCTGGTCCGGTACTTCGAGCACCGCACCCTCATCCCCTTCGCCGTCTACTGCACACTCGCGGGACTCGGCAGCCTGGCCTACTTCACCCTCGGCTGACCCACCGCCCAGCCCGGCAGGGCCCAGGTCAGTACATGGAGAGCAGAGTCCCCAGTGCGGGGAAGGGGGGAGTTCACCGAGCCCGCCCCAGCCCCGAGGAACACAGCCGGCTACTGCCACCGCGGGCCTGCCGGGCCTGCGTCCAACCCCCGTACCTCCGCGATGCGTTGGTACTGTGGTGTCAGGACAGACGTCGACGCGCCGGGCCGCATCAGCGACAGCGACAGCGACTACACCTACGACGCCTTCAGCAGTGCCACCGCCACGGCACCTGGACCACCGCCTCCACCGAGACCAACTACTACAACGAGCGGCGGAACACACGCCGTTGGGACACTGACGGCACCAGCACCACCCGGTACGTCACCAACCCGGACGGCAAACCCCCCACCGTCACCACCTGTTACGGAGAGAGCCAGAACGTGATCAAGTACGGTCGGCAGCTCGGAACTTACCCGGGAGCGCGAGAGGCCCGCGACCTGCTGTGCGGAGAGGCGCCCCAGACCTAACCTGCGCGCCGAGGGCCGATCAGTCACCCAAGTCCCGCCGCCGTCCAGGCAGCGGGACCTCTCGCACTCTGAACCCTTCCGGGTTCGGTAGAGGGCTGGGATGTTCAGTCACCACTGCTCGCGACATGACTCAGTCGGGCTGACTGCGGTGCGGGGAGAGAGACCGAAAAGGCGGATGGGGTGGATGGGGCCGTCGGTGTGCCGGGCCTCGTCGAGGATGCGGTCCGGACTCCCGTCCGCCGGTGCCCTGTCGAACAAAACGGCACTCGTCATCTGCACCGCAAGCCACCCGACACCCCATCAGAACGGGCGTCGAACGAGCGTCAAGGTGCCTCGGAGAGTGTCATCTCAGCGTCAAGATATCGCCCCTGAGGCCCACACCGCACATAACACACGCGGCGGAGGAGCAGGTCAGTGGCCCGGCTGACATGTCGGGTCGGCGCCGGGTTCCGCTGCTCCGGGAAAGCGGATACTCACTCGGTTGCCCGTTCGTGTCAGCGAGACAACGACATGCCTGCGTGGTGAGGTGAGGCGGTGTCCTTGTCGAGTGGGAAGTATTCATGATCGGCGCACCCGGACTCGCTGCCATCGCAGCGAGTGCCGCCTGCGCGCTTCTTGGCTCCTCACTGGCTCCGGCCGGATCCGCGGCCGAAGCCGTGCCTCGTCCGAGGCCGGCGGCCATGAACGTAACTGGCGGAGGAGGCGGTGACGGCACCCTGATCACCCGCCTGCACACGCCTCCCACCGGCACGTCGATCGCCTCGCCCGAGCACGACACCCTCTATGCCTGCCGAGGGGGTACGCTCACCCGGCCCGACCGCCCGTGGATCGATGCCCACGGCGTGATCGACGTACTCAAACGCCCCTTCGTCTCGGGGACCATGCACTGGCACAAGGTTCTACGGGTGACGACGACCGCGACGACCAGGCACTTCGAAGGCAACGGTCTCCCGGGTCACGCCACCGGGCGCTTCCCCGTGCAGAAGGGCACTCCCGCCTACAAGTACTACGCGGAGATTCCCTCACCCGGGTACCCCAACGCCGCCGCGATCCCCATCAAGCCATGGCACCTCGATGTCACTGTTCCCCGCAATCCGATCGCCCGGGCGACGCCCACGTGCATCTCCCAGCTCACGACCGGCATGGCGCTGGCGGGCGGCACCTTCCACCTGGAGGTGGCCACCGACGCGGAGGACCGCCCGGTCGACCCGAACGCGGCCCTGCCCCTCGACCGCTGTTGGGGCCACCCGTACGAGACGCAGTACCACTACCACGGCCCCTCACAGACCTGCTTCGGTAAGGCGGCTTCCCGCGGGTTCGTGAACGCGAGTCGCTCCCGGCACTCGCCGCTCGTGGGATACGCCATCGACGGCTTCGGGATCTACGGGCCGCGCGGCGAGCACGGAAAGATCGTCAGGAACAAGGACCTCGACGTCTGCCACGGCCACACACACGCGATCATGTGGGACGGCAAGCGGGTCGTCATGTACCACTACCACCTCAACGGCGAGTACCCGTACTCGATCGGATGCTTCCGAGGGACGCCGGTGACGGTCCCCGGGGACCCGCACGGCCATGACTGGAGCCACTGACCCCGGCGACCGTGCGGGCATCAGAAACTGTGTCGCGTTCTGATCCGCCCCGCCGCTGCGACACGGCATCCAGAGACCGTCTGACCACGCACAACGGTCAGGCTCGGAAGGTGTCCGGATCGATGCCTTGCGCACGCGCGAGAGGGAACAGGACCCGTTCGATCGAGTCCAGACGCCGCGGATGGGCCGCTTCCCCTGTACGCCGACGGAATCGGTGAGGGAGTCGGCGAAGGCGGCAATGGCGTCATCGGGCACGCGAGACACGGTCCCGTCGCCGAGCTTCGCCTGGACCGACTGCCGCGACCTGCTCATCACCGCACACCAGCCTCACCACCGGGGTACGGCATTCACCACGTCCGAGCAGCTGATCCAGACCATCCGCCGCGGTCTGAGAACGATCCACCGCCCCAGCCTGATCGACGGGCGCCTCGCCGGAACCGCGCTGTCACTCCCGCCCACGACAGCCTGAGTTCGAGCCCAGGAGGCATCACGCACGGGGCCGCAATGCCCATGACGAGGAGACGGCCGGCTGGCCCCACGAAGGCTGCGGATTTTTTTGCGGATCGCGACAACCTCGGATGGGGCCGCACGTCTGGTGGGGTGAAAGGCGGTTTCCGGGACGGGACTTTCAGTCCCGGTGCTGCCTGACCTGTCAGCGTTGTCCATGAACTCTATGGAGTCGTTTCCTATGCGCCACGTCCGCGCCAAGAAGTCAAACCGTTCCCTCCGCACCTGGGTGCTGGGGTCGACTGCCGGTCTCGCCCTGGTGGTGGGCGGCGGCATCGCCGCTCAGGCGGCCACCGCCGGCCACGCGCACCCGGCCAAGTCGGCCACGGTCGACCCGAAGCCCGTGCCCTCCACCCCGGGGAAGCACACCTCCACCGACCCGACCCCGGTCCCGGGCGACGCGAACGGCAAGCCCTACCCGTCCGCCGTGCCCTCCACCCCGGGGAAGCACACCTCCACCGACCCGACCCCGGTCCCGGGCGACGCGAACGGCAAGCCCTACTCGGGCAACACCAGCCGCTGAGCCGCCGACCATAGATGTGGCGGGGCCGGACAGGAGCCGGCCCCGCCGTACCCCTGATGTGAACGAGGACGATGCAGCTCACCCTTGCCCTGCCCTGGTGGGCCCGGCTACTGCGCCGCGCCCGGACCACCTCCTCCACTCCGGCGTCGGGCGCGCCGCTCCCCGGCCGACGATTCCGGCACCTGCGTTCGGTGGCCGACCGGGGCAGCGAGGAAGACTCCCCCACACTCGCCGATCTGTACCGGACCCGGCGGCTCGACATGGTCCGGCTGGCGGTCTTCCTGGTGGACGACCTGCACACCGCCGAGGACGTCGTCCAGGATGCCTTCGCCGCCGTCTGCCGCCGGCACGGCGAACGGCTGGACGACCTCCAGGACGCGCATGCCTACCTCCACACCGCGGTGGTCAACGCCGCCCGCTCGGTGCTGCGTCGGCGGCGCACCGCGCGCGCCTACACCCCGCCGTACCAGGGTCCGGGGGCGCCGGTCGACGAGCTGCTGCTGCTCGCCGAGGAGCACCGGCAGGTCTTCGACGCGCTGGCACAGCTCACCGCGCGCCAGCGCGAGGTACTGGTCCTGCGTTACTGGTCCGACCTGACCGAGGCGCAGATCGCCGAGACCCTCGGCGTGTCCCGTGGCACCGTCAAGTCGACCGCGAGCCGCGCGCTCGCCACACTGGAAAAACTCTTGGAGGTGGACCGATGAGTACTCGGGCAGCGATCGAGGAACGGCTGCGCGCCGCGCTGGAGGCGCGCGGGCAGCTCATCAGCGCCCACGACCTGTCACCGGCCCGCCCGCCTGCCGGAAGTACCTGGGGCACACGCAGGATTCGGCGGGTGCTGTACGTTGCCGCAGCCGCCACCGCGGCGGCCGCTGCCGCCGTCATCCTCGTGCTGTCCTCCAACACCCCGGACCGCCCCCGCCCGGCACCGCCCGCACGACATTCCAGCCCCACCGCCACCCCTACCTCCTCCGTCCCGTCCCCGGTGCCCTCCGCCGTCCCTTCCGCGCCCTAGCAGGGCCCTGTTGAAGGTCGTTCTCTTTCCGGGGCTCGTGTGTGACTTCTGCTGGTCGGACTTGGGGGCGAGGCTGTCGCGGAAGTCGGCAAACCGACCGCTGAGGCGCAAGTCGCCAAGTGCGGTCCCCGCTGGCGCTGGGGTGCTCCGGAGGCCGAGCTTGCGCCGGCGGCGATCGCGGGTCCGGCGGTGCTCGTGCAGCAGCCAGGCAACATGCTCGACGACCTTGTGCGGGACGTCGAGCGTGGCAGGGTAGGGGGAAACAGGGCCCGTTCGGTCGCCGCTGTACTGCGTGGAATCACCACGCCGACGACGAGGGGCCCCTGCCTCGTCACCACACCCACTGGCCGGCCCATTTCACCCGCCGGCACAGGATGAAAGAGGCTCAGTAGCCTCGTAGCGAGCGGCCGGATCGGGGAAGGCTTCAAGCCGCTGTCACTCCTCCACGCCCTGCCACCACCGCCTGATCAAACACCCCCTCCAATAAGTCGGTTGGTGCATGCGATGAGTTCCCGCATTTCACCGAACGCTGTATCACGCTTCGGATTGAGCATGAGACCGGGCCATTTTGTGTACTGATCCGTAATGACCCGACGTCGAATGCGAGGATGAAGCCTGTCATGGCTGCCGGGTGGTGCACACGTACGGTACGGGCCGCGCTGTTCGCGGCCGTCTGTGTGCTGCTCGCCGCCCTGGCCCACACGATGATGTCCGGTGCACCGGTGCCCTGGTGGGCACTGAGTGCGGGTGCCGTCGGGGCCGGCGGAGTCGGCTGGGCTCTGGCCGGCCGTGAGCGCGGGCTTCGGGTGATTGTGCCGATGGTGGTCGCGGCGCAGAGGGTGCTCCACAGGAGCTTCTCTTCCGCACAGGCCACAGGGCGCAGTTCTCAAGTTGCTGCGGCCCTCGGACGTCGGGTGCCGTCACGGTATCCGGTCTGCGCTGCGCCACTGACAAACCTGTCGACTCTGCCGCCTTCCTCTGGGGCCGCCCGGAAGGCTTGGGGGACTCGAACAGACACCCAATGGATCAAAAGTCCTGACGCGATCTTGATGGGTGGTTCCGGACGCCGCTTCGGGGGCCGGAACCACCTGGTCAGGGCAGGTGCCGCCACATGCTCAATCCATGCCGTGATGGCCTCCGGCACATCGTCCGCTCACGCGTCGCTCACGCACGATGTGCCCCTGAGCAGCGACTTTCGACCTACAAGAGGACGACACATCCTCGCTGCTCCAGTGCGGTCAGCAGCGACGGCGACGGCTCGCAGGCGTTCCAGCGCAGGTCCAACTTCTCCAGCGCAGGCATGTCGGTGACCCAGTCCGGCAGTCGTGCGAGGCGGTTGCTTCTTACGTCAACCTGGCGTAGTCGGGGCAGGTCGGCCAGCGCTTCCGGGAGTTCGGCGAGGGCGTTCTCCCTCAAGTCCAGGTGGTGCAGTTCACGGAGGTCGGCCATGGACGGCGGCAGGCTTTCGACCGCGTTGCCCCGGAGTCAGAGCTCGCGCAGGCTGTGTAGGTGGCCGATGTCGTCGGGCAGCGTGGTCAGCCGGTTGTGCTGCGCTCGGAGTTCGATCAGGCCGGCCATCCGGCAGAGGGTCTCGGGTAGGGCGGTGAGGGTGTTCTCGCCGACGTTGAGGTAACGCAGCCGCGTCAGGTTTCCCAGGGCGTCGGGGATCTCGGTCAGATCGTTGTCGCGCAGGTAGAGGCAGCCGCTGAGGTCGACCAGGCCACCGAGTTCGCCGGGCACCGAGGTGAGGTGGTTGTGGCCGAGGTCCAGAGTGGTCAGCCGGAGCAGCCGTCCGACCTCGGGCGGCAGGTCCGTGAGCCCGTTGTCCGCGAGGATCAGTACCTGAAGCTCAGTGCGCTGTCAGACGGACTCGGGTACTTTGCCCAGCTGTCGACGCCATAAGTTCAGTACGTGCGGCACAGCTTGATCCCTTCCTGAGCATGCGAGCGGGTCAGTCCCGACGAAGAGTTACGCCCGGCCGGGCGCAGCGGTCCGGTCACCGGACGCCGTTGCCGCCAAGATGCCCAGCGCGTTGCCGAGTTGGCGACGGATCTCCGGGTCGTCGATGAGGCCATCCCTGCCCGTTGTCCCCCGGCCCACCGGGATCTTCACGCAGGCCGACTCCACGATGTGCGCGCCTGTGTACCCGAGGACCGTTCGCAGCGTGGCCTCCGCGCCCTGACCGCGCCCAGGGGCGGCTGCATTGATCCAGGCAACCGGTTTGTCGCAGATCTCGGTGCCGCCGACCGTCCAGTCCAGCAGGTTCTTGAACGAACCCGGCAGCGTGCCCGCGTACTCCGGCGTGCAGATCAGGATGCCGGTCGCCCCGTCGATCGCCGCGCGCAGCTCGGACACGGGCGCCGGCAACGAGTCGGTGTCGTCATCCGGGTTGAAATGCGGAAGCTTCGCCAGGCCGTCGTACATGACTGCCCGCATCCGCGCGGGCGGCGCCACGGCGTGCACGGTGCGCAGGACGGCCTCATTGGTGGACCCGGCTCGCAGGCTCCCCGACAGCAAAAGGATCAGCGGCAGCGTCGACATCCGCTCAACCTACTTCCGCGGAACCGTGAGCGGCCAACGGCTTTGCCGGTTGTGTGAGTGAGTACCGCACACCAACCCTGACCGATCCATGACCAAGATCCGGACCACGCACCGGCCAATAACTCCGACGCTGGACTCACGAACCCTCATTCGCGCTGGTCAGAGCCACGCAAGTAGATGTACCACCAGCAGACGAAGAACCTGCTGGGCACTCCGCGCGACCGGTCGGCGGCGTGCTGCTCCCGGCGATCCCTCTTGACCGGGTTACGCACCACATCGCTGACAGGCGCCCGTCGGCGACCGGATACTCGCCCAACTCCTGGGCCTGCGCCCGGCGATCGCCCTGGATGAGCATGCGCCGAGCGCCAATCCGTAGCCTGCCCGCGGGCTACGGATTCGTTCACCCGCCTCGATCTCATACGCCCAACGCGCTTCGGAAGGACAGATGCACGAGCACGGGCCCACACCGAGCCCGCTCGATTCAACGGTGCCGACGGAGTCGGCCATCGCAGGTGCCAGCCCCCAGGCACCGCAGCGTCCGATCTGCGAATCATGCCGGAGTTCTCCGCAGCGTAGTCAGCACCAAGTCAGCACGGGAGTCAGCACCACGCCACCGAATCATGCCCGAATGACGCAACTTGGACAGCCTCCTTCGCGGCGGTGCCGAAGCAGTCGCGAGGCCTCAACGGCGCCTTCATGGTGGGCACGCGCACTCTCGCATTCGAAACTATGGCGTCCGGCCACATACGCCTCTCACCTGCACGTTCCTACGGTATGGCGACACGCAATCGTCCCCGTCGAACGCCAGGAAGTGGTGCCGATGTCGTCACCGGCAAGTTCCCCGCCCGCTCCGTCCCACCTCCCCCGGATCGTCGCCGCCAGCCTCATCGGCACCACCATCGAGTGGTACGACTTCTTCCTGTACGGCTCCGCGGCCGCCCTCGTCTTCAACAGGCTGTTCTTTCCCGACTCCGACCCGCTCGTCGGCACGCTGCTGTCGTTCCTGACGTACGCGGTCGGGTTCGCCGCCCGGCCGCTCGGGGCCCTGGTGTTCGGGCACTACGGGGACCGGCTCGGGCGCAAGCGGCTGCTCGTGCTGAGTCTGCTGTTGATGGGTGGGGCGACCTTCGGGATCGGGCTGCTGCCGACGCATGCGACGGTCGGCAGCGCGGCACCTGTTCTGCTGACACTCCTGCGCCTCGTCCAGGGGTTCGCTCTCGGTGGTGAGTGGGGCGGCGCCGTCCTGTTGGTGTCCGAGCACGGTGACGCGCGCCGGCGTGGCTTCTGGGCGTCCTGGCCGCAGACCGGTGCGCCCGCCGGGCAACTCCTCGCGACCGGTGTGCTGTCGCTGCTCACCGCCGTACTGTCGGACGACGCGTTCGCCGCCTGGGGCTGGCGGATTCCGTTCCTGCTGTCCGGTGTCCTGGTCGTCGTCGGTCTGTGGATCCGTCTGTCGGTCGACGAATCGCCGGTGTTCCGGCAGGCGTTGGCGCGGGCCGAGGCCCGGCGCGATGCCGGGGACGCCGAACAGCCGCCACTCGTCTCGGTGTTGCGGCACCACTGGCGCGATGTGCTGATCGCGATGGGCGCGCGCATGGGGGAGAACATCAGTTACTACGTCATCACCGCCTTCATCCTGGTCTACGCCACCACGTCCGCCGGCGTCTCCAAGCAGACCGCCCTGAACGCCGTGCTGATCGGCTCCGCCGTCCACTTCGCCGTGATCCCGGCCTGGGGCGCGCTGTCGGACCGGGTCGGGCGGCGGCCCGTCTACCTGCTGGGCGCAGCCGGGATCGGAGTGTGGATGTTCCCGTTCTTCGCCCTGGTCGACACCGGGCGGTTCTGGTACCTGGTGCTGGCGGTGACCGTCGGCCTGGTCCTGCACGGCGCGATGTACGCGCCCCAGGCCGCCTTCTTCTCGGAGATGTTCGCGACCCGGATGCGCTACTCCGGTGCCTCCGTCGGCGCCCAGTTCGCCTCCGTCGCCGCCGGGGCGCCGGCCCCGCTCATCGCCACCGCGCTGCTGTCCGACTACGGCAGCTCGACCCCGATCGCCCTGTACGTGATCGCGGCGTCCCTGCTCACCCTGGTCGCGTTGGCCGTGGCGAAGGAGACCCGGCAGCGGGACCTGGCCGACGACGGCGCGCCGGCCTCGGCCGCGGCGAGCAGCAGGGACGTACACACCGTCTGAGCGCGCGCCGCTGGTCCCGGGCGGGATCAGCGGCGTTCCGGCTGCGTCACCAACCGGTGCAGGCGCAGGGCCAGTTGGGCTTCCAGGGCACGCGAGGGGCTCTGCCAGTCGTCGCCGAGGAGGCGGGCCACGCGTTCCAGCCGCTGGGCCACCGTGTTGACGTGGACGTGGAGTTCGTCCTTCGTGCGGGCCGGGCTCATCCCCGAGGCGAAGTACGCGTCGAGAGTGCGCAGCAGTTCCGTGCCGCGTCGTTCGTCGTAGGCGACGACCGGGCCGATGGTGCGTTCGACGAATCCGGCGACGTCCCGTTCGCCCGCGAGCAGCAGGCCGAGGAAGCCGAAGTCCTGGGCGGCGGCGCCGTCTCCGCCCCGGCCGAGGAGGTTCAGCGCGTCGAGGCAGCGGCGGCCCTCGGTGTACCCGGCGGCCACCGTGTCGGGGTGGGCGGCGAGGTCCGGGAGGGGCCCGGAGGCGCCGACGGTCACCGGCTGGTGGACGGCGGTGCCGAGGTGGCGGGCGGTGCGCCGGGCCACGTCGGTGGCGGTGTCGCCGGGGTCCAGGGGCAGCAGCAGGACGGTGCCGCCGTCACGGGCGGCGGCCAGACCGCGGCGGGTGGTGGCGAGGTGGGTGGCGGCCGACCACAGCCGGCGGCGGGCGGCCGCCGCGTCCTCCGCGCCGGCTGCCGGGCCCTCCAGCCGGGCGGCGAGGACGACGTGGGTGGCGTCGAGATCGGCGTGCAACCGGGCCGCGCGGTCGCGCAGTTGGCGTGGATCACGGTCCCGGGCATCGAGGAGGTCGTCCAGCAGTTCGCCGCGCACGCGCTGTTCGGCCTCAGCGGCCGAGCGACGGGCCAGCAGGAGCAGCGAGGTGACCATGGCGGCGCGCTCCAGGGTGCGCTGGTCGACGGGGTCGAGTTCCGGATGACCGCGCAGCACCAGCGCGCCGAGCAGTTCGCCGCCCGCGGCGACGGCGGCGATCCAGTCGCTCCGGTGCCGGACCGCGTGCCCCTCCGTGCGCGATGTCTCCAGCGCCCGTGTGTCGGCGGTGTCGGTGAACTCGACCGTGCCGTCGAGGACCTGGGAGACGGCGGCAGCCACGTCATGGACTCCGCCGCCGCGCAGCACGAGTTCGGCGAGCCGGTCGTGGACGTCCGAGGCACGTTCGATGACCGCGCTGCGGTCCTTGATGATCTCGTTGGCGCGCTCCAGTCCTGCCATGGCCGAACGGGTCTCGGTGAGCAGGTTCGCCGTGTCGATGGCGGCCGCCGCGAGCGCGGCGAAGGAGCCGAGCAGCGCGATCTGTTCGCGTTCGAAGACGCGTGCCCGCCGGTCCGCCGCGAACAGCACACCGATGACGTGCGGCCCGAGCATGAGCGGCACCCCGAGGATGGCGACCAGGCCCTCGTCGCGCACACCGGAGTCGATGGTGAGCGTGTGCTGGAAGCGGTCGTCCTTGAAGTAGTCGTCGGTGACGTACGGCCGCGCGGTCTGTGCGACGAGTCCGCCCAGCCCCTCCCCCATGCCGAGCCGCAGTTGCTGGAAGCGGGCGGCGACCGACCCCTCGGTGACCCGCATATAGGTGTCACCGCGCGCCGGGTCGTTGAGGCTCAGATAGGCGACGTCGGTGCCGAGCAGCGAGCGGGCGCGCTGGACGATCGCCTGCAGCACGGCGTCCACGTCCCGCAGGCCTGCCAGGTCGTGGGCGGTCTCGAACAGTGCGGACAGCTCCGCCTCGCGCCGCCGTCTGCCCTCCAGCTCGGTGCGGACCCGCAGCGCGAGGAGCTTGGCCCGCTCCAGCGCGGCGATCAGCTCCGGCGCCCGGTCCTCGGCACGGGCGACCAGCACCGGCTGTTCGTACGTCTCCGCCGAGGCGCCTCTGGCCAGCAGTTCGAGGTAGGGCAACTCGGCGTCCCCGGGCGCCTTGGCGGCGCCCTCGTCGAGGGCGTCGGCCGCTGCTGCCGGGGCCGGCCTCCTGGCGGACTGCACGTGATCGCGAGACATGGTCACAGGATTCCGCATCGTGCCTCCGACCCGTCGGGCCTGTGGAAAACTCGCGCACCGACAGCTGTCCTGCCGTTCAATGAGCTGTTCAATGAGCTGTTCAGTGGGCCGTCCAGCCGCCGTCCAGCACCAGCGAGGTGCCCGTGACGAAGGATGCCTGGGGGCCGCAGAGATAGGCCACGGCCTCGGCGACCTCCGCCGGTTCTACGAGCCGTTTCACGGCGCTGTCGGTCAGGAGGACCTCGGACAGCACCCGCTCCTCGGGGATGCCGTGGGCCCGGGCCTGGTCGGCGAGCTGCTTCTCGACCAGTGGGGTGCGCACATAGCCGGGGTTCACACAGTTAGAGGTCACCCCATGGGGTGCACCCTCCAGGGCGGCCGTCTTGGACAGTCCCTCCAGACCGTGTTTGGCGGCCACATAGGCCGACTTATAGGCGGAGGCGCGCAGCCCATGGACGGAGGACACATTCACGATCCGCCCCCAGCCCTGCTCGTACATATGCGGCAGGGCGCCGCGGATGAGCCGGAAGGGTGCCTCCAGCATCACGGTGAGTACGGTGTGGAAGACGTCCGGCGGGAAGTCCTCGATGGGGCGGACCAGTTGGATGCCCGCGTTGTTGACGAGGACGTCGGTGCCGGCTGCCGCCTGTTCGGCCGCGTCCAGGTCGGTGAGGTCGACGACGTGCGGCTCGACGGCACCGCCCGCCGGGTCCGGTGCCCGCCTGGCCTGCTCCACGAGCTCGGCCAGTCCCGCCGCGTCCCGGTCGACGGCTCTGACCCGGGCGCCCGCGGCCGCGAGGCGCAGGGCGCAGGCGCGGCCGATACCACCGGCGGCACCGGTGACCAGGGCGATACGGCCCTGGAGGTCGAGGGCGGGGGCGTGGGGACCGGGGACGGCGCCGAGCGAACTCATGAACCGACCCTAGGCGGCCCTCCCCCCGGATCGCATAGGGCCAGTCCACATACTTCAGCTCAAAGTCGTAGCGTCAAACCATGTGGGTGCATCCGACATGGCCTGCTTGATCCGGAAGAGGCCGGACTCGTTCATCTCCGGCAGGGCGTCCACGTCGAACCAGGCCACGTCCAGCGACTCGTCGTCGTTGACGCGTGCCTCACCGCCGACGGCCCGGCAGCGGAAGGTGATGTCCATGTACTGGCAGACGTCGCCGTTCGGGTAGGTGACCGGGTTCAGCGCCTGGACGAGGACCACCCGCTCGGCGACACAGCGCACCGCCGTCTCCTCGTAGACCTCCCGCACGGCGCAGACCGCAGGCTGCTCCCCCGGCTCCGGGATGCCGCCGATGACCGACCACTTACGGGTGTCCGCGCGCCTGCCCAGCAGCACTCTGCCCTCGTCGTCGAAGACGATGGCACTGATCCCGGGAAGCCACAGCAACTGGTGGCCGGCGGAGGCCCGAATCTCGTGGATGAAGTCAGGAGTAGCCATGGAACCGACCCTAACGGGCCGGTTCCCCCGGACCGACGATTACCACGGGGCGTACGGCGGGTGTACGGCTACGCGTCACCGGCGCGCCGACCGCGCACTCCGGCCCCGATCGCCCAGCCGACACCACCCGCGGCGACCAGCACCAGGGCGATCTCGGGCAGGATGCCCAGCTTGGTCGCGGGCGTCTCGGAGGTGCGCAGCGGGACCTTCTGGACCAGGTAGGCGGGCACGAACATGCCCGTCCTCTGGGTGATCTTCCCGTCCGGCATGATGATCGCGCTGACACCGCTGGTCACCGGCACGGTCACGGTCCGGCTGTGCTCCACGGCGCGGATCCGGGACATGGCGAGCTGCTGGTAGGTCATCTCGCTGCGGTCGAAGGTGGCGTTGTTGCTCGGTACGGAGATCATCTCGGCGCCGTGGGTGACGGTGTCCCGCACGTCCCAGTCGAAGGCGGCCTCATAGCAGGTGGCCAGGCCGACCTTGGTGCCGTCGATGTCGAACACGCCGGGCTTGGTGCCCCGGCTGAAGTCCTGGCGGACCATGCTGGTCCAGTTCTTGTTGATCGCGCCGACCAGACCGCGCAGCGGGAGGTACTCGCCGAAGGGCTGGATCTGCCGCTTGTCGTAGGTCGCCGTCGGTCCCTTGACCGGGTCCCACAGGATCTGCTCGTTGAGGAGCTTGCCGCCCCGTTCGACGACGCCGCCGACCGAGATGGGCACGCCCATCGCCTTGGAGGCCTGGTCGATCACGGCGGCCGCGTCGGCGTCGGCGAACGGGTCGACGTCGGAGGAGTTCTCCGGCCAGAGCACGAAGTCGGGCTTGGCCGCCTTGCCCGCCTTGACGTCGGCGGCGAGCTTCAGCGTCTCCTTGACGTGGTAGTCGAGCACGGCCTGCCGCTGGGACGCGAAATCGAGGCCGGCCCGCGGCACGTTGCCCTGGATGACCGCGACGGTGGCCGAACCGTCTTCCGCCTTGTCGCTCACCAGCGCCTGTGCGGCGACCGCGCCCACAACGGGGACGGCGACGCTCAGCAGGGCCGCGGCCGCCGCACCGCGCCGGATCTCACGCGTCCGGCGCCCCTCGACGACAAGGCGCCCGACCTCGTAGAGACCGAATCCGCACAGGACGACACCGAAGCCGAGCACCGGGGTGCCGCCCACCGCGGCGAGCGGCAGGAAGACACCGTCCGCCTGGCCGAAGGCGATCTTGCCCCAGGGGAAGCCGCGGAAGGGCACACGCGCGCGTGCGGCCTCCCCCGCGATCCATATGGCGGCCGCCCATACAGGCCAGGCGGGCAGCTTGGAGACGGCGGCGACGCCGACGCCGACCAGCGCGATGAAGATCGCCTCGATGGCCACCAGTGCGAGCCAGGGCCCGGGGCCGACCTCGACGCCGGTCCACACCAGCAGGGGGAGCAGGAAGCCGAGGCCGAAGACATAGCCGAGGCCGAGGGCCGCCTTCCAGCTGCGTCCGCGCAGCACCCATCCGAATCCGGCGAAGGCCGGCAGGGCCAGCCACCACAGGGTGCGGGGCGGGAAGCTGACGTACAGCAGCACTCCGCAGAGCGCGGAGGCGGCGGCCGGGGCCAGGCGGCGGAGCAGGCGCAGGCCGCGTGCGATGGGCACGGGGCGTGGCGTGAGCTGGTCCGACTGGTCCACGGAAGTTGCGGTGACGGTCACTCCGGGAGTGTACGGCGGTTGACCTTGCGGCCGACAGCACGGTCTCGTCATGCAGGAATCGCACCGTTCCCGCTCAAGTCGTCCACAAAGTGGGCATCAGCGGTTACGGTGTGCCGAGGCGGGCGGCGGGGCCCGCCTCAGGTCGGGGGACCGGGTACGGGGGGCGACGGTGGGGTCGACCGGGATGACGTCCGCTGCCGGTACGGAAGCGGACATCGACAGACGAAACGTTTCTGACGCGGTGGGCGTCGTGGTGCTCGGGGCGTGTGCCGTGTGGCCGCTGATCTCGGCGGCCGGGCGCGACGCACGGCCCGAGGGTGTGCTGCTGGCGGTGCTCGCCGTGGCCGCGGGCTATGCCGCAGGCCGGATGTCCGGGGCACTGCTGCCGGTGGCCGCGCCCTGTGTCGGAGCGCTGGCCGGGCTGGGACTCGCTGTGGCGATGCCCCATGTGGCGCCCGGTCCCCAGTTCGCGACTCCGCTCGGCCATGCCGGTGCCGTCGCCGCGCTGCTCGCCCTCGCGACGGGCAGCGCGTGCTGCGCCGCCTGGGCGACGTCGGTTCCGGCACTGCGCTTCGGGCTTCGGATGCTGGCCGTCGGCATCGCGGTGGCGGGGGCGGTCATGGGCTCGATGCCCGGGTGCGCGGCCAGTGCCGCCGTACTGCTGTGCTCGCTCGCGGCCGGCCGGGTGATTCACCGTGGTCCGGGCATCGCGGGGCTGGCCCTGACGGCCACGCTGGTGACCGGCACGGTGTGGGCGGTCGCCGCGAACGTCCTGCCCGCCGGCCTGACCTCCGCCCTGGAAGGCCCTCTCACCGAGCACCGCGTCCGGTTGTGGCGGGACGCGGTGCATCTCACCCGCCAAAACATCTCCCTGGGTGTCGGCCCGGGCCGTTTCGGCGAGCTGAGCGGCACCGCGTCCGAGGCCCTGCTGCCCGACGGCAAGCCGCACTCCGCGCCGCTCCAGCAGGCGGCGGAGCAGGGCTTGGCCGGTGCGCTGCTGCTGGTCACCGCGTTCTGCTGGCTCCTGTACGCCCTGTGGCGCTCACCCCGCTCCACACCGGTCGCGCTCACGGCGGGCGCGGCGCTGACGGCGCTGGCCGTGATCGCCGCGGTGGGCGACGCGCTGAGTTTCACGACCGTGTCGGTGGGGGCCGGTCTGCTGGCGGGCCTGGCGACGGCACGCCCATGGGCGGCGGGTGTCCCACAGAGCTGAGATGTCTCCCGGCACATGTGCCCATGCACATATACCCACGCACATGTGCTCAGGCACGGATGCCCAAGCACAGATACGGAGGCACACATGGTCGCGCCACACACCGCAGCGGCCTGTGTCAGTGCGCCGTACCGGGTGTGATCGTCCGCAGGCGTTCCCTGATCACACGGACCGCCGACTCGGCGTTGTCCACGGTGATCGTGAAGGTGTGGCCGTCCCACAGGCGCAGGACGATGCCCTCGCCCCTGCGGACCACGACGGCGGTGCCCTTCTCGGGGCGCCAGCGGTAGCCCCAGCCGCCCCAGTGGCGCGGGGTGATCTGCGGGGTGAAGTCCGCCCCGACCACCTGGGAGAGCGGAATACGGCGGCGCGGTACTCCTATATGACCGCAACGGATTTCGAGGCACTCCTTGTCGAGCCTCAGATCGACGTGCACGAAGGCGAGGGTGCCGAAGAGGACCAGCAGCCCGGCGGCGATACAGCCCACGACCGACATCACCAGCGGGGCGATGCCGGAGGACCAGGCGGAGTCCACGGCCAGTTCGATGCCGAGCGCCATGCAGGCCGCGCCGACCAGTGCCAGCAGCCACTGGACCCGGTTGGTGGCGCGCCCGGTCCAGACGTCGGGGTGTGAGGAGTCCTCGTCCGGGGAGCGGTCGTGGGGGTGGTCCCTCATGTCTACGAGATTACTCAGGTTTCGCTGCGCGGGTACCGCGTCGCGGAGGGTGACTGCTCACATCGGGGGTATCCAGGGCCCCCGCGGGGTTCACTGGGACGCGGCGGGGCTGACCGTCCGCAGCAGACGGCCCTCGGCATAGGTCAGCGCGGGCTCGGGCAGCTCGCCCTCGCGGCCGTTGAGCAGCACCGTCACCGTGCCGGTGGCCGGCGCGTCGGGGGCGGGCCGGGCGCCGATCCGGCGCAGCCCCTGGGCGGCCACCGCGCCTGCGGAGCCGTGCAGGACGAGGGGCGCGGCGCCGGGGCGCTGGACGGCGGCGCGGATACGTTCCGCCAGGAGTTCGTAGTGGGTGCAGCCCAGGACGACGGTCGTCACATCGTCCGGCGTGAGCTCGGCCGCCGCGGCGACGGCGGCGTCGATGGCCGCCTGGTCGGCGTGCTCCACGGCCTCGGCGAGGCCCCAGCAGGGCACCTCGGTGACCGGCACGCCGTCGGCGAAGTCCTCGATGAGGCCGCGCTGGTAGGCGCTCCCCGTGGTGGCCGGGGTCGCCCAGATCGCGAAGGGACCACCGCCGGCCGCGGCCGGTTTGATCGCCGGGACCGTGCCGATGACGGGAATGCCGGGTTCCAGGTGGGCGCGCAGCGCGGGCAGGGAGTGCACGGTCGCCGTGTTGCAGCCGACGATCAGGGCCTCGGGCCGGCGGGCGGCCGCGGCGTCGGCGACGGCCAGGGCGCGCGAGGTGACATCCTCGGGGGTGCGGGGTCCCCAGGGCATGCCCTCGGGATCGAAGGAGAGGACGAGATCCGCGTCGGGGCGAAGCCGCCGTACCGCGGCGGCGGCCGCCAGCAGGCCGATTCCGGAGTCCATGAGCGCGATCTTCACCCGGCCACGATAGACGATGGCCCGTTGGGAGCAGGTCCGGTGGGGCAGACTTCGCGCGTGAGCGCCATCGTGTGGACCGCCGCCGTATCCCTGGCCGCCTGGCTGTGGCTGCTGCTCTGCCAGGGCTTCTTCTGGCGCACCGACGTCCGGCTCCCGCCCCGACGCGACCTCGAGGAATGGCCGGATGTGTGCGTGGTGGTCCCGGCCCGGGACGAGGCCGCCGTACTGCCGCTGAGTCTGCCGTCGTTGCTGGCGCAGGACTACCCCGGCCGGGCCGAGGTGTTCCTGGTCGACGACGGCAGTACGGACGGCACCGGGGAGCTGGCCCGGCGACTGGCCGTGCGGTACGGCGGGCTGCCGCTGACCGTGGACTCGCCCGGTGAGCCGCCGGCGGGCTGGACGGGCAAACTGTGGGCGGTACGGCACGGCATCGGTCTGGCACGCGCGCGTGGCCCCGAGTATCTGCTGCTGACGGACGCCGACATCGCGCACGCGCCGGACAGCCTGCGGCTGCTGGTGGCGGCCGCGCGTACCGGGGGTTTCGACGTGGTGTCGCAGATGGCCCGGCTGCGGGTGGAGAGCCTGTGGGAACGGCTGGTGGTCCCCGCGTTCGTCTACTTCTTCGCGCAGCTGTATCCGTTCCGGCGGATCGGCCGTAAGGGCTCGCGTACGGCGGCAGCGGCAGGCGGCTGTGTCCTGCTTCGTGCCGACACGGCGGAGAAGGCACGCATCCCGGACGCGATCCGGCATGCCGTGATCGACGACGTGGCGCTGGCCCGCGCGGTGAAGGGCGCCGGAGGGCACGTCTGGCTGGGGCTCGCCGACAGCGTGGACAGCGTGCGTCCCTATCCACGGCTGCACGACCTGTGGCGGATGGTCTCCCGCAGCGCGTACGCACAGCTGCGGCACAACCCGCTGCTGCTCCTCGGCACGGTCGCCGGTCTCGCGCTCGTGTACCTGGTGCCCCCGGCGGCGGTGGTGGCGGGAGCGGTCACCGGCAGCGCGCCGGCGGCGCTCGTCGGCGGGGCGGCCTGGCTGGTGATGGCGGCGACATATGTGCCGATGCTCCACTACTACCGGCAGCCGCTGTGGCTCGCTCCGCTGCTGCCGTTCACCGCGTTCCTCTACCTCCTGATGACGGTCGACTCGGCGGTGCAGCACTACCGGGGGCGCGGGGCGGCCTGGAAGGGGCGTACGTACGCGCGTCCCGGCACGGTGGGCGACGAGGGCTGACCTCGTTCCCCGCCCTGTCCCCCACCGTCATTTACGTCCGGGTGTCCAGTTCATGCCCCAGCCGTAGGCGCGGTCGACGGTCCGCTGCGGGCTCACCCCGCGCTCCGGGACCAGGTAGCGCGCCTCGCGCTGCACGACGAGGTCGCCGCCGGTGCTGGTGATCAGGGCGAGGGCGCACACGGTCGAGGGGACCGTGCACTCGTCCAGGGAGAAGTCGATCGCGGCGCCGTGCTGCGGCTGGAGGGTGACGGTGGCGTGCAGGTCGGCGAAGGACGTGGCGCCCTGGTAGATCGTCACGAAGACCAGGATGCGCCGGAAGTCCTGTTTGTGGTCGAGATTGACGGTGAGGTTCTCCCCGCTCGCCACGGCACCGGTGCGGTCGTCGCCGTCGAGGTGGATGTACGGCGGCCGGCTCAGGGAGCCGAAGGCGTTGCCGAGCGCCTGCACGACGCCCTTGCGGCCGTCGGCTAGTTCGTACAGGGCGCACAGGTCGAGATCGAGGTCGGCCCCGCCGTGCCGGCCGCCCCAGGCCGGGAACTGCTTGTGGACCTGCCAGTTGAGGTTGACACGCAG
The DNA here is from genome assembly GCF_044767525.1 of Streptomyces sp. NPDC101234. Lineage (NCBI taxonomy): Bacteria > Bacillati > Actinomycetota > Actinomycetes > Kitasatosporales > Streptomycetaceae > Streptomyces > Streptomyces sp. NPDC101234. Next base: position 58,082 of record NZ_JBIWOA010000033.1, on the reverse strand, counting down.
GGCGCCGGAGGTGCCGCCCTGTTTGGCCAGGGAGACGGAGGGCGCCGCCTTGGTGAGCGTCACCTTGGACAGCCGTACGGGCGCTGCCGGAGCGGTCGACGGGGGCGGCGGGACGGGCAGGCCGCCGGAGGTCGGCGTGGCGCGCGGGGGGACGGGGAGACCGGCCGGGGGCGGCGGGGCGGCGGGGGGCACCACCACCGGGGCGGGCGCCGGAACCGGGGCGGACGGCGCCTGGTGCTGTGGTTCGTCCACCGTGATCCCGAAGTCGGTGGCGAGTCCTTCGAGGCCGCTGCTGTAGCCCTGTCCCACGGCGCGGAACTTCCAGCCGCCCTGGCGGCGGTACAACTCACCGAGCACGAAAGCGGTTTCCACCGTGGCGCCCGTGCTCTCGAACCGGGCGACCGTGCTCTCGTCCGCCGCGTCCCGGACCTCGATGTAGAGGCCGGGGACCTGCCCGAACGTTCCGCCGTCGGCTGAGGCCGCGAGGACGATCCGCTCGATCGGGGCCTCCACTCGCGCGAGGTCGACGAAAAGGGTGTCGGTGACCCGGTCGCCGGAGCGCCGCTTGCCCTCGTGCCGGGCCGCGCCGGAGGCGTGCGCCGGCTGGTTGTAGAAGACGAAGTCGCCGTCGGAGCGCACTTTCCCGGCTACCAGGAGCAGTGCCGAGGCGTCCGCGTCGGGGACACCCGGGCCGGAGTGCCAGCCCAATTCGACACGCAGCGCCGTCGTCGGCACCGGCGTATTCGATCCTTTCGACATTGACATGTCCGCCCCCATCACGTGTCGGCATGCCGGGCACGCCCCGGCAGCCCCAGGTCATCCCTACCCGCACAACCTATTCCCGGGGACAGGGAACTCCCACGAGCGGCACAGGAAGATCCCCGTCCAACCCCTGGTAACCAGCCCGGAACTCGGCCTTTACACGATCAGAACGCTGATTGTCGTCCTTTTTTGCCGAGTTCGCTCGGATTGGGGATCCGACGTCACCGCCGACACGGAAAACAACCCTCTTATCGGTCTCCCCAACCAGCACATCGTGGGCTTAACTTATGTGCCATGACCTCCCCCCGCTCCACCTATGGCGGCGGCTACTACTCCGCCTCCTTCCCGGACACCCCGATCTACGACTCCCTCGTGGCCGAGCGAGGCACCCCGCAGATCGCCCCGATCCGGGTCCCTCCCGCCTACGACACGGGCAGCAGCCTCAGCAACCTGCCCGCACTGCCGTCGGCACTGCCCGCCCTCCCGGCGGGACCCTCCCAGCCGGCCCCGGGCTACGGCTACCCGCAGCAGATGCAGCAGCCCGCGCCGCTGCAGCAGGCGCCCACGGCGTACATCCCCCAGCAGGCGACGGGACCGCGCGGCTACCCCGCGCAGCAGCCCCAGCCGCAGCCGCCGCGCCCGATGATGGGCGGCACGGGGTACGAGGCAATGCGTCCGGCGGCTCCGCGCCCCGCGCAGTCGGCCCCGTACCAGGACCCGTACAACAACCAGCAACAGCAGCAGTACCGCGGCTACTGACCGGCACCCCCGGATGTCCGTGCGGCCTGGCACGATGGCGTCATGGGGATTGCCGAACTGCAGTCGATTCACGTTCATCCGGTCAAGGCGTTCCGGGGCTTCTCGCCCCGGCAGGCCGTCGTGGAGCCCTGGGGGCTGGCCGGTGACCGGCGCTGGGTGCTGGTCGACGACGGGGGAAAGGTCGTCACCCAGCGCGAGGAGCCGCGCCTTGCACTGGCCGCCGCCGAGCTGTTGTCCGGCGGCGGTATACGGCTGTCCGCGCCCGGGCGCGAGCCCCTGACGGTGCCGGTCCCGGAGCCGGGGACCACGGTGCCGGTGGAGATCTTCGGTACGAAGGTGGAGGCGGTCCTCGCGGCGGAGGCCGCGCATGCCTGGTGCGGCGACTATCTCGGGGCCGAGGTCCGCCTCGCCCACATGGACGATCCCGCCGTCCGCCGCCCGATCGATCCGGACCACGCGCTGCCGGGCGAGACCGTGAGCTTCGCCGACGGCTACCCCCTGCTGGTCACCACGCAGGCCTCGCTCGACGCCCTCAACGCCCTCATCGCGCAGGGTGATCACGCCCAGGAGGGTCCGCTTCCCATGAACCGCTTCCGGCCGAACGTGGTCGTGCGGGGCACGGAGGCGTGGGCGGAGGACGACTGGACGCGGATCGCCATAGGCGAGGTCGAGTTCCGGGTGACGAAGATGTGCGGACGGTGCGTCGTGACCACGACCGACCAGGTCACCGCCGAGCGCGGCAAGGAGCCGCTGCGTACGCTCGCACGGCATCGCAGGTTCGCCAATCAGCTGGTCTTCGGCCAGAACCTGGTACCACGCTCCCCCGGCACGATCCGGGTCGGGGACCCGGTGCGCGTCCTCGGCTGATTTCCCGGACCGAGGCGGCCTCGCGCGAGCCGACGCAGCCCTGACAACCACTGGCCGGTCAGGCACTCGTCAACCAGACCGTCTGCAGACAGCCCGTCCCCTCCGCGACCGCCGCCGTCCGAGCCTTCTTCGCCCGAGCGATCCCGCGGATCCGCCCCCGGCCCTCGGTCGAACGAGCCGCACCGGCACACGTCGTCCTCGCCCCAGCGGCGATCGCCTCGGCGGGCCTCGCCCGAGCCTCCGTCGCCCGAGCGCACCTTCCCCGAGCCACCCCTCACCCGGCCCACCGGCGCACGAGCCGTTCACGCCCGGCTCGTCTCCACCCGAGCCCGCCGTCGTGCGAACGGCTTCCCCGAGCCGCCGCCGTCCGAACGGTCCTCGCCCGAGCCGCCCTCCCCGCCTCCCGTCGCCAGACGCGCCCTCGTCCGGCGGTCGGGGGATCTCCGTCAGTCGGTGGGAACCGAAGCCCGCGGCCCGGTCGTTGGGGGTCGTGGGACGTTCACGAGAGTCCCGGCCGGGGGTGATTTCGCTCTCTCTTCGGCCGGGGTCTCGGGTGAACGGCACGGGCGGGGGTTATCACGGAGCGGGAAGGGGGTGGTGGACGGTGCGAGCGATCCGCGGCCTGTGGCGCTGGCGGCGCAATCCGCTGCGCCGCGCGACCGACCTGGTCGAGGCCTGGGTGGCCCTGGCGGCGCTGCTGTTGACCGTGGTGGCCGCGCCCCTGCTCGGCTCACTCGTGGGCGCCGCCGCCCAGAAGGCGCTCCAGGAGTCGGTCCGGCAGCAGCACCACGACCGAAGTCTCGTCACCGCCACGGTCGTACGGAAACTGGGCGGTCCCCTGGTGGAGCCCGACCCGGACGCCACCAGCGCCCACGACACCCGCAGCCGTGTCCTCGCCGACTGGACCGCACCGGACGGCACCCACCGGCACGGCCCGGCCCTGACGACCCTCCAGTCTCCGCACAAGGGCGACCACTTCGGCGTCTGGACCGACCGGCACGGGCTCATGACCGCCCGCCCGCTGGACTCCGCGACGGCGACGACACACGCCGTACTGGCCGGCTTCGGGGCGGCGCTGCTCACCACGGTTCTGGTCGAGGGCGGCAGACGGATGATCGTCTGGCGTATGGTCCGTCGCAGGTACGCACGCTGGGACCAGGCCTGGGAGCGGGCGGGCCCGGACTGGGGCAAGGCAGGCACGGGCAGCTGACGGCCTTTCCGTCTCTGGTCGATCCACCACCTCGGCGCACGCTACGGTGGACCGGCCGAAGGGCATTCGGCATCGACCCGCGCGCGAGCGAACCGCAGGGCGCGACACCCTCCGAGGTGGCGCCCCGAAGGCGAGCGAGCGATCTGTACGACGAGGTGGGGGCACGGCAACGCCATGGCACAGGGCACGGTCCAGGTGACGCACACCGGCACATCGCGGTGGCGGCGCCGCACGGGTGAGTACGCTTCGCTCGCCGCCGCCCTGGAGGCCGCCGCCGACGGCGACGTCCTCACGGTCGCCCCCGGCACCTACCGGGAGAACCTCGTCGTCCAGCGCGCGGTGACACTGCGCGGCCCGGAGGGCTCGCCCGGCTCGGTGCGGATCGCGCCCGCCGACGGGGTGCCGCTGACCGTGCGTGCCTCGGCGGTCGTACAGGACCTGCATGTCGAGGGCCAGGACGCGGCCGCGCCCGCGCTGCTCGTCGAGGAGGGCACACCCGAGCTGCTGGACGTGCGGATCGTCACCCGGTCCGCCTCCGGGATCGAGGTGCGCGGCGGAGCGCGGCCGACCGTGCGGCGGTGCACCGTGGACAACCCGGCCGGAATCGGCATCGCCGTACTCGACGGCGGCGGTGGGGTGTTCGAGGAGTGCGAGGTCGTATCGGCCGGTCAGGCGGGTGTGGCGGTACGCGGCGGCGCCCATCCCCGGTTCGAGCGGTGCAGGGTGCACCACGCCTCGGGCACCGGTCTGACGGCCACCGGGGAGAACTCCGCGCTGGAAGCGGTGGGGTGCGAGATCTACGAGGTGCGCGGCTCCGGGGTGCAGGTCACCGGGCGGGCCACGGCGCACCTCACCGACTGCGATGTGCACCGCACCACGGCCGACGGCGTCACGCTCGACACGGACGCGGTGCTCACCCTCGCCGACTGCCGTATCCACGACATCCCGGAGAACGCGGTCGACCTGCGCTCCCGCTCGGTGCTCACGCTGACCCGGACGACAGTGCGTCAGTTCGGGCGCAACGGCCTGTCGGTGTGGGACCCGGGCACCCGGGTGGACGCCAACCAGTGCGAGATCTTCGACAGCACGGGCGACTATCCGGCGGTGTGGGTGAGCGACGGCGCCACCGCCGTCCTGGAGTCCTGCCGGGTGCACGACGTGCCGGACGCGCTGTTCGTGCTGGACCGGGGCTCCCGCGCGGATGTCGTCGACAGCGACCTCTCCCAGGTCCGCAACACGGCCGTGTCGGTGAGCGACGGGGCGACCGCGCAGCTGGACGACTGCCGGATCCGGGAGGCGGCCACCGGCGCCTGGTTCCGCGACCACGGCAGCGGCGGCACCCTCAACAACTGCACGGTGGACGGCACCCAGACCGGAGTGATCGTCACCAAGGGCGCCGACCCGACGATCGAGCGCTGCACGGTGACCTCCCCGGCGGAGGCCGGCTTCTATGTGTCGGCGGGCGGCCGGGGCAGCTTCCTGAACTGCCGGGTCACCGGCAGCGGCGGCTACGGCTTCCATGTGCTCGACGGCTGCCGTACGACGTTGCGCAAGTGCCGTACGGAGCGGTGCGCGCGCGGGGGTTACGAGTTCGCGGACGGCGGCCCGGACGCCGGTACCGGCCCGGTGGTGGAGGACTGCACCAGCGACGAGAGCGGCAGCCTGCGGCCGCCCGCGGCGCACGAGACGGCCGTACAGACCACGGCCCACTCCCCCGGGCTGCTGGGGGCGATCCCCGGCCAGCGCACCACCGAGCAGGAGCCCCTGCTCACCCCCGCCGCGCCCGAGGAGCCGGCCCGGACCTCCAAGGCCGTGCTCGGTGAACTCGACGCGCTGGTCGGCCTGGACAGCGTCAAGCGCGAGGTCCGTGCGCTGACCGACATGATCGAGGTCGGCCGGCGCCGCCAGCAGGCCGGTCTGAAAGCCGCCTCGGTCAAGCGGCACCTGGTGTTCACCGGCTCCCCGGGCACCGGCAAGACGACGGTCGCCCGGCTCTACGGCGAGATCCTCGCCTCCCTCGGGGTGCTGGAGAAGGGGCATCTGGTCGAGGTGTCCCGGGTCGACCTGGTCGGCGAGCACATCGGCTCCACGGCGATCCGTACCCAGGAGGCCTTCCAGCGGGCGCACGGCGGTGTGCTGTTCATCGACGAGGCGTACGCGCTGTCGCCGGAGGACGCCGGGCGTGACTTCGGCAAGGAGGCCATCGACACCCTGGTGAAGCTGATGGAGGACCAGCGGGACGCGGTGGTGGTGATCGTCGCGGGCTACACGGAGGAGATGGAGCGCTTCCTCTCGGTCAACCCCGGTGTGGCGTCCCGTTTCTCCCGGACCATCACCTTCAGCGACTACGACCCCGACGAACTGCTGAGGATCGTGGAGCAGCAGGCCGACGAGCACGAGTACCGACTGGCGCCGGGCGCGGCCGAGGGCCTGCTGAAGTACTTCACGGCGCTCCCGAAGGGCCCCGCGTTCGGCAACGGCCGTACCGCCCGGCAGACCTTCGAGGCGATGGTCGAGCGGCACGCGAGCCGGGTGGCCCAGCTCGCCGACCCGACGACCGACGACCTGACCCTGCTGTACGCGGAGGATCTGCCGGAACTGGCCTGATCAGCCCGCCGGTTGCGGCCGCTGCCCGGGCAGGTCCGGGCGCAGCCGCGCCAGCAGCCGTTCGCGTTCCTCGGCGAAGACCGGGTCGGCCTGGTAGTCGGAGTGGCCGAGGATCGGGGCGGGGAGCGGGTGTGCCGGGGTGCGTCCGTAGGCGAGGGGGTCCTTCAGGGGTGTGTGGTCGACCTCCGGGCCGTCGCCGTCGGAGATCAGGACGGGGCCGCCGATGGGGTCGGTGAGCCGGTAGAGGTTGCGCCAGCAGGCGACCTCGCGGTGCAGGGAGCCGAGTTCGGCCGGACCGAAGTGGGCCGGGAACCAGCGCCCGTACAACCGCTCCAGCGGGCAGCCGTACGTCAGCAGGGCGACCCTCTTGCGGACCGCCGGGGTCAGCTGCCAGGCCGCCGCCGCGGCGAGGACGCTGCCCTGGGAGTGGCCGGAGATGACCAGCCGGCCGCCGGTGCGGCGGGTCCAGGTGTCCATCCGCCAGGTCAGGTCGGGCACCGCGCGCTCGGCGTAGCAGGGCGGCGCGAAGGGATGGGCGGCGCGCGGCCAGAAGGTGCCGACGTCCCAGAGGATGCCGATGGTGCGCCGGGCGGAGGCGTCCTTGTAGGCGCGCCGGCCCCAGGTGACGAAGAGGATGAAGCCGAGCCCGACCAGCCAGGAGCCGAGCGCCTGCGAGGCCTCGGCCGCGCCGTGCACCAGGGCGTACGTCCGGTCGGCGGCCGTGTCGGGGGTCTCCCCGGTGGCCAGCGCGCCCACCAGTGCCCCGGCACCCAGGACGAGCGTGGCGGCGCACAGCACGGTGACCACGAGCGGTGTCCGGTCGGTGAGGGCCGCCATGGCGCGGACCCGGGCGATACGGCGGGTACGGGCCGCGTCCGCAGGCTCCCCGGGGTGGTCCCGGTCGACCCCGGCCCGGTCGGCGCGGCTGATCCGCGAGGTGCGCCAGGACAGCCAGGCGACGGCGGCCAGCAGCACCACCAGCACCGGCGGGATAACCGACGCCTGCCAGGTCAGCAGTACCGGCGGCCCGGCGATGGAGGTTCCGGTGCCGTCCAGCCAGTCGGAGACCCGCTGGGCGACCCCGCCCGAGATGACCCCGCCCAGCGCACAGGCGAGCAGCGCGACCGCGGGCCCGCCGAGACCGCGCATGGCGGCGCGCGGATCGGGGAGCCGGCGGTGCAGGTCGCGGGCGACGGCGCCGAGGACGATCACCAGGACGCCCTGGGCCAGGGCCAGGCCGCCGAAGGTCGTGTCCCCGGCGAGCCGTCCCACGGAGTGCCACCCCGGCCGGGACCAGCCGGCGTACAGCACGACCAGCACCAGCAGGGCGAGCGAGCCGAGCGGCAGGCGTCGTACGAGACGGCGGTCGAGCTCCTGGTCGAGGAGGTTCTCACTGCGTCCCCGGCGGCAGACCACCCACACCACGGCCACGGTTCCGGTGACCAGGGCACCGGTCAGCAGCCACCCGAGCGCGTCCAGTACGGCGGATCCGCCCGGCCGGCGGTCGAAGGCGGCCGCGGGTGAGAGGACCGCGGCGGCGACGGTGAGCAGGCCCGCCGCGGTGTGGGCGGCGCGCAGCCGGGCCACCAGTCGGCGCCCGTACCAGAAGCCGGGGCTGCCGAGGGAGGTGTGGCCGGGCTCGGGGTCGTGGACCAGGGGCCGGGTGGATTCGTAGGCGCTCCAGGTGCGGTGCGAGAGATACCAGAGCAGGCCCGTCAGTGCGGTGGGCACCAGGGCGGCCAGGGCGAGCCGGCGCCCGGGGGTGCTCCACCAGCCGCCGTCGGAGCCGGCCGGCGAGAGGAAGCCGAGCCAGGAGTGGCGGGCGGCGCAGGCGGTGACACCCGCGCACTGCCAGGCGGCCAGGTCCAGGGCGACCTCGCAGGCGGCCGCGACGAGCAGCACGGTCAGGGTGAGCCCGGCGAGCCGGACCAGCAGGCCGTAGAAGCGCACGGTGCGCGGGCGGTCCTGGGCGGCGGGGCGCATCCAGTGGGCGAGGTTGACCACCATGAAGGGCAGGAGCAGCAGCCACAGGGCGCGGGAGGCGTTGCCGGAGGTGAGGTTGCACCAGACGTACGCCTCGGGCACCGGCCGGTCGCGGTAGTCGCCGGGCCGGGACTCGGCGTCCACGTCCTCGGCACGCCGGAAGACGGCGGCGGTGTCGTCGCCGGTGATCCGGACCGTGCGCGGATCGTCGAGCATCTTCTCGGGCGTGGTCCCGCCGACACCGTGCACCAGCAGTTCGAGGTCGATCTCCGGCGTGACCGTCCGCCCGGCCGCGCCGGTCGCCGTGACCGTGGGCCGCGCGGCCGTCGCGGTCCCCATGGCTCCTGCCCGCTCTGACACCTCGGCCGTCGCAGCCGCGGCCGGCCCGGCCGCTCCGATCCTCGTGACCGGGACCCGCCCAGCCGTCTCGGCCCTCGCAACCGCAGCCGCCCCGGCCGATTCCGCCCCTGTAGCTGCTCCCGGCTCGGATGCCTCGACCCTCGTAGCCACTGCTCGCCCGGCCGATTCCGACCCCGTGGCCGGGACCCGCCCAGCCGGTTCCGCCGGTGCCGGGGCGCCGGGGGGTTCGACAGGCGCGGTCCGCGCCCCTGTCGGCCGCTCGGCGAAGTCGTCAGCGGTGTGTTCCTGCGCGCGTTCCACTCTTCTCGCACTTCCCCCGTGACGCGCCGAATGGTCTGTGTCCGTGCGGGTTTCAGGATCGCCGATTCCGGTGTGACGCACACCACTCGCCACGGAATCTCCCCGATGTGTGTGACACCCGGTGCGACACGTGGTGACCGAATGACATGTGCGCACCGACACAGGGAGTGGCGCAACCGGCGTGGTCCCGTGAAAGGATGGGGCGCCCGCGCACCGGAGCCGGATGGAATGTCCTGGTCGGAGCCGGTATGCAGGGCGTGTCGGACGGCTTGAGTCGAGAGGACCGGAGCGTACGTGAGCGAGAACCAGAACCTCCTCGCGGAGCAGCGCCGCGCCCTGATCCTGGACGAGGTCCGGCGCCGGGGCGGCGTACGGGTCAACGAGCTGACGCGCAAGCTCGGCGTGTCGGACATGACCGTGCGCCGGGACCTGGACGCGCTGGCCCGGCAGGGCGTGCTGGAGAAGGTGCACGGCGGCGCGGTGCCGGTGGTCGAGGCGAGCACCCACGAGCCGGGGTTCGAGGCGAAGTCGGGGCTGGAGCTGACCGCCAAGGAGGACATCGCCAGGGCCGCCGCCGAGCTGGTCGTGCCGGGTACGGCGATCGCCCTGTCCGGCGGTACGACGACCTATGCGCTGGCCCATCAGCTCCTGGAGGTCCCCGACCTGACCGTGGTGACGAACTCGGTGCGGGTCGCGGACGTCTTCCACGCGGCGCAGCGTGTCTCCGGGCAGCGCCAGGGCGCGGCGACGGTGGTCCTGACCGGCGGGGTGCGCACCCCGTCGGACTCCCTGGTGGGCCCGGTGGCCGACCAGGCGATCGCGGCCCTCCACTTCGATCTGCTGTTCCTCGGCGTGCACGGCATATCGGTCGAGGCCGGCCTCTCCACTCCGAACCTCGCGGAGGCGGAGACCAACCGCCGTCTGGTGCACTCGGCCCGGCGGGTCGTGGTGGTCGCCGACCACACCAAGTGGGGCACCGTGGGCCTGAGTTCGTTCGCCGAGCTGGAGCAGGTCGACACGCTGGTCACCGACGCGGGACTGCCCGGCGACGCCCGCGCGGAGATCTCCGAGCACCTGCGCCGCCTGGTGGTGGCGGGCGAGACCGACTGAGGGTACAGACAGCTGACGGTCCGTCAGCTATCGTGGCGAGGCCGGTCAACCGCCTTCTGCGTCAAGGGGGTTCTCGTCCATGCCACGCCGACTGCGCCCTGTGGGGCTCGACTTCGTCGAGACCGCGCCCGTCCGTCTGGTCTTCGCGCAGGAGATGTCCGCGCCACCCGAGCGGGTCTTCCACGCGCTCAACGACGACGTGCCCGGCTGGGCGGAGTGGTTCGCCGCGGTGACGCACGCCGAGTCCGTCGACGACGGTGCCGGGCGTGCCATCCGGCTCAAGGGCGGCGGGCGTTTCCGCGAGACGATCATCGCGGCCAAGGAGGCCGAGGTGTACGCCTACCGGGTCGACCTGACCAACGCTCCGGGCGCGCACGCCATCGCCGAGGAGTGGCGGCTCGTGCCGTCCGGCAGCGGCACAGGCGTGCAGTGGACCTTCGCGGTGGACGGCTCGGCCCCGTTCCGTCTCGCGGTCAGGGTGGCACGCGCGGGGCTGGGCCGGGCCTTCCGGGGCGCGGTCACCGAACTGGACCGGCGTCTTTCGCGGTAGCGGCTCAGCCGGGCCAGACCCCCGTCTCCAGCAGCGAGTCGATCGCCGCCGCGTACGGCGCGATGTCCAGCCCCTGCTCTTCCAGCCATGAATCCGAGTAGTACTTGTCCAGATACCGGTCCCCGGGATCGCACAGCAGCGTCACCACACTCCCCGTGCGCCCGGCGGCCACCATTTCCGAGACAATCTTCAGCGCACTCCACAACCCCGTCCCGGTGGATCCCCCGGCCTTGCGTCCGATCACCCGCTCCAGCGCCCGGACCGCCGCCACGCTCGCCGCATCCGGCACCTTCATCATCCGGTCGACCGCCCCCGGCACGAAGCTCGGTTCCATCCGCGGCCGCCCGATGCCCTCGATGCGGGACCCGCAGTCGCAGGTGACGTCGGGGTCACCGGTGGTCCAGCCCTCGAAGAAGCAGGAGTTCTCCGGGTCGGCGACACAGATCCGCGTGTCGCGCTGGGTGTAGTGGACGTAGCGCGCGAGGGTCGCCGAGGTGCCACCGGTTCCCGCCGTGGCGACGATCCACGCCGGTTCCGGGAACCGCTCCAACTGCAGCTGGCGGAAGATGGATTCGGCGATGTTGTTGTTGCCCCGCCAGTCCGTGGCCCGTTCGGCGTAGGTGAACTGGTCCATGTAGTGGCCGCCGGTCTCCACCGCGAGGCGCGCGGACTCCTCGTACATTTTCCGGGAGTCGTCCACGAAGTGGCACTGCCCGCCGTGGAATTCGATGAGCCGGCACTTCTCGGCGCTGGTCGTGCGCGGCATCACCGCGATGAAGGGCACACCGATCAGTTTGGCGAAGTACGCCTCGGAGACGGCCGTCGAGCCGCTGGACGCCTCGATCACGGGGCGGCCCGGCCGGATCCAGCCGTTGCACAGGCCGTAGAGGAAGAGCGAGCGGGCGAGCCGGTGCTTGAGGCTGCCTGTGGGATGGGTCGACTCGTCCTTGAGGTAGAGGTCGATGCCCCAGGCCTCGGGCAGCGGGAAGCGCAGCAGGTGGGTGTCCGCCGAGCGGTTCGCGTCCGCCTGGACCTTGCGGACGGCCTCTTTGAGCCAGTCACGGTAGGGCGTGTCGCTGCGGTCGACGTCCAGGGTGGCGCCGGTGCGGATCTGCGGGGTGGTGCTCACGGCGGGACTCCTAACGCTGCACGCCGACGGCGTCGGGAACGCGGCCGTCGCATCGATCATAAACACCTTCCGCACGCTTCTCACCTGCATAAACGCATCTTTGGGCGCCTCAAAGGCACCCCTGGGGAACAGGAGGGGACACTGGCGCGAACCCTTCGGGGGCGCATTCTCGCGAGTGCTCCGAGCGCCCCCCGCCCACCGGCCCGCGTGTACTGGTGCTCCTCGCCGAGGGCGGGCAGACTGCCCCCGGACGGGACGGATGTCCCGAACGGGGGCGCACACTGGATCACGACACGAGCCGGAGCGCGCGGGCCGGAGCCACAAGCACCCGGACCGGCGACCTAGGTACTCGAAAAGGGGCGGGGCAGGATGGCGGAGCCGGAATTCACGGCCATGGGCGTGCGGATCGACAAGCGCCTGCGTTCCCTCACCCGGGCCGGGCAGGTCCGGATAAGCGACGGCAGGCTGCAGCTGCTGACCAGTTACGGCAGCGAGATCGACAGTGCGCCCGTGCAGGCGGTACGGGCCTCGAGGCCGTGGTTCGCGTCGGAGGACCGGGCCTTGGCCGACCTCAACGGCCAGCGCTACTCACTCACCCTCGGTGACCACGACCCGGCGCCGGGCGAGCCCGGGCCGCCCGCGGCGAGCCGTTTCATCGAGGCGGTACGGCGAGCCGCAGGGCGTGACCGCTGAATCACGGCGAGTTGCGGGACCGTAGGCACTGGGTCACGCTTGTCTCACGTCACTCTGGGTTTACCGGCGACAACGCTGCGAACCAGCCCGCCGGCCACGACAGCAGGCGGCCCCATGGACGGCGGCACCCTGCTGGATTCGTTCTTCGTGTTCTTCCGGACCTCACGTCGGGGAGTCGCAGTCGTGATCGAACACCCAAGCAGACACTGCTCGGTGGAGCTCCAAGCTTTGCCCTCGCGGATCGGCCAGGTCCGCAGAATCGTATCTGCGCAGTTGCGTTACTGGCGTCTGGACCCGCTCATCGACCGGGCCGCGCTCGGTGTGACGGAGTTGCTGACCAACGTCCACCGGCACGCCCAGCCCGACAAGAACTGCACCGTGGAGATCGAGCTCCAGCTCGACCGGCTCACGGTGTCGGTGCGCGACCACGATCCGCGCCTCCCGGTGGTGGAGGACGGCACGGACGTCGCACCGATGGCCACCTGCGGGCGCGGCCTGGCGATGGTGGCCGCGGTCAGCGAGAGCTGGGGGGTACGGCCGCACGACGACGGCAAGGTCGTGTGGTTCACCCTGCCGGCGAAGGCTGCCGCGCCGAAGACGGCCCGCCCGGCGCGCCGTACGGCCGAACCGGCACCCCGCCGGATCGTCGGGGCGGAACCCGTGACCGCGGGTGCCTCCCCTCCCGTACACACGACCGCGGCTGCGGCTGCGCCGGCTCCCGCACACGCGGTGGCCGCGGTTCCCGCCACCGCCCATGCGACCGTCGGCGCCCCCGTCGCCGCGCACGCGACAGCGGGAGCCCCGGCCACCGCACACGCTCCCGCCCGCTCGGCTGTCGCCAGTTGAGCGGGCGGTGAGTCCTCTCCCCGGCGCTACTCCATGGCTATCGCCCGCAGAACGTCCAGGCGTGCCGCCCGCCGGGCCGGACGCAGGCCCGCCAGGGCGCCGGCCGCCAGCCCGACCAGAGCCACGACCGTGAGTCGGGCCGGTGGGACGGCGAAGGCGAACGCGGTGTCGCTCGCGCCGTCCGAGGCCTTGACCAGCACCCAGCCGAGGAAGGCTCCGAGACCGAGGCCGCCGGCCGTGCCGAAGGCGGCGACCAGGACCGACTCCCAGCGGACCATGGCCCGCAGTTGGGGGCGGGTCTGGCCGACGGCACGCAACAGGCCCAGTTCCCGGGTGCGTTCGTGCAGGGCCAGGGTCAGCGTGTTGGCGATGCCGAGCAGGGCGATGAGCACGGCGAGGGCGAGCAGCGCGTAGACGAGGGTGAGCATCATGTCGATGCCGCCGGCCGAGGACCGGGCGTAGTCGTCGCGGGTCTGGACCTGCGGGTTGCCGTACTCCGCGGCCACCTTCGTCACCGCCGCCCGGCCCGCGTCCGCGCTCACCCCGGGCTTGAGCGTGACGGCCACCAGGGTGTCGGAGTCCTGGATGCGGTGCGGGGCCCAGGCGGCGCGGGTGATGACGTAGTCACCGGCGAGTTCGGACCTGCCGTAGACCGCGCGGACGGTGAAGTCCTCCTTCTTGCCGTCGGTGAAGGCGAGTCGGGCGGTGTCGCCGGTGTGCAGGTGCAGCCGGTCGGCCTCCGTCCGGGTGATGGCGATGCCGTCGGTGCCGAGCCGGGCCAGTGAGCCCTGGACGGTGCCCAGGTCGAAGGTGCGGGCGAGGGCTGCCGGGTCGGTGACGGTCAGCGCCCGTCCCCTGCCGTCGACTTCGGCGACCCCGCGGCCGAGTCCGACGGCGGTGTCCACCTCCGGCAGTCGCTGGATCGCCGGGGCCAGCCGGGGGCTGAGTCCGCTGCCGCCCGCGCCGTAGGACGGGTTGCTGACGGCGAGGTCGCCGGCGAATGACCGGGAGACGGTCTGGTCCATGGTGGCCTTCAGGGACGCGCCGAACACGGTGAACAGCGAGACGACGGCCACACCGATCATCAGCGCGCTCGCGGTGGCGGCGGTCCGCCTGGGGCTGCGCAGCGCGTTGCGCCGGGCGAGCGCGCCGGTCACTCCGCGCAGCCGGTCCAGGGGGCCGCCGAGGAGCCGTACGGCCGTGGTGGCGGCGACCGGTCCCAGGATCACGAAGGAGACCAGGGCCAGCAGCGCGCCGAGGCCCGCCGACCAGACGGACGGTGAGACCAGGACGCCGGTGAGCGCGAGGGCGACGGCCAGGGCGCCGAGGCCCGCCCCGATGACGGCACGCCCGCGCGAGGCGCCGGAGGCGTCGACGGCCGTCTCACGCAGAGCGGCCAGCGGAGCGGAGCGTCCGGCGCGTACGGCGGGCAGCAGGGCGGAGCCCAGACAGACGGCGACACCCACCACGAGCGGGAGGGCCATCGAGAGCGTCTTGATCACCAGGTCGCCGTCGGGGAAAGGGAATCCGATCGCCGGGAAGAGCGCCTGCAGCCCGGCCGCGATCCCGATCCCGCCCGCGAGTCCGGCGGCGGACGCGGCGACCGCCACGACGCTCGCCTCTGCCAGGGCGGACGCGGTCACCTGGCGACGGGAGGCGCCGAGGGCGCGCAACAGGGCGTTCTCACGGGTGCGTTGGGCGACGACGATCGCGAAGGTGTTGTGGATGGAGAAGGTCGCGACCAGCATGGCGACGCCCGAGAAGACCAGCAGGAAGGTCGTGAAGACGGTCAGGAACCGGCTGGAGATCATGTCGGTGTTCTCCTGCGCCGACTCCTGACCGGTGATGGCCTCGACTCCCTTGGGGAGCACGGGAGTCAGCCGGTCGACCAGTTCCTTCTGGCCGACGCCGGGACCGGCCCGCACCAGGATGCCCGCCGCTTCGCCGGGCTTCGCGGTGAGGTACTTCTCGGCGTCGGCACGGGTCATGCCGGTGAAGGTCACCTGGGCCATGCCGTCCTCGCCGCCGAAGGTCGCGAGGCCGACGACGGTCACCTTCACCGGGTCGGGGGTGCGCAGGACGGTCGTGTCGCCGATCCTCAGACAGCCCTTCTTCGCGGCGCCCCGGTTGACCACGACCTCCCCGGACCTGGCGGGGGCGCGGCCCTCGGCGAGTCGGTAGGAGTTGAGCTTCGGGTCGGTGATCCAGTTGCCGGCCAGGGTGGGCGGCCCCTTTCCGCCGATGGGCTCGCCGTCGGCGCCGACCAGCTGCCCCGCGCCCTGGATGTTCGGAGCGGCGGCCGCGACACCGGGCACCCGCTCGATCGCGTTCACCAACGAGGTGGGGACCGGCTGTCGTACCCC
Source organism: Streptomyces sp. NPDC101234 (assembly GCF_044767525.1). Classification (NCBI taxonomy): domain Bacteria; kingdom Bacillati; phylum Actinomycetota; class Actinomycetes; order Kitasatosporales; family Streptomycetaceae; genus Streptomyces; species Streptomyces sp. NPDC101234. The sequence continues at coordinate 42,543 of NZ_JBIWOA010000033.1, read as the reverse complement.
CTGCGCCTCGCCGGGCGTGGTGATGGCGTCGGCGCCGCGCACCACGGCGTCCGTGCCGCTGGTGGCTTCGCCGAACATGGAGTCGAAGCCGGCCCTGAGCGTGTCGCCCATGACCAGGGTGCCGGCCAGGAAGGCGACCCCGAGGAAGACGGCGACGAAGGTACCGGCGAACCGGCGCCGGTGGGCGCGCAGGGAGGACAGACTCAGCCGTACGGAGGCGTTCATGACCGCACCTCGAAGGCCTTCATCCGGTCCAGGACCGTGTCGGCCGTCGGGGACTGCATCCGGTCGACCAAGCGCCCGTCGGCGAGGAAGACCACCTCGTCGGCGTGGGCGGCGGCCACCGGGTCGTGGGTGACCATGACGACCGTGCGGCCCGTCCGCCGTACGGCGTCGCCGAGCAGGCCGAGGACCTCGGCGCCGGAGCGGGAGTCGAGGTTGCCGGTGGGCTCGTCGGCGAAGACGACCTCCGGGCGGCCCGCGAACGCCCGTGCCACGGCGACGCGTTGCTGCTGGCCGCCGGAGAGTTCGGAGGGGCGGTGGCGCAGCCGGTCGCGCAGCCCGACGACGTCGACGAGCGCGTCGATCCACTCCGGGTCGCCGCGCCCGCCCGCCAGGTCCAGCGGCAGGGTGATGTTCTCCGCGACGGTCAGCGTCGGCAGCAGGTTGAACGCCTGGAAGACAAAGCCGATCCGGTCCCGGCGCAGCAGCGTCAGCCGCCGGTCGTCGAGCGAACCCAGCTCGGTGTCACCGATGTAGGCGGCGCCGGAGGTGAGGGTGTCGAGGCCGGCCGCACAGTGCATCAGGGTGGACTTGCCGGAGCCCGACGGGCCCATGATCGCGGTGAACCGCCCTTCCGGGAACGCCACGTCCACGCCGTCCAGCGCGTGTACGGCGGTGTCGCCACCCCCGTACACCTTCACGGCCCCCACGACCCGGGCCGCGGCCCGTACCGCTGTCGTCGTGGTCATGCCGCACCGCCCTTGCCGATGCGGCCGAACTGCTCCTCCAGGACGGACGACCGCCGCCAGTACTCGTCCTCGTCGATCTCACCGGAGGCGAAACGGCGGCCGAGGACCGCGAGCGGCGAGTCACCGGCCGGGCGTCCGGCATCCATCGGGCGCCAGGGCCCGCCGCGCCCGCGCCGGACGGTACGCCGCAGAAAGGTGACGGCGCCGATCACCACGGCCGCCCAGATCAGCGGGAGGAACAGGATCCACGGGCCGGGCCCGCCGTCCCAGTTCGCCAGGGTCTGCATCTCGGTTCAACTCCTCCATCGGAAAGGTTCTGTGCGATGCCTCCGAGCCTGGCCGCGGGAAGGGGTCCGGGTCGTCGTGCGGCCGGCGGCAGCGGCCGTACCTCCCGGGGAGTACGTGACGGCGGGCGCGCTGCTCCCGAAAGCACTGGCGTTCTGTAACTACTAGTATGTACAGTCGTTGCATGAGCACGTCGGAGCGGTTGATCGAGTCCACGCGTGAGCTGCTGTGGGAGCGCGGTTACGTCGGTACGAGCCCGAAGGCGATCCTGGAGCGTTCCGGCGCCGGCCAGGGCAGCATGTACCACCACTTCAAGGGCAAGCAGGACCTGGCGCTGGCCGCGATCCGCCGGACCGCCGAGGAACTGCTGGCCACCGCCGAGGGAGTACTCACCGGGCCCGGCACGCCGTACGAGCGGATCGAGGCGTATCTGCGGCGCGAGCGCGATGTGCTGCGCGGCTGTCCGATCGGGCGGCTGACCATGGACCCGGACATCGTCGCGAGCGACGAACTGCGGGCGCCGGTCGACAAGACACTGGACCGGATCCGGGAGCTGATCGCCGGGATCGTCGAAGAGGGCAAGGAACAGGGGCAGTTCGGGCCCCAGCTGGACGGCGAGGAGATCGCCGCGACCGTCCTCGCGACCGTCCAGGGCGGTTACGTCCTCGCCCGCGCCTCCGGCTCACCGGCCGCGTTCGACACCAGCGTGCGCGGACTGCTGTCCCTGCTGAGGAGTTGACGCGACATGCACGCCCTGCAGTACGAATTGACGCTCCCCGCCGACTACGACACCGGCATCATCCGTGACCGGGTGGCCCGCGTCGCGCATCTGCTCGACGACTGGGACGGCCTCGGCTTCAAGACATTTCTGCTGCGCGAGCGCGGTGTGCACGGCTCGCCCGTCAACCAGTACGCCCCGTTCTACCTCTGGAACACCGTGGAGGGCATGAACCGCTTCCTGTGGGGAGGCGCCTTCCAGGGACTCGTGAACGACTTCGGGCGGCCTTCGGCACGGCAGTGGTCGGGGCTGGCGTACGAGGAGGGCAGCGCCGCCGGCGCTCCTGCGGCCTTCGCGGTACGGCGGCGCGAGCCGGTGCCCGACGGGGTCGAACTCTCCGGGCTGATGGCTGAGGCGGCGCGGGAGACACGGCGGATCGCGGACCAGGACGGTGCCGTGCTGGCGGCGGCCGCCGTGGACACCGGCCGCTGGGAACTGGTCCGCTTCTCCCTCTGGACGCATGACACACCGAAGGCCGAGGGGGACGTGTTCCAGGTGCTGCACATGTCGGCGCCCGGCCGGGACCGGCTGCCGCGCGGGCGGCAGTGGTGAGCAGAGTCCGTACGGTCCTCGGTGATGTACGGCCCGAGGACCTGGGTGTGTGCGACGCACACGACCACCTCTTCCTCCGCAGCCCACAGCTCCCGGGCCGGGAGCTGAACGACGCGGCCGCCGCACGGGCGGAGTCGGCGGCGTTCCGGGCGGCGGGCGGGACGGCCGTCGTGCAGTGGACGCCGTACGGGATGGGCCGGCGGGCCGCCGACCTGCCGCTGCTCTCCCGGGCCACCGGGGTGCACCTGGTCTGCGCGACCGGACTGCACCAAGCCTCGCACTACGACCCGGAGTTGCTCGACGCGCTGCGCGGGAGACTCGCCGAGGTGTTCGTCGACGAGCTGACCCGGGGCATCGGCACCTCGGGGGTACGCGCCGGTCTGATCAAGGTGGCAGGAGGCTTCCACGGCCTCGACGCACACGCCCGCTGGACGATGACCGCGGCGGCCGAGGCGCACCGGGCCACCGGTGCGCCGATCGCCGTCCACCTGGAGCTGGGGACCGGCGCACTGGACGTACTCGACCTGCTGTGCGGAGAGTTGGGAGTCCCCGGCGACCGGGTGGTCCTCGGCCACCTCAACCGCTCCCCCGACCCGGTCGTCCACCGTGAGGCCGCCGCCTCCGGCTGCTGGCTGGCCTTCGACGGGCCGTCGCGCGCCAACCACGCCACCGACTGGCGGATGCCGGAGGCCGTACGCGCCCTGACCGAGGCCGGGTTCGGGGACCGGCTGCTGCTCGGCGGGGACACCGTGATGGCCGGGGCACGGTCGGTGGACGGCGGGCCCGGGATGCCGTACCTGCTGCGGCGGGTGCGCCCGCGGCTGGTGGCGGAGCTGGGTGCCGAGCACGTCGAACGCATCCTGATCCACAACCCGGCCCGGGCGTTCGCCGTCGAGTGGCGCCAGCCACCGGAGGCGTCAGGCCACGGAGATGTCGACCGACGGGCGGAGCTTCGCGGCGGCGGCCAGGGCCTCGTGGGCCGGGTGGGTGTCGAAGGCGGTCAACAGCGCGCTGTCAGCGGGGAGTTCGGAGGCGGGGAAGGCGATCTGCTCGTAGGCGGCCAGGAAGCGCGGGCCCCAGCGGCGGGTGCCGAGGCGGGCCGTGCGGGAGCAGTTGTCGACCATGTGGAGGTGTAGGTGGTCGTCGTGGTCATGGTCGAGTTGCGGGCTCCGGGCGGGCGTTGCGACAAGCGCAACCTTCGCAGCACCCTATTGCGGATCATGAAAGAGCCTGGCCACAGGGTGCGGGACGATCATCGGGAGCTGCGGCTCTTCCTCCATCTCGCGCAGTCCCTGAACTTCGGCCGCACAAGCCTGGACTGCCATGTCAGCCCGGCCACGCTCACCCGGGCCGTGCAGCGCCTGGAGGCTGGCCTCCCCTGACGACCATCCCGACCCGGCAGAACTCGTCGGCAAACTGTCCGTGTTCGCCACCGTGACCGCCTGCCAGGCCCTGCTGCCCGATCTGTTGGCGCCGTTCCGGACCGCGCATCCGCAGGTACGGCTGGATCTGCGCACCGGTGACGCGGCCGCGGCGCTGGCCCGGCTCGACGAGGGCGAGGCCGACGTGACCGTCGCCGGCATCCCGGCACGCCTGCCGGAACCGCTGGTCGGCCGGACCGTCGCGGTCACCGACCTGGTCCTGGTCACCGCGCGCGACCGCCCGGACCCCGGTCCGGACGGCCCGTTCGTGCTCCCGCAGCGGGGTCTGGTGCGCGAGGCGGCCGACCGCTGGTTCCGCACCCGGGGCACGGTCCCGGACCTCGCCTCTGAACCGGACGGCCACGAAGCGCTGTTGGCCCTGGTCGCCCTGGGCTGCGGCACGGGGATGGTGCCCCGGACCGTACTGGAACACAGCGCGGTGCAGGACCGCATCGCGGTACTCCCGGCCGACCCGGCGCCGGAGCCGTTCCCCATCGGTCTGTGCATCCGCCGCGCCGACCTGCGGCGGCCGTTGGTGGCGGCGCCGTGGAGTCTGACGGCGCGGTGGTAGACCGTTGGCGTTGGCTTGCGGGTGGTTACTGCAGCGCCCCCAGTGGGTCGTCCAGGACCGGCTGCCAGGCCAACTCGGCGGCCCCCACCAGGCTGTTGTGGCTGAGTGTGCACGGCAGGATCGGTACGCCGCCGCTCTGCCCCCACAGGCTGCGGTCGGCGACGACCGCGCGCAGCCGCTCCGGGTCGGCGTCCAGGAGGGTGCGGTGCAGGCCGCCGAGGATGATCCGGTCGGGGTTGAGGATGTTGACCAGTCCGGCCAGGCCCAGGCCGAGCCGGTCGATGAGGGCCTCGGTGGCCCTGCGGACGGTCGGGTCGTCGTAGTGGTCGCGGACCAGGTCCTCGGCCTGTCGGAGCAGCGACACCTCGGGGCCGGGCGCACGGCCCGCCTCGATGAGCAGTGCCAGCGGATCCGCCTCGACGTCCAGACACCCCCGGCTGCCGCAGTGGCAGGGGCGGCCCTCGGGGTTGACCGTGAGGTGGCCGACCTCCAGGGCCAGGCCCGAACTCCCCGTGTGCAGGCGGCCGTCGAGGACCAGCGCGCCGCCGACGCCCCGGTGTCCGGTGGCCACGCACAGCAGGTCCCGGGCGCCCCGGCCAGCGCCGTGCCGGTGTTCGGCGAGCGCCGCCAGGTTCACGTCGTTGCCCGCGAACGCAGGACCGGTGATCCCGGCCGCGCGCACGCACTCCGCGAAGATGCGGCGCACCGGCGCGCCCACCGGCCAGGCCAGGTGCAGGGGGTTGAGGGCGAGGCCCTCCGGTTCGGCGACGGCGGACGGCACGGCGAGGCCGGCGCCGGCGCAGCGGCGGCCGGTGGTCAGCAACAGGTCGGCGCCGGCCTCCACCACCGAGCCGAGCACCTTCGCCGGGTCGGCGTCGACCGTCTCGCAGCCGGGCGCCGTCGCGACGATACGGCCGCCCAGGCCGACCAGCGCCGCGCGGAAACCGTCGGCGTGGACCTGTGCGGCCAGCACAACGGGGCCGTTCTCGGCGACCTCCAGGCGGTGCGAGGGCCGGCCCTGCGATCCGGCCGCGGCGCCCGGGTGCGCGTCGACCCTGATCAGGCCGAGTGCCTCCAGTTCGGCGGCGACGGCGCCGGCGGTGGCCCGGGTGACGCCGAGTTCCGCGGTGAGGACCGCGCGGGTGGGGGCCCGGCCGGTGTGCACGAGTTCCAGTGCGGGGCCGAGTGCGCCGCGCCCTCTGTCCAACCGGGGTTTCGAGGTGGTCCCTTCCCCCGCCGGCCGGGGGTGCGCCTTGCCGCTCATGAGAGGGAGTCTGCCATGATCCTCCGGAGGGGCCGCATCAAAGGTGCGGCGCCGTTGGGGCTGGTCGCGCCCACGCGGCGGAGCCGCACGTCGATTCAGCCCCGTGCCCCTGAAGGGGCGCTACACCTCAGGGCGTCAAAAGCCACTGATCCTCAATGTGACGTTGAGGCGGCCGGTCAGGCCCAGGTCCGCCGGTGCCGTGCCCGGGTACACCTTCGGCACTCCGTGATAGGCGAGCCGGGACTCTCCCCCGAACACGAACAGGTCTCCCGAGCGCAGCTCCACGTCCCTGTAGGGCTTGGTCCTGCTCTCCGTGTTCCCGAAACGGAACACACACGTGTCCCCCAGGCTCAGCGACACCACCGGCGCGTCCGACTTCTCGTCGGCGTCCCGGTGCATGCCCATCCGGGCGTCGGCGTCGTAGAAGTTGATCAGTGCGATGTCGTACGACAATCCGCCGACCGCCTCCGGGCCCAGCGCCTCGGTCGCCGCGCGGCGGCCCAGTTCGTCCAGCCAGGCCGGGAACGGCTTCACGGGGCTGCCGTCGCCGTCGGTGACCGTGCGGGCGTAGGCGTACGGGTACCAGTGCCAGCCCAGGCAGACCTGGCGGGCGGTCATGGTGCCGCCTCCCGGTGTGCGGACCGTGCGCAGGCCGGCCGGGGGCCGGGCCCAGTCGCGGCAGGCGGTCAGCAGCGCGCGCTGCTGCTCCGCGTCCAGCCAGCCGGGGACGTGCACGGCGCCCGGCGCGATACGGGCGCACGCCCTCGGGAACAGCTCATCCTCCATGCCCCCATCCTGCCCGACCGGGTCTGAGCTGGGGTTCGGCTAGCCTGGACGCACGATGAGCGACCGTATGACGACTGCGTGGGGCGAGTTCGAACTGTCCCGCTTCCCGGAGGATCCGCGCGACCGGCTGCGTGCCTGGGACGCCTCCGACTCGTACCTGCTGCGGTATCTCGACCGGGAGCGGGTCGGGCTGTCCGGCAGGGTCGTGGTGCTGGGCGACCGCTGGGGCGCGCTGGTCACGGCGCTGGCGGAGCACCGGCCGGCACAGATCACCGACTCGTATCTGAGCCAGGAGGCGACTCGGGCGAATCTGGCGCGCGCGGGTGTCGAGCCGGGTGCGGTACAGCTGCTCACCACCCAGGATCCGCCGCCGGAGCGGGTGGACGTGCTGCTGGTGCGGGTGCCGAAGAGCCTGGCGCTCCTTGAGGACCAGCTGCTGCGGCTGGCGCCCGCCGTGCATGCCGGCACGGTCGTGATCGGCACCGGCATGGTGAAGGAGATCCACACCTCGACACTCCAGCTGTTCGAGCGGATCCTGGGGCCGACCCGGACCTCGCCGGCCGAGCAGAAGGCGCGGCTGATCCACTGCACGCCGGACCCGGCGCTGGAGCGTCCGGCGAACCCGTGGCCGTACAGCTACGCGCTCCCGGACGGCATCGGCGCGGTCTCCGGGCGTACGGTCGTCAACCACGCGGGGGTCTTCTGCGCCGACCGGCTCGACATCGGTACGCGGTTCTTCCTGGCGCATCTGCCCGGAGGCGGGCGGCGGATCGTGGACCTGGGGTGCGGCAACGGGGTGGTCGGTACGGCGGTGGCGCTGGCGGATCCGACGGCCGAGGTGCTGTTCGTCGACGAGTCGTTCCAGGCGGTGGCCTCGGCGGAGGCCACCTACAAGGCCAACGGGGTGCCCGGGCATGCCGAGTTCCGGGTCGGGGACGGGCTGGCCGGGGTCGCGGACGGGAGCGTGGACGTGGTGCTGAACAACCCGCCTTTCCACTCCCACCAGGCGACCACCGACGCGACGGCGTGGCGGATGTTCGCCGGGGCGAAGCGGGCGCTGCGGCCGGGCGGCGAACTGTGGGTGGTCGGCAACCGGCACCTGGGCTATCACGTGACGCTGCGCCGGCTGTTCGGCAACAGCCGACTGGTGGCCAGTGACCCGAAGTTCGTGGTGCTGAAGGCGGTCAGGCGAGGGTAGTGCCGCCGGTCAGTCGGGGGTAGTCCCGCGGGTCAGTACGGTGATGATCCGCCTCACCTCCCGGGCCATCGCCTCCCTGCCGACGCTGAGGTACTTGCGGGAGTCCACGGCCTCGGGGTGGTCCGCGAGGAAGCGGCGGATCGAACGCGTCATCGCCATGTTGAGCGCCGTACCGACGTTGACCTTGGCGATGCCTCCGGCCACCGCGGCGACCAGGCCGTCGTCCGGGACTCCGGAGGAGCCGTGCAGGACGAGCGGGACCGGTACGGCGGTCGACAGTCGCCGGAGCAGGTCGTGGTCGAGGGCCGCGGTGCGGGTGGTCATGGCGTGCACGCTGCCGATCGCCACGGCGAGCGCGTCGACTCCGGTGCCGGCGACGAAGGCCCGTGCCTCGTCGGGGTCGGTACGGGCACCGGGTGCGTGCGCGTCCAGCGGCTCACCGCCGTCCTTGCCGCCGACCTGCCCCAACTCGGCCTCGATCCAGAGGCCTTGGGTGTGCGCCCAGTCCACGGCGGCCGCGGTCGCGGCGAGGTTCTCCGCGTAGGGCAGCCGGGACGCGTCGTACATCACGGAGCCGAAGCCGGCGCCGGGCGCCTGGCGGAGCAGGTCGTCGCTCTGGACGTGGTCGAGGTGCAACGCGACGGGAACATCGGCCCGTTCGGCGGCGGCGGTGGCGGCGCGGGCCAGCGGGAGGAGCCGTCCGTAGCGGAACTTGACGGCGTTCTCGCTGACCTGGAGCACCACGGGCGCCCCGGCCGCCTCGGCGCCGGTGACGACGGCCTCCACGTGCTCCAGGGTGATGATGTTGAACGCGGCGACGGCGGAGCGGGCTTCGGCGGCCCGGGTCAGCAGTTCGCCGGTGGCTGCGAGGGGCACGGTCACTCCTGGCCGGACGGGACGAGGATCACCGAGCGGGTGAGATGACGCGGCCGGTCGGGATCGAGGTCCCGGGCGGCGGCGACGGCTACCGCGAGGCGCTGGGCGCGGACGAGTTCGGCGAGCGGGTCGAGGGCCCCTTCGACCCACAGCCCCCCGGTGGCGCTCACCTGTTCGGCGAGTCCGGCGGGTGCCGGGCCGAACATCCAGGTCGCGGTGGAGCGGGTGGTGATGCTGATCGGGCCGTGCCGGTACTCCATCGCCGGGTAGGCCTCGGTCCAGGACAGCGAGGCCTCGCGCATCTTCAGTGCCGCCTCGGCGGCGAGTCCGACGGTCCAACCGCGCCCGAGGAAGGTGAACTGGGTGCACTCGACGAGCCCTTGGGGCAGGGGGGTCGACAGCGCGGTGCGGGCGTCGGCGACCACGGCGTCGGTGTGGAGGCCGAGGTGGGCGCGGAGGAGGGTGAGCGCGGTGGTCGCGAACCGGGTCTGCACGACGGAGCGTTCGTCCGCGAAGTCCAGGACGACGAGGTCGTCGGCGGCCCGCATGACGGGGGTGCCGGGGTCGGCGGTGATCGCCGTCGTACGCACGGTTCCCTTCAGCTGCCCCAGCAGGTCCACTACTTCGGTGGTGGTGCCGGACCGGGTGAGGGCGAGCACCCGGTCGTACGACCGCCCGCGTGGGAACTCCGAGGCGGCGAAGGCGTCTGTCTCACCGTGCCCCGCGCCCTCGCGCAGTACGGCCGCCGCCTGGGCCATGAAGTACGAGGTGCCGCATCCGACGATCGCGACCCGCTCGCCCGGCAGCGGCAACGCCTCTGTGTGCCGGTGGGCTTCCTGGGCGGCGCGTATCCAGCAGTCGGGCTGGCCGTTCAGCTCCTGGGTGATGTGTGACATACCACCGTCTCCCCTTCAGTGATTGTTATTGCAAGATAGAGCCGAGTTTCAATCACAATCAAGCATTCTGTTGAATGCCGGGTGCGCTAGGGTCACCGGAAGATCGAGGAACGGAGGCGGCGGATGTCGCGCGACGCCCGCTGGAAGGCACTGCTCGAGCTGCTCGTCGAGCGCGGCCGCCTCGATGTCGAGGAGGCGGCGGCCGAGCTGGCGGTGTCGGCGGCGACGATCCGCCGGGACCTCGACCAGCTCGCCGAGCAGCAGATGCTGGTGCGCACCCGGGGCGGGGCGGTGGTGCACGGGGTGTCGTACGAGCTGCCGTTGCGCTACAAGACGGCCCGGCGGGCCTCCGAGAAGCAGCGGATCGCCAAGGCGGTGGCGGAACTGGTCGCACCTGGCGAGGCGGTGGGGCTGACGGGCGGTACGACCACGACGGAGGTGGCCCGTGCTCTCGCCGTGCGGGGCGACCTCGCCACCGGCACGCCGGCGCTGACGGTCGTGACGAACGCGCTCAACATCGCCAACGAGCTGGCGGTACGGCCCCAGTTCAAGATCGTGGTGACGGGCGGGGTGGCGCGCCCGCAGTCGTACGAGCTGATCGGACCGCTCGCCGACGGGGTGCTGGGGCAGATCACCCTCGACGTGGCGGTGCTCGGGGTGGTCGCCTTCGACGTCACCCATGGGGCGGCGGCTCACGACGAGGCGGAGGCCGCGATCAACCGGCTGCTGTGCGAGCGCGCGGCCCGCGTGGTCGTCGCCGCGGACTCCACCAAGCTGGGCGGGCGGGCGTTCGCCCGGATCTGCGCGGCGGAGCTGGTGGACACGCTGGTGACGGACACGGCGGCGGCGCCGGAGACGGTACGCCGGTTCGAGGAGGCGGGGATCCGGGTCATGACCGTGTGACCCGGCCGCGGCCCCCTGTTGTCAGAACCCGCTGGTGTCCGCGCTGACGAACCCCGCGCCCCGCTGGTCGTTGCAGCCGAACACGGGCCGGTCGGCCGGGTCGGGCCAGCTCTGCTGGGCCTGGAGGGCGACGCTCACCAGGGTCAGCAGCAGGTCGACGTCGCTCGCGGCGTCGAGTCGTATCGTCACCCACTGCGAGCCCGGGACGATCCGGATCGCTCCGGTGTTCCTGAGGTCCTTGGCGAAATGCCGGATGGCACGGGCGGTGAGACGCAGGTCCACATCGCGCTCCGAGTGGAAGTGCGCGATCTCGCCCTGCGCCGAACTCACCGCCTGGCCCAGGCCGCAGCTCGGTACGGCCGGGGTCAGGTCGGGCCAGGTCGCCAGTTGCGCCAGTGCGCGCAAGGCCAACGTCATGGAGCCATCATGACCCGCTCACTCTCCGGTAACCAACTAGCGAGCAGTTATTAACCGAGCTGTTGCCGGACTCTGTCCGAACACAGACGCAGGGGGCGAGTGAATATCCGCAGGGCTTCAGCGGTTCGAGGGACGGAAGGTACCACTCGGGCGTCCGGGACAGCCGTGGCCGATGTCACTTTTCAGGCACGTCTGGTGGCCGTGGCCGCGAACGCGTCGGCGGCCGCGAGGTCGAAGTCCCCGTGGTCGCTGCCGAGGCCCTGGGCGACCAGTGCGGCCACGGCGTTGCCGAGAACGGCGGACTCCTGCGGGGTGCGGCCCAGCCCGATGCCGTGGACGAAGCCGGCGGAGAAGGCGTCGCCGCAGCCCGTGGTGTCCACGACGTCGATCTCGAAGGCGGGGACGGTCTCGGCACCCTCCGCGGTGACCAGGAGGGCGCCGTCGCCACCGCGTGTGACGGCGACCAGCCCGGCCCCGGCGTCGATCAGCTTCTTCGCGCCGGCCACCAGGTCGTCCTCCTCGGAGAATCCCAGCACCTGGTCGTCGTTGGGGAGCAGATGGTCGATGTGGGGCAGTGCCGCCGCGATCTGCTCGAAACTGCCGAACACACCGGGCGCGAGCAGGTCCACGGAGGTCGTCGCACCGTGTTCCTTGGCGAAATGCAGGATGCGCGCGGCGACGTCGACACCGATCAGCTCCGGTCCGCCGAGGTGGAGGTGATCGGCTTCGGCGAGGGCGTCCCAGGGCACGTCGTCGAGGCCGTAGGTGACGTTGGCGCCCAGCAGATGGAGGGAGGGCCGGTCGCCGTTGGAGCGGATGGGCAGCACGCTCGCCGAGGTGCCGGTGTCGATGCGGCGCACCAGGAACTCGGTGCCGATCCCCGCCTTCGCGAGCAGGTGCACCAGCATGTCGCCGGTGGCGTCGGCACCGACGGCCCCGGCGCTCTGCACGGTGGCGCCGAGCTTGGCCAGGGTCAGCGCGGTTCCGCCGGCGGTCCCGGCGGCCGTCATCCTGATGTCCTCGACCAGGGTGGCGCCCTGGCCCTCGGGTATCGCGTCGACCGGCCGTACCAGCACGTCCAGCACGTGTACGCCCATCGTGACGACTCTCATGCCTTGCCCTCCTGCAGGGGTTGGGTGGTGCCGTAGTTCCGTGCGATCGCGGCCTCGATCACGGCGAGTTGCTGCCGCTCGTCCAGGACGCGGGGTTTTCCGAGGGCCGCCGCGTGCTGGTAGACACCGCAGGCCCATTCGAGCAACAGGGCGTTCTCGACGGCCTTGTCGAGGGTCGGCCCGACGGTGACCGAGCCGTGGTTGGCCATCAGGGCGGCGCTGCGGCCGTCGAGCGCGGCGAGAACCGACTCGGCGAGGTCCGGGGTGCCGAAGGTGGCGTACGGCGCGACCCGCACGGTGCCGCCGAGGGCGAGCAACTGGTAGTGGATGCAGGGCAGTTCGTCGAGCACGCAGGAGAGGGCGGTGGCCATCGGGGCGTGGGTGTGCACGACCGCGCCGGCGCCGTAACGCCGGTAGACCCCCAGATGCAGGTCGAGTTCGGAGGTCGGCTGCAGCGTCCCGGCGACGGTCACTCCGTCCAGGTCGACCACTGTCACCTGACCTGCGGTGAGTTGGGCGAGCACCGCTCCGGTCGCGGTGACCGCGACCCGGTCCCCCACTCGCACGCTGACGTTTCCCGCCGTACCGATGAGGAGTCCCGCCGCTCCCAGCCGACGACATGCGTCCGCGACCGCGGCCCGCTCCTGAACCAGCGCGGAACTTGAGTCCGTCATGGCCGCGACCGTAACGTAGACGTGAAACAAAGTCACGTTCAGATTCAGGAGCCGTGCGTGAGCGAGCAGACCGCCGACGAGACCGGGGTCGTGCTGCGCCGGACTCCTCAACAGGCGCGCAGCAAGGCCCGGTTGGCGAGGGTGTTGACAGCGGCGGAGCGAGTGCTCGTCGCCGAGGGCGTCGGGGCCCTGACCACGACCCGGGTCGCGGCGGAGGCCGGGGTATCGGTCGGTTCGCTGTACCAGTACCTGCCGGACCGGGACGCGATCATCGACGCGCTGGCGGCCGGCTACTTCGCCCAGCTCGAAGGCGTGATGGACGAATTCGCCCGAGCCGCGGCCGTCGAGCGGTGGCCCGACCCGGTCGGCGTGCTCATCGACACCTACGCCGCGCTGTACCGCACCGAACACGGTTTCCGGGCCCTGTGGTTCGGCAGCGGGCTGACCGACCGGACCCGGGAGGCGGACCGCGAGCACAAGCGCCGGATGGCCGACGGGGTCCGCCGGGTACTCCTAGCCCTCGGTGTCGCCGCCGACACGGACGCGCTCGGCCGGGCCTGCCACGCCGCCGTCCTGACCGCCGACGCGCTCGCCCAGGAGGCCTTCCGCCGCGATGCCGAGGGCGACACGGCCCTCCTCGACGAGGCCAAGGTCATGCTGCGCGGCTACCTCACGGCCATCACCGGGCGCCGGGAGCAGGACCGCGTCTGAGCCGCTGCGCGCAAGGCGGCCGGACCCCAGAGGGAACGGACGAAGGTGGCGGGCAGGCCCGCGACTCCGGTTTACTCAGTCCCTGTCGGCGGTTTCCTCAGTCCCTGTCGGCGGCGTCGGACGCGTCCGCGTCGGCCGCCACCTTCGCCGCGATGACCACGAAACGACGTATGGTCTCGACGGGCATGTCCAGCCCTTCGGACGCGGCTCGCTCGTCGCCGAACACCTGCACTGCCTCGGTGACGGCCACGGCCAGTTCGGCCTCCGCCTTGCGAACCTTGACCTCGGCCTTGTCCACGGTGTCGACCACCGTCAGCTGGCGACGCTGCTTCTCCTGGAGCCGCTGCTTGCGGGAAAGCGTCTTGTCGGAATTCTGCACAGTCATGATCAAGATCATAAGCGGGCCCTTCACCGCGCAGGAAATCCGCAACTCCGTCCCCGCGCCCCGCCGTTGCGCCTGCCCCGTCAGGGAGCGAGTTCGGCCTGCCGAAGGCTCTGGAAGGCCGCGGGGGTCGCCCAGCCCCGCAGAGCGGCGCGCATCACCGACCGGAATGCGGCCTCCGCCGTCGGGGCGTCGAGGGCTTCGGCCAGTTCGAGTGTCACAAGGCCGTGCAGGGTGACCCACAACGAGAGGGCGATCGACGTCGATTCACCGGCGAGCACGGACCCGGCCACGGCCCGGTCGATCGCCGCGACGAGCGGCCGTACGGGGTCACGGGTGCCGACCGCGCCCGACGGATCGAAGGACTGCACCCCGCCGAACAGCACCGCGTACAGGTGGCGGTGTCCACAACCCCATCGCCGGTACGCGACGGCCAGGGCATAGAGGTCGGCGAGGGGATCCGCGGAGCCCGGCACCGCCGACAGATCCTGGAACAGCCCGGCGACAGCCCTGTCACGTACCGCTGCGATCAGGCCGTCCTTGCCACCGAACAGGGAGTACACCGCCGTTGTCGAGGTGCCGGCGGCAACCGCCACGGCGCGCACGGTGACCGACTCCCGTGAACCGGTGGCCATCAGCTCGGTCGCACACACCACGAGCCTCTCCTTGACGGCATCGTCGTTCGTCCTCGGTCTGCCCATGACAGGAAGCCTACCTCTTCTGATAACGTCGTTTTGAAACAGCGTTCTGAAACTCGGGAGACCATCATGTCCGGATTCGCCATACGCCTCGCCCGCCGCACCGGGCGGTTACTACTGGTGCCAACTGCCCTCTTGGCGCAGGTTGTTGTCTTTCTCGTACTGATCGTCCTCACGGACGGGGCCGGCTCGGGGCTCGTCGCCTGGCTGACGGCCCTCGGCATCGCCTGTGCCGCCGCGGTGTGGCGGAGCCGGCACCGCGCACGGAAGGCGCGCCTCGTACCGTTCGTGCCGGTGCTCCTCGCGGCGGCGCTGACGGCGGCGGTCTGCCTCCCGACCGTGCCCACGGCCCGGCAGTACCCGCCCGCCCTGCCCTTCGTCGCCACCCAGCACTGGAGCCTGACCACGGGCAGCCGGGTAGCGGTGTACCACTACGCGCCCACCGACTCCGGCAGCCGGCACCCGGTCCCGCTCGTGTACCTCAACGGGGGACCGGTCCGCGGCATCTCGGTGCTCGACCATCGGTTCCTGCGGCTGCTGGCGGGCCAGGGCTTCGACGTCTACGCCTACGAACAGGCCGGCGGCGGACGCAGCGACCTGCTCCCCATGGACCAGTACTCGATCTCCAGATCCGTCCGTGATCTCGACGCCTTCGTCCACCGCCTGGGCAAGGGCGCGGTCGACGTCCTCGGCTTCTCGTCCGGCGCGGTCGTGCTCACCCGAGCCCTGGCCGACCCCGCGGTCAGCACCCGCATCCACCGGGCCGTCATCGCCGAGCCCGGCCCGATGGACGGTCCCACAGCGAGGATCACCGGACAGCGGGGACGCCCGTCCGCGCGCGGGCTCGCACCGAGCCCGCGCGGCCCGCGGTCAACGCGCCTCCCCCGGTACGCCGTGGCATTCGGCCTCATGCGGCTCGGACTCCTCAGCCCCGGCACCGGACTGATCGGACAGGCCGAAGGCGACAACGCGTTCACGGCCGCCGACCTCGGCAGCGACACCGCATCCGCCTACTGCGCGCATGACGCGCATCGCATCCCGGCCGAAGACACGCCCCAGAACTTCTCCTTCAGCGCCGCCGCCAGCCTCCGCATCCAGCAGACGGTGAAGGACTCCCCCTCCATCGCTCCACGGCTGCGGCACTCGAAGACACCCGCCATGCTGATGATCGCCGAGTGTTCCTCCCAGGTACGCCGATGGGAGACCGCCGTCCTCGCCGACGACCCCGCGATCCGGCGCACGCAGTACATGCCCGGAGTCGGGCATCACCTCTGGAACGGCCTGGACGACAACAACGGCCGAGCCGCCGCGGTCATCACCGCGTTCCTCCTGGGCGAACCGGCACCGCTGCCGAACTACCCCACCCGCGCGGGAATCGCCGACTTCCTCCGTGACCACAGGTGACGCCCGCGCCGAGGCCCTCGTCCGGGGAAACGGCCACGGCTCCGAGATCGGTGCGAAGTGCCCGAGGTGGACGTGACAACCGAGGCGTGCACCGGTTTCACCTTCCCGCCGAGGGAGGGCGGAGGCCGGTGCGGGCGGCGCTGTCGTCCGCGGCCGAGGCGGGCTTCCGCACACGTTCGGCGGCGCGGACGATGTTGCGCGCCATGCCGCCGAAGACGATCGCGTGAAACGGCGACACGCTCCACCAGTAGAGCTGGCCGAGCAGTCCGTGCGGGTGGAACAGGGCCCGCTGTCGGTAGCGCGCGCCGCCGGCCCCCTCCTCGTCGACACACATCTCCAGCCAGGCCAGGCCGGGCAGCCGCATCTCGGCGCGCAGTCGCAGCAGCCGGCCTCGTTCGATCTCCTCCACCCGCCAGAAGTCCAGCGAGTCACCGACCCGCAGTCGCCGCGCGTCACGTCGTCCCCGGCGTAGGCCCACCCCGCCGACGAGGCGGTCGAGCCAGCCGCGCACCGCCCAGGCCAGCGGGAAGGAGTACCAACCGTTCTCGCCGCCGATGCTCTCGACCACATCCCACAGCGCCTCGGGAGCCACATCGGCGTGGCGTTGGCGCACATCGGTGTAGAGGCTGCCGCCGGCCCACTCCGGGTCGGTGGGCAGCGGCCCGCTGGGAGCACCCGGCACGGAGGCGGAGGACCAGCGAGTGGCGACCTGGGCGTCCCGCACACGCTGCAACGCGAGGGCGACGGCGCGGTCGAAACCGACCGGGTGGCCCGGCGGGCTGGGCACGTACCGCTCGATGTCCCGTTCCCGGCACACCACCTCGTGGCGCAGCGACTCCGTCAACGGGCGGGCGATGGAGGCCGGTACGGGGGTCACCAGGCCGACCCACTGACTGGACAGGCCGGGTGTGAGCACCGGCACGGGCACGATGAGCCGCCGGGGCAGTCCGGCGACGGCGGCGTACCGATGCATCATCTCAAGGTAGGTGAGCACCTCGGGGCCGCCGATGTCGAAGGCGCGGCTGACGTCGGACGGCAGGCCGGCGCATCCCACCAGGACGCGCAGCACGTCCCGTACGGCGATCGGCTGGATGTGGGTGTGCACCCAACGCGGCGTGATCATCACCGGCAGCCGCTCGGTCAGGTAGCGCAGCATCTCGAAGCTGGCCGAGCCGGAACCGATGATGACAGCCGCCCGCAGCACGGCCGTCGGCACCCCCGAGCCGAGGAGGATATGCCCCACTTCGGCGCGGGAGCGCAGGTGCGGCGACAGTTCCCGTTCAGGCACGCCGGCCGGGGTCAGCCCACCCAGGTAGATCAGGCGGCCGACGCCGGCCCAGCGGGCCTGCTCGCCGAACACCCGGGCCGCCTGCCGGTCGGTGCGTTCGAAGTCACGGCCGGCGCCGAGTGCGTGCACCAGGTAGTAGGCGACATCGGCACCCGCCATCGCCGCCGCCACCGAGCCCGCGTCGGTGACATCCCCCTGTACGACCTCCACCCGCCCTGCCCATGGCTGGTCACGCAGCTTCCGGGGTGTGCGTACCAGGCAGCGCACCCGATACCCGGCGTCCAGCAGTTCCGGCACCAGCCGCCCACCGATATAGCCGCTGGCACCGGTCACCAGACAGGTCCTCGGACGACCGGCAGCCGCTACGTTCCCGTTCGTCGCCGTCCCGGCCGTCTCGTCCGCCACGCGAACCGCCTCGGTCGTCGTCCCTGGGCCCTCGCGCCCCCGACACCTCTACGGTGCCGCCCACCGGTCCGGGTACGCCGTGCGACTGCGGCATCCGGGTGACGCAGAGCTCTCACCCGCCGCGTCCGTCCATGCCTGGTGGCCACCGCCTCGGCTGCACCGGGAAACCCCGCCGACCGGGGTTTTTGCGGACGATCGCCATCTTGCGGCCCAGCATCGCGGACGTCAGGTCGTCAGGTCGTCAGGTCGTCGGTCGTCAGGTCGTCGAGTCGCCCAGGCGGCCGGTAGGCCGATGCCGCGTGAACACACGAGATGCGCGCGGTTTCCGGGCGGGCGGCGGCACGCCGGTCAGGGTCGAGCCGGTGCGCCACCCGCCCCCGCGAGCGCACGTCCTCCCTGATCCGAAGCTCTCGGCCGGGCTGCACCCGGATCCTCAGAAGCGGCCTGCGTTGAGCGCCTTCTGAAGCCCTTCCGTGGTCTGCTTCCCCCAGTCCCCGTCCTGGGGGACACCGACGTGCGCCTGGAGAGCCTTGATCGTCTGCGGACCGATCTGCCCGTCGACGGGCACATGGAGGTGGCTCTGGAGAGCTTTCTTGGTGTTCGGCCCGAACTCGCCGTCAGCGGTCACGCCCAGCACCCACTGCAGCGCCTTGGTGGTGTCCGGTCCGAACCCGCCGTCCACGGCGAGCGGGCAGTACGGGTTGTGGTTCGAGGCCGGCGGAGTGGGCGAGCCGGTGCCGCCGCCGGGCAGCCGGAGATAGGTGAGGGGCTCGCCCCGGTGCGAGTTCGCCTCGTCCGCCAGGGTGGTGCGGATCGGGTCGGCCTCCTGGCCGTGGGACACGCACAGCGCCCCGAGGCCGCCCGCCGCGCTCTCGACGAGGACGACGACGTGCGTACCTGTGCCCGCGCCGAAGACCACGAAGTCGCCGGGCTGGGTCTCGGCGGCGGTGATGTGCTCGCAGTGGTCGAGCATCGTGCCGGTGTAGCCCTGCCCGTTGAACCCGGAGCCGTTCGGGTCCCCGGCCCCGCTCCACTTCGCCATGAGCGTGGCGAAGCCCGAGCAGTCGGTGGAGAAGGGAAGCGCGTGCACCGCTATGCCGATGGGCATCGGCCGGGCCTGCGAGTAGTGGATGTCCGCGTTGTGCTGTACCCCCCAGAGACAGTTGCTCACCATCGCCTGCCGGACCTGTGCCGTGGTTGCCTGAGCGGTAGTACTCATCCTGCACTCCTGTTCGTGAACCTGTTGGACACGGTGTCAGTGCGCAGGGGGTGACGTCGTTGGCGCAGCGTCACCCGTTCGTTGACGCTGCGTCCACTGCCGTACCGCCCGCCTCCAGGACCTGGCGGCGGTAGTCGCCCGGGGGTACCCCGTGCGCGGTACGGAAGGCGCGGCTGAAGTCGGCGGCGTGGTGGAAGCCCCAGCGTGCGCCGAGGGCGTGGACCGGGTGGTGGCGCAGCCGCGGGTCGGCGAGGTCGGCCCGGGCGCGCTCCAGGCGGAGGTGGCGTATCCAGGCCGCGACGGTGAGTTCACGGTGCTGGAAGAGCCGGTGCAGATAGCCGAGGGAAATGTGGTGGTGGACGGCGATCGTGGCGGGCGTCAACTCCGGGTCCGCGAGGTTGAGTTCGATGAACGCCTCGATCCGGGCGAGCAGCGCCTGGCGTCGGGTCTCCGGGAGCAGCCGGTCCTCGGCGTCGATGTACGAGGCCAGTGTCGCGGCGGCCAGGTCGAGGGCCACCTCGCCCAGCCGTCGGACCTCGCGCTCGCCGACCTCTCGCCGCCGGACCACCCCGGCGACGTCGACGAGGTAGCGGGTGAAGACGGCACTCATCCCGGTGGCGCCCGACATGCCGTGCGCGAGCAGGGGGTTCAGCCGCTCCGGTCGCAACGGCAGTGCGGTCCTGGCCAGTTGCAGCATCACCAGCTCTCCCCGGCCGGCCCCGGGCAGGGCACGGGTCTCGAAGGGCTGGGAGGTGTCGTGGAGCAGCAGCTGGCCCGAGGTCAGCCGGGCCTCGTTGTCCCCCTGGGCGAAGTACAGCTCGTTCGCCATGACGAGGCTGAGCCCGTACCGCTCGGGGTCGGAGCGGCGCACCAGGGCCGACGAGCGCACGGACCGCATCTCGGGGTAGTCCAGCGCCGTCAGCAGGACCGGGCCCAGCTCCGCCACCGTCACCACGGACCGGAAATCGTCGGCGTGCGGGCTGCTGACCGCCGACGGCACGATGTCCTGGGCCATCTGCTCGCACCACCAGGGAAATCGGTCGGCGACCGGCAGGTCTTCGGTGCGCATAGTCATGATCACGTGCTGTCCTCCCCCGGAAAGTCAACGAAAGCAGGACAGCACAGCAGATTCAACGCACTGTCATGGAAGCCCCAAACGGGCCCTTCGCCCTCGCAACCACTGGGTCAACTTGCCGCGTCCTGTCTGCAGGTGATGAGTCAGGCGGCGGGAGCCGTGCAGCTTTCTCACCCCAGAAGTCGCGCCACCCGTGGATACCAGTGAGCCAATAGTTGACACTTCATCTATCGGTGATGTGTCATCTACTTGTACCGGAAACCCCGGGACGGGCGGAGGAGATCCCATGAGCACGCCACATCTGCGCGGCCTCGTCGCACTGCCGGTGCCCGAGGCAAGTGTCCTGCTGCTGATCGACCACCAGCCGCCTCAGTACCTGTACAGCCACGATCCGACAACGGTGTCCGAGACCGTTCTGGCACTGGCCGAGACGGCCCAGGCACTCGGTGTTCCGACGGTGCTGACGACCCTCATGGCGGAGCGCAACGGACCTCTGCTCCACCCCCTCCAGGACGTCTTCGGCGAACACAAGCCGATCGACAGGCCGCTCGTCGACAGCTGGGACGACCGACGTGTGACGGATGCGGTGCTGGGCACCGGACGCAAGAACCTGATCATCGCCGGCATGCACACGGAGACCTCGGTGTGCATGCCGGCTCTGCGGGCGGTCGGCGAAGGACTGGATGTGCACGTCGTCACCGACGCCTGCGGAGGTGTGGCGGCCGAAAGCCACGACGACATCGTGCGGCACCTGGCGCGGACCGGCGTCACCCCCGTCACCTGGGAACTAGCCGGCGCCGCATGGCTGCGCGAGCGGGCCCGGAGGGCGACGGGCACGGCCCCGGGCACCGCCGTGACGCGGAGCGGCGAAGGCGCTGCCACGTCCTTCGCCTGGGCGCGTCCGCTTCTTGCCGTCCCGTCCTTCGGGCTGTAGGGCCCACCCCCACTCGGCCAGGAACCGCCATGAACCCACAGGCCACGAGCGGAACGGTCCGATGACCGCCGCCCCCGTTCCCCCCTCTCCGGCCCCGGCCGACGATCCCACTCCGCCCTCCGGCCGGCCTCCGTGTGGAACCAGGTCGCAGGGCGGCTTGTGCCGCTGGGCCACGGGCGTGGCGGTCACCGTCCTCGTCTACGCCGCCCTCCTGACCATGACCGCAGGTGCCACGTCCCGCTACTGCTGCGACTAGGGGGTGTCCGGCGGATCATGCCGCAGACGCGGGGTCTGGCATGCCCACCTGCGGCGTTGTCGTCACTCGCCGACGCTCCGCGTCGACTCCCTCCTCCGCCTTGCAGTCGGACGCACCAGACCCCGCTCACCTCGGCCGACCAGGCACCGCTGCTTTCCTGCGACTTGATCCGCCGAACACCCCCTAGCGGACAGCCGCCGATCCCGAAGGTGCCCACACCCATGACCACCGTGCCGTTCCCCCCGCTCGCCGTGCGTCCGAAGCTGGTCGCCACGGATCTGGACGGCACGCTCCTGCGCAGTGACGGGGCGTTGTCACCCCGGACGAAAGCCGCGTTGGCGGCGGCGGAGAACGCCGGGATACGCGTGGCGCTCGTCACGGGCCGCCCGCCGCGGAGCGTGCCCGCGCTGCTGGAGCGGATCGGACCGCACGTCGTCATCGCCGCCAACGGCGCCACGGTCCATTCCCCGGACGGGGCCGTCGCCCAGGCCTTCCCCATCCCGTACCCCGCAGCCGTGCGGCTCGTACGACGCATACGCGCGGCGATCCCCGGTGTGTCCTTCGCCCTTGAGTTCGGCGAGGCGTTCGGTCATGAACCGGCCTATCCGGACTGGTCGTTCGGGGACGAGGCGGTCAAACTGGTCGGGCCGGCCGAGGAGATACTCGCCCAGGTCCCGGGCAGTCCCCTGGTCAAGATCCTCGCCCAGCATCCCGTACTCTCGCTGTCCGACTTCCACGAACAGGCACGGAACACGGCCGGACCGAGCGCCGAGACCACACACTCCACCGGGCTGTCCCTGGTCGAGTTCAGCGCGCCCCGCGTCACCAAGGCAACCACCCTTGTCGCCTGGAGCAGCGGGCAGGGCATCGACAGCCACGACATCGCAGCTTTCGGCGACATGCCCAACGACCTGCCCATGCTCCGCGCGGTGGGGCACTCCTACGCCATGTCCAACGGCCACCCGGACGTCCTGGCGGCCGCCCGTCATCGCGCCCCCTCCAACGACGAGGACGGCGTGGCCCAGGTGCTGGAAGGTTTCATCGCTGCCCGGGACCACCGATCGGCGGAGCGGGCCGGCGCATGTGGTGCACATGAGCCCGGCCCGGGATCCTCCTCAGGCTGATCGCCGCTGTGTGCGCGTCCTCCGCTCACGCATGCGCCGCCGCACGGCTCAGTCGTCGTCGGGAAACTCGCCGGAGAACGCGGCGGCCATACGCAGCCACGGCTGCGCCTCGTCCTGGCGCCCCTGGCGTTGTAGTGTCCGGCCCAGCATCAGGTGGGCGTAGTGCTCCACCGGATCACGCTCGACGATCTGGCGCAACTGTTCTTCGGCGCGCCGCAGTTGTGCGGAGTGGTAGTAGGCGCGGGCCAGCAACAGCCTCGGGCCGGTCTGTTCCGGAGCCTCCTGGACCACGTCGGCGAGCAGCCGGGCCGCGCCGATGTAGTCCCTGGCCTCGAACAGCAGCTTGGCCCGCTCCCAGCGTTCGGTGGTGCTCTCCTCGTGCGGTCCGCCGACGCCGTTGTCGAAGAGGTGCAGAGCGCTGGCCCACCGGTCTGGCGAAACTCCGTCGGTGGACGGGTGTTCGTTGAAGTTGTCGGTCATCGTTTCCTCCGTTCCCAAGTGCTGTGCAATGGGCCGGCTCAGACCGCCGGTGCGGCGCCCGGCGTGCCGGCCGCGTCACGCGCGGCGAGCAGCGAGGCATGGGTGGGGGCGTCGGGGACACCGGCCGGCCGCTTCTCGGCGAATTCCTTCCGCAGGACCGGTACGACCTCCTCGCCGAGCATGTCGATCTGCTCCAGGGCGGTCTTCAGCGGGATTCCGCCCCCGTCCACCATGAACAGCTGGCGCTGGTAGTCCCCCGCGTACTCACGGAAGGTGAGCGTCTTCTCGATGACCTGCTCGGGGCTGCCGACGGTCAGCGGGGTCTGCTCCATGTACTCCTCCATGGAGACCCCACCGCCCATCACCGGTGAATGGTCGAAGACCGGGCGGAACTCCCGCACCGCGTCCTGGGAGTTGCGGCGCATGAAGACGTGGCCGCCGAGGCCGACGATCGCCTGCTCGGGGCTGCCGTGGCCGTAGTGCGCGTAGCGCTGCCGGTACACGTCGATCAGCTTCTGCGTGTGCTCCTTGGGCCAGAAGATGTTGTTGTGGAAGAAGCCGTCACCGTAGTAGGCGGCCTGCTCGGCTATTTCGGGCGAGCGGATCGACCCGTGCCAGACGAACGGCGGCACACCGTCCAGCGGGCGCGGAGTGGAGGTGAAGCCCTGCAGCGGCGTACGGAACTTCCCCTCCCAGTCCACGACGTCCTCCCGCCACAGCCGGCGCAGCAACGCGTAGTTCTCGACGGCGAGGTTGATGCCCTGCCGGATGTCCTTGCCGAACCACGGGTAGACCGGGCCGGTGTTGCCCCGGCCCATCATCAGGTCCACCCGGCCGTCGGCCAGATGCTGCAGCATCGCGTAGTCCTCGGCGATCTTCACCGGGTCGTTGGTGGTGATCAGCGTGGTCGACGTGGACAGGACGATCCGCTCGGTACGCGCGGCGATCCAGCCCAGCATCGTGGTCGGGGAGGACGGCACGAACGGCCTGTTGTGGTGCTCCCCGGTCGCGAAGACGTCCAGGCCCACCTCTTCGGCCTTCTGCGCGATGGCGGTCATCGCCTTGATCCGCTCGTGCTCGGTCGGCGTACGACCCGTGTTCGGGTCGGTGGCCACATCGCCGACGGTGAAGATGCCGAACTGCATCGTCTTCAGCCTTTCCATATTGTTGATGCATCAACTATGTCGTGGCAACACGGGCACAGCGATGCCTATTCCGCTTGCGTCGGGCGCAGAACTACTCGGACCGCTTGTCCAGTTGCTCGACGACACGGCCCGCGACCCTGGCGAGCGTGCCGAGTTCCTCCGGCGTGAGAAGGTCAACGAAGAGACCGCGAACCGTGGCCACATGGCCGGGCGCGGCCGACGCGATCGCCCCCCGTCCCAGCGGGGTGATGACCACGAACGCGCCGCGCCCGTCCTCGGGGCACTCCATCCGTACGACCAGCCCGCGCTTGACCATGCGGGAGATCTGGTGCGACATCCGGCTCTTCTCCCACTCCACCGCCCTGGCCAGGTCCGCGCAGCGCATACGGGCGCCGGGTGCCTCGGTGAGATGGACGAGCACGATGTAGTCGGCGGCGGACAGACCGGAGTCCGCCTGCAGGCGGCGGGCCACTCGGCCGTGGAGTCTCTCCTGCATCCGGACCAGACAGCGCCAGGCGTCACCCTCCGCCGGACCGAGCCGTCTCGACGCCTCGTTCACCTGGACCACTCAGCCAAGCTGTGCCTCCAGCCACCGCAGGACGTCGGGTGTGACCGGATCGGTGATGTCCGCGAACTCGTCGTGCCGCTTGAGGAACTTGGCGACGTAGGGGCAGACCGGGACGATCCGCATGCCGGACGCGCGCACGTCGGTGAGTGCCTGCTGGACCAGTTGTGCGCCCAGCCCCTGGCCGGCGAAGGCCTCGTCGATCTCCGTGTGGAAGAAGACACGCTGCGCGCCCCGGTCGCGGTAGGCGGTCAGACCGGCGCGTCGGCCGTCGACCAGGATGTCGTACCGGTGACCGGCGTCCACACGCTCGACGACCGTGGTGGTGGAGGACTCGCTCATGGTGGGCCTTTCGTCAGGGAGGTCAGCGGGTCGGTGGGTTCCGGCGCGGTGTGAGGACGGCGTTCGGCAGGGCCGGTGCGGGAAGGCGGCCGCCGGGAAAGTCCTCGATCACGCCGAAGCGGTCGGAGGAGGCCTCCCAGTCCTCGCGGGCTTTCACGATGTCCTCGTGGCTGCGCCCGATGAAGTTCCACCACATGACGATCTCCTCCCCGAAGGGAGGTCCTCCGAGGAGGATGGTCCGCGCCGGGGCGTCGGTCTCGTTCACCATCGTCAGGACGTCCGCGCCAGGGGGGACGTAGCCGAGTTCGGCGGGCCGCAGCACGGTGCCGATCAGGCGGATGTCCCCGCTGTCGACGAGGAGGCCGTGCTCGAAGGCCGCGTCCACGGGGAGGGTGAGCGTCGCGTGCGGTTCGATGACGATCTCGGCGCCGAGCAGCGGCGTGAAAGCCCGGACCGGGGAGGTCCGGCCGGCGAGCGAGCCCAGAAAGACCTTGATCTCGGCCCCGTCGACCCGCGTGGGTTCGGGCACGTAGTGCTGGAAGTCCCTGGCGGTGTCGCGGTGTTCCCCGGGCAGCGCGACCCACAGCTGGACGCCGTGGACGACGGTGGTGTCCGGGGTGGAGACCTCCGAGTGGGCGATGCCGTGTCCGCCGGTCATGAGGTTCATCTCGCCGGGCCGGATCAGGGCGTGGGTGCCGAGGGTGTCGCGGTGCTCGATCTCGCCGCTGAACAGCCAGCTCACCGTCTGCAGGCCGGTGTGCGGATGCGGGGGCACGTCCATGCCGCCCGCCGCGGCGACCCGGTGCGGGCCGTAGTGATCGGCGAAGCACCAGGCGCCGATCAGTGTGCGCTCCCGCTGGGGCAGCGTCCGCCGCACATGCATCGCGCGCGGACCGCCCAGGGGGACCTCACGTGCCGACAGGACGTCGACCCGGGGCGCTCCGGCCGGCCGGTCGCCTTCGACGAGCGCACCGCAGCGCAGCGCCGCGGCGTCGGATTCCACGTTGCTCACCGAGAGCACCTCCCACACGATCTGGTTGTCACATCAACTATGATGCCATGGAGGCTGGCCGATGACCACAGCCCCCGCCCGCACACAGGCCACCCCGAGCGTGGCCCGAAGGAGGCCCCGACGTGAGCGACCGCACCACCAGTTCCCCACCCCGCAGGATCTTCATCGACAAGCAGAGCCCCAAGGCCTTCCATGCCCTGGTGCAGGCCGCGGAGGCGGTCCGGGCAACGGCCTCCGAGGCCGGGCTCGACCGCATCACCGTGGAGCTGATCAACCTCCGCGTGTCGCAGCTCAACGGCTGCGCCTACTGTCTCGACGTGCACACCAGAGCGGCCCTGCGCGCCGGCGAGTCACCGCAGAGACTCGGAGTCCTGAGCGCGTGGCGGGACACCGGCCTGTTCACCCCCGCGGAGCGCGCCGCCCTGGCGCTTGCCGAGGCCACGACCGATCCGGTGAACACCGCGGCCCAGACATCCGCCTACGAGGCCGCCCGCCAGGTTCTCTCCGAGGACCAGATCTCAGCCGCGATCTGGGTGGCGGTCACCATCAACGCGTTCAATCGCGTGTCGATCATGAGCAAGCACCCGGTTCCGCCACTTCACGACGAGTAGCGAGCAGAGGGGGCAGGCCGCCATGCCGCCTACCTTCGGCGCAGCCAGTGCCGCGAAGGGTGCCGCGAAGACTTGGTGACGAGTCACGGCGCGGGGCACCCGAGGTTCTGCTCAAGGGGCTGGCCGAGGTCGCGGCGGCGGCCACCGGCCGGGCTCGCACCGCGATCGGCGCCGTGGGCCATCACCTCTGCGCCGACGACTTCGCCGGCGCGGGCCGCCCGTTCCGGTCAGACCGGTTCCTCGTCCAGCTTCTCCACCACGCGCTCGGAGATCCGAGCCAGCAACCGCAGCTCCGCCGGAGTGACGTTGTCGAGGAAGAGCTCACGCACCGCCTCCACATGGCGCGGGGCGGCGGCCTCGATCATCGCCCGCCCCTCGTCCGTGATCACCACGAACGCGCCACGGCCGTCCTCGGGACACTCGTCCCGCACCACGAGCCCACGCTTCACCATCCGGGCGATGTGATGGGACATCCGGCTCTTCTCCCACTCCAACGCCCTGGCAAGGTCCAGGAACCGACGCCGCCCGTCCGGTACGTCCGTCAGCTCGACCAGTACGGCGAAGTCCGCGGGCGACACGTTGGACTCCGTCTGCAACAAGCGGGACAACCGGCCCATGAGCCTCTCGTGCATGCGGACGAAGCTCCGCCAGGCGAGCTGCTCCTCCGCCGTCAACCAACGCACCGTCTGTTCCATGAAGCAAGTGTAAACGTAGTTGACAGTTCACCAAATAGGCGCCGGAGCGCCGGCCACCTGCGCGCCCCAGCCGATGGGGCCGAGCCAGGGGTGCACCCGGTGCCACTGCGGCTGCCCCTTCGGCGGCACGCCGTCGTGCCGCCGAAGACACCCCCTGCCGGCAGCAGCGGGTCAGCCCGCCTGGATGTTCGCGGCGTTCTCGGCGAGCCAGTCGTCGAAGCTCTTGAGTGCCGGGTTGATCTCCCGCAGGAGGTCCAGGTCGCGGGCGCCGGTGAACTCCTGGTCGAAGTCGCCGTAGTACTGGAACATGTTGGCGATCTCGTCGCCCGCCGGTACGCCCAGGGAGCGGAAGACGTCGTAGGGCACCGACTGGAAGCGCACCGGCTCGCCGATCGCGGCGCCCAGCTTCTGCGCGTACTGGGCGCCGGTCAGGTGGTCGCCGGCCAGGCCGACGGTCTGGCCGATGAACCGCTCGCCGCCCTTGAGGATGGCGAGCGTCGTGCGGCCGATGTCGTCCACGTCCACGCCGGCCAGCAGCTTGCCGTCCTCGAGCGGCAGGGTCAGCGTCAGCACGCCGTCCTCGGCGCGCTTGGGACCCATCATCGACAGGAAGCCCTGGAAGAAGAAGGTGGTGTTCAGGAAGGTGGTCGGCACCCCGGCCCGCCGGAACAGCTCGTTGCCCTCGCCCTTGGCGTCGAAGTGCGGGACGTTGTACTTCTCCTGCAGGACGGGCATCCTCTCGTCCTCCAGCGGCAGGAGTTCGCGGGTGTCCTCCAGCGTCGACCACACCACGTGCCGCAGTCCGGCCTTCTTCGCGGCCCGCACCAGAACCTCGATCTCCTCCGTCTCCTTGGCCGCCGAACCGTGCGCCCAGAAGTTGGTGACGAGGAAGGCGCCGTAGGCACCCTCGAACGCCTTGTGCACGGTCGGCTCGTCATGGAAGTCCGCCCGCACGACCTGCGCACCGAGCTCCGCGAGTTCCTTGGCCGCGGGCGAGTCGGGATTCCGGGTCAGCGCACGCACCGTGAACCCCGAGTCCGGATCGGCGAGGATCGCCCGCGCGGTACCGCCGCCCTGTGCACCGGTGGCTCCGGCGACCGCGATGACCTTCTTCTCACTCATGCCGTTACCCCTGCCCGACGGGAGATTGTTGACGCATCAACCGAAGCACATTTCGGTAGACGAATCAACTTGTGGCGCGGGATTGAGCCGTGATCGGCACGAAAGTCACCCGAGTGGCGCGACGCGGCCGGCCATCCGTCCAACTCGGCCGAGAGTGGGGCGTTTCACCCCGACAGGCGCACAGGCCGGCTCCCGATCCCCACGGAACCGCCTCGGCAAGGTCCATGTGCGAGCGATTACATGCAGAATGATAGTTGATGCGTCATCAAAGTGATCTGCTGCACTTTGTCCCTTTTTACTTGACGTATCACCTTAAGTCCTCATACGTTCTCACTTCAAGCGTCAACCGGGGCCTCTGAGGCTGGTGCGGCCCATCGTCACGGCGACGCAGACCCCCGCTCCGTCGAACCGGAACGCGGCGGCCGGGTGCGGGAGCGGATCGCTTCCGGGGACGCCCAAGGCCCCACCCATCGAACGGAACCTCCATCCGAGGTTCCGGAGACAGCAAGGAGAACCGTCATGAAGCACTACTTCGCGCGGCGTACGGCCATCACGGCGGCGGTGCTCGCCGTTGCCGCCGGCACACTGCTGGCGGTGGGCGGCACCGCCTCGGCCGCGCCGGGCAAGGCAACCGGCCGGATCACGGTCACCGCGCACCACTCCTCGGACCGGACCGAGTACGGCAACCACCGCGACAACAACCGCGGCGACCACCGGCGCGACGACCGGGACGACCGCCGCGACAACCGCTGGGACGGGCACCGCAGGTGGGAGCGGACCGGCAGCGGCGACTGGTACTGCAACGACCATGGCCGGCAGTACCGGTACGACGGACACCGGTTCTACGAGCGGAACCACGGCGAGTGGCGCGTCGTGAACACCTACTCCCACAACTTCGACCACCGTATCTTCGGCTGACCCTGCAGGGCGGCCCGGCAGACATATCGCGTGCCGACCCGGGCCGCCTCCGGGAATCCGGGCCCGACCGCTGAGGGGGAGCGGGGGCGCCCAGGCAGCGCAGGCCTTCTGGAAGCGATCCGAGCCATGCCCGACCATGCAATAGATCAGATGCTGCACATGGAGCTGGTGCTCCCGTCCGGCGAACGTCTCCCCGTGCCGACTCTTCTGCACTACAGCGCCGAGGACCCCTTTGCCGCAGTCTTCGTCTTCTACACCGGCGCCGACCATCAGGTCCGCTGGGTTCTGGACCGCGACATGCTGGCGAAAGGGCTCCGCCGGCCCACCGGGCGCGGCGACGTACGCCTTCGGCCGACCGGGTCCGGCCCCGATGCCGAGCTCGGCCTGACCCTGTCCTCCCCGCACGGGAGGGCCCAACTCGCCGCTCCGCTCCGGGCGATCGCCCAGTGGCTCGGACGGACATATGAATCGGTACCGTCCGGACAGGAGGCCGAGGGTCTGGACGTGGACGCCGAACTGTCCCGGCTTCTGCACGGCGCGGCCTGAGAAGAACCTCCCGCGGGAACCACGGGTGGCTCACCGCCGCCGCGTACGATCCGGCGCCTCGCGCAGCCGGGCGAACACGAGACAACAGCCGGGCGAGCACGAGACATTCGCCATGGGCGCCGTCGAGCGACCCTAGGATCACCATATGGTTGATGCGTCATCTTCTTGCTAGCATCGAACCCCGCACATCCGCTGAAGAAGTACGGAGCCAGGAGATGTCCCTTGCAGTGCAGTTCTCCGAGTACGGCAGCACGGAACAACTGCGTGTCGTCGACGTGACGCCCCCGGCTCCCGGGCCGGGTCAGGTACGGCTGGCCGTGCGCGCGGCCGGCGTCAATCCCGTCGACTGGAAGATCCTCCAAGGAGCGATGCGCGAGCAGATCCCCCTCGTCCTCCCCTCCGGTCTCGGGTCCGACGTGGCCGGCGTGGTCGACGCCGTCGGCGAGGGTGTGACCGGGACCGAGGTCGGCGACGAGGTGCTCGGCACCTCGCTCACCCCCTCCTACGCCCAGTTCGCCCTGGCCGATCCCGCCGCGCTGGTCGCCAGGCCCAGCACGGTGCCGTGGCAGGTGGCGGGCGCCCTCGCCGGCGCGGGCGGCACCGCATGGGCGGTCCTGGAGCGGCTGAAGGTCACCGAAGGCGAGACCGTACTGATCCATGCGGCCGCCGGCGGCGTCGGCACCTTCGCGGTCCAACTGGCCGTTGCCCGCGGTGCCCGCGTCATCGGCACGGCCGGCGAGCGCAACCATGGGCTGCTGCGCGATCTCGGTGCTCTGCCGGTCACCTACATGCCCGGGCTGGTGGAGCGGGTCCGCGCCATCGCCCCCGACGGCGTCGACGCCGTCGTCGACGCGTCCGGCCGCGGTGAGATCCCGGACTCGATCGAGCTGGCGGGAGGCCCGGAGCGGGTTCTCACACTGGTGGCCTTCGACGCCGCCGGGACCGGCATCCAGATCCATGCGGGCGGCGCGGCCGGGCAGGGTGTTCGCGCCCTGAGCGACATCCTGGGCCTGATCCAGGACGGCCGACTGCGCGTGGCGATCGCGCGCACCTATGGCCTCACGCAGGCGGCCGCCGCACTGGAGGAGAGCCGGGCCGGCCACGTGACCGGCAAGATCGTCCTGTTGACGGAGTAGAGCGGTCGGGGGATTCCCTCCCCCCTCCCCCGAAGCACCAGCACCTATTAGTTGACATAGCAACCAAATGCAGGATGATTGACACCTCAACAATCGGCCCTGCGCAGGAGCCCACCATGTCTGATCTCGTCTTCGGTCTGGACACATTCGGAGACGTTCCGGATGACGACTCCGGCACCCCCGTGTCCTACGCGGAGGCCATCCGCCAGGTGGTCCAGGAGGCCGTACTCGCGGAGGAGACCGGCGTGGACGTCATCGCGCTCGGCGAACACCACCGCCCCGAGTTCGCGATCACCACCCCGGAGACCGTGCTGGCCGGGATCGCCACGCGCACCAGCCGGATCCGCCTGAGCTCCGGCGTGACCGTCCTCAGCTCCGACGATCCGGTCCGCGTGTTCCAGCGGTTCGCGACCGTGGACGCACTGTCCAACGGCCGGGCCGAGGTCATCCTCGGACGCGGCTCCTTCACCGAGTCGTTCCCCCTCTTCGGCTACGACCTCGCCGACTACGACGTCCTGTTCGAGGAGAAGATCGAGCTTTTCGCCAAGCTGCTGGAGGAGAAGCCCGTCACCTGGACCGGCAGCAAACGGGCTCCGCTGGAGAACGCCGACGTCTTCCCCAAGACCGAGTCCGGCCACCTGAGCACCTGGGTGGGCGTCGGCGGTTCTCCGCAGTCGGTCATCCGCACCGCGCACTACGGCTTCCCGCTGATGATCGCCATCATCGGCGGCAGCCCGGAACGCTTCGCGCCCTTCATCGACCTCTACCGGCGCGCCACCGACCAGTTCGGCACGACCGCCCACCCGGTCGGCATGCACTCCCCCGGCTTCGTCGCCGACACGGACGAGCAGGCCCGGGAACTGCACTGGCCGCGCTACAAGGTCGTCCGGGACCGCATCGGCGCGCTGCGGGGCTGGCCGCCGCTGCGCAAGGAGGAGTACGACTCGGAGATCGAGCACGGCTCCCTCTACGTCGGGTCTCCGGAGACGGTCGCCCGCAAGACGGCCCGCGCGATCAAGGCACTCGGCGTCGGCCGCTTCGACCTCATCTACGGCAACCAGTCGGTCAGCGCCCGCCTGCGCGCCGTCGAGCTGTACGGCACCAAGGTGCTCCCGATGGTCCGCGAGATCCTCGCGGGCTGACACCGTGAACGGAGAAGAAGACATGCCCACCACGGCCGTGAACACCGTAGGCATCCTGGGCGCGGGCAAGGTCGGCACGGCGCTGGGGCGGCTGGCCCTGGCCGCCGGTTACCGGGTGCTCATCGCGGGCTCGGGCGACCCCGCCAAGATCGCGCTCACCGTCGAGGTCCTCACGCCCGGCGCGGCCGCGGTCACCGCGGCTCAGGCCGCCGCGGCGGCGGACGTCGTCGTCCTGGCGCTTCCGCTCGGCAAGTACCGCGCTCTTCCCCTGGACGCGTTGCGCGGCAAGCTCGTGATCGACGCCATGAACTACTGGTGGGAAGTCGACGGCATCCGCGAGGACCTGACCGACCCGCTGACCTCCTCCAGCGAGATCGTGCAGGAGTACCTGGCGGATTCACGGGTGGTCAAGGCGTTCAACCACATGGGCTACCACGATCTGGAGGACGGGGCCCAGCGCCCTGGAACACCCGGACGCAAGGCGATCGCGATCGCCGGTGACGATCCGAACGACCTCACCACCGTCGCGGGCATGGTCGACGCGGTCGGCTTCGACCCCGTCATCGCCGGCCCCCTGGCCGACGGGGTACGACTGGAACCGGGCACCGAGCCGTTCGGTGCCAACGTCGGCGCCGAGGAACTGCGTGCGATGCTCCTCCGCTTTCCGGAGTCGGAGCGCGGAAGGGTCGTACTCGGCGCACGGGCCGCCGCCGTGGAGTCGGCGGAGCACGCGGCCTGATCGCCCGATCCGAGTCGGTCGGCGGACGGATGTCCACGTCCAGGGGCCCCATCCCCGCGCCCGACCGGCTTGGGACAACCGCGGTCGCGTCGGCGGCTACGCCCCCGCGTTCTCCGCCTCCGCCCGTCGCTCCAGTGCCCACTCCGTGACCAGTACGGCCAGCAGGTCCACAGCGCTGCGGGCGAGCCGGTCACCGATCCGGGTCCGACGGCACTCCGCCTCCGAGACGAGCGCGGTGAGGAAGTGGGCCACCCGCGCCCGCGCACTCTCCGCACAGGCCAGACGCACTCCGTGGATACGGCGCAGGTCTGATTCGGCGATGCCCAGGCTGCGCCGGGGCACGCGGAGGACCGTCATGGCGCATGGGTGACCGCAGCGGGTGAATTCCGACCGCCGCGGGTGGCAGAAGACGATGTCACCCGCGTGCCCGCAGGTCTCCTGCCGACCGTGGATCGCGGCGACCGAACCGTGCCCGTGTATCGCCGCGTACAGGGCATCACCGGCGTCCGGGTCCGATACCCACGGGGGCGCCGGGGCGGACCGGCCGTCGGAATGCAGAACATAGATCCTCAGGTGACCGAGATCGTACGAACGTGTGGGTGCATGTGTCACGAGCTGCATCGCATCTCCGAGCAGAGAGGTTTCTTCGTATACGGGTGGTACGGGAAAGGCCGGAACGTTTCGGAATTCATTCGGCATCTTCCAGAAGCTCGGCGACAGCACGGTCCAGGTCGACATGCAGGCCCTCCTCACCCTCGGGCACCAGTGCGAGGGTCCGCAGTAGGAACGCGCTCACCACGGAGGTGTCGATGTCGACGACCGCCTCCTGGGCCCGCGACCGGAGCACGATGCGTACGAGGTCCGGGTGTCCGGGGCGCCGGGGGATCACCAGCACGTCCCCCGTGCCGACCGACAGACACAGCCCCTCCGTGAGCAGACTGCGGGCGAAGAGCCAGTCGACCGGAGTCGCGAGGGGCGCCCCGAGGGAAAGGCAGACAGCATAGGGATCGGTGGTTCTGTAGCGCAGCTCCGCCAGAAGGGAAACCGCGGGCTCCCCCCTGACCTTCACTTGTGCCATCGTTTCGTACACGACCGAGTGAATTGACTTTCGCATTTCACCCCTCCATCCATGGCCTTACATGGATGAGCCTCGCATTACCGGGCAAATCGGCACATCGCACGTCTTCCCGCCGGTTCCACCGACGGATGTGGGATATGAAGCGGTTACTCCGTGTGTTCGCGCTCGCGCGCCAGCCGGGCCAGTTCGGTACGCGAGGTCAGGCCGAGTTTGAGGAAGGCGTGCCGCAGGTGGGAACTGACGGTGTGCGGCGAGTTCGCGAGGTGTTCGGCGACCTGCCGGTTGGTCATGCCCTGCGCCACCAGTCGCACCACGGCGACCTCCGACGCCGTCAGTTCCGGCCACGCGGTCCCGGTCCCGGTGGAGGTCGTACGGCGACGAGGCGCGCCCAGCACCCGTAGCCGGCGGCGGACCCGGGCGGCGTCGTGCTCGGCGTCCGCCTCGATGTAGCGGTCGAGGGCCGTGCCGAGGACGGGCACGGCGTCCGTGGGATGGGCCACGGCCAGTTTCCGCCCGGCGTCCTCCAGGGCCGAGGCGTGCGGCAGGAGCCGTTCGATCCCGTCGTACAGGTCCACGGCGTACAGCAGGTGTGCGGTGTCGTTGTCGAGCAGGCCCCGGGCGTGGGCCGCCGCCGCGGCGAGGATCGGGAACCCGGGGTTGCGGGCGGCCCGGTGCTCGGCGAGGGCGACCGCGGCGGCGGCACGGTCATGGGCACCCGCGCGCAGCGCCATACGCACGAAGACGGGAAGATCGGCCGGGTCGTCGGGACTCGCCAGCGAGGGGCCCACCTGCTCGAACGTGGTGAACGACTCGTCGAGCAGCGCCATGGCCTCGTCCGGGCGGCCCTGCGCATCGGCCATGAGCGCCAGCAGCCAGGACCCGGCGTTGCGGACGAGTATGGCCGGATCGCCGACCATCCGTCCGACCTCGGCCGCGCAGGCCTTCGCCGCGTCGCGGTCGCCGGTGTGCAGGGCGACCCGGAGCAGCGTGTACAGGAGGGTCGCGTCGGCGAAGTTGCCCATGCCCAGTTCGTCGGCCATGGCGGTGCCCGCTTCCGCCTCCGCTCGCGCGTCGGACAGCCGGCCGGCGTCCAGCAGGACGCGGGAGCGGTTCATGAGCCACAGACGCATGGCGGCCGCCTGGCCCTGCCGCTGGGTGTCCCGGATGCCGGTCTCGGACTCGGCGAGTGCCTCCGCCGTACGCCCTGCCGCGTTGAGCATGAACGCTTTCCACAGCGCCTCGGGCACCCAGAGGGAGCGCGAGAATCCGGGCCCGGAAGCGATCTCCTCGGCCTCGTCCGCCCGCTGGAACGCCCGTGCCCAGTCGCACTGGTAGTAGAGCACGACCGAGTGGGCCGTCATGGCGGTGGCCAACGCGTCCCTGTCCCCCGCCTGCCGCGCGGACCGCAGCGCCTCGTCGACAGCCGCCAGGGCCGTGGCTCCGAAGTCCCCCACCAGCCCCAGATCGAGGCAGTACAGGGCCAGTAGGTGAGCACGCAGGCACTCCGGGATCCCCGGCAAAGCTGCTCCGATGCCGGCTTGGCGCGCTCCCTCGGTGAAGTCGTACTGGCTCGACACACGTGCGAGGCTGAGACGCACCCGTGCCTCGGCCTCGCAGGGCAGGGTGCCGGGCAGGGCCGTGGCGCCGAGTGCGCGCGCCTGTGTGGCGCGTCCGGCCCGCCAGAGGAGCACCATCGTCTCGGCGGTGATCGTCGACCGCTCCGGCGCTTGGGCGGCGGTCAGGTCCAGTGCCTGACGGCTCAGTTCTCCGGCGGCCGAAGGAGCGGTCTCCGACAGCTCCGCGGCGGCGGCCCGCAGCAGCTGCACGGCTGCCTGGTCGCCGGGTTCCGCGCTGTCCATCACCAAGGCGGCCGCCTCGCTCAGCGATGCGCCACGGGCCAGAACGATCTCTGCCGCATGGCGCCGCAGGGCCTTTCGTACGGACTCCGGAAGGCTGTCCGCCACGGCTTCGCGGATGAGGTCGTGCCGGAAGACCAGCCGTCCCTCCCGTTCGGTGAAGAGGTCGGAGTCGAGGGCCTCCTGCACCGGCGCGACCAGCGCGCCGACCGGCCGGTCGAGGAGTCCGGCGAGAAGCTCGACGGTGACGGTGTGCCCGATCGCGGAAGCCGCCCGGACGACATCCCTGGTGGGCTCGGAGAGGCTGCAGAGGCGCTGCCGGATTGAGGTCTGGAACCGGGCCGGCAGGCGGCGGCCGACCAGGCGGGCCACACCGTCCTTGACGACCACCCTGCCCTCGGCCGTCATGCCGTGCAGCAGCTCCACCAGGAGCAGGGGAACACCCTCCGCCCGCCGGACGACGTCCAGTGTCGCGCTGTCCGGAGGGGCACCGAGCACGTCCTGGGTGATCTCGCTGACGGCGGCATCGGAGAGCGGACCGAGGCTGACCCGGAGTGCGCCGTCCCGCTCCAACCGGTCCAGTGTGGTGAGCACCTCCGGAGTGCTGCTCCCGCCCCGTACCGCCACCAGCCACAGAATGGCGTGGGCCGACAGCCGGGACGAGAGCGTGCGCAGGGCGAGGAGGGTCAGGTCGTCACACCACTGGACATCGTCCAGAACCATGACCAGGGGGCAGTCGAGAGCCGCCCGCTCCAGCTGGTCCTGTAGTTCCTGCAGCAGCCAGAAGCGCTGCTCGGGTGCGGTGGCCAGGGCACGCAGTCCGACCGTGTCGAAGAGCGGTTTCCCGTCGGCCTGTGTGCCCTCCAGCAGCGGGGCCAGCGGCACGAACTGGCTGTCGGGGTCCGCGCCGCCCCTGAACACCTTGAACGCCCGGCGCCCGGCCGCCGAACACGCCTCCGAGAGGAGCCGGGTCTTACCGCTGCCGGGCGGTCCCTCCACGCAGAGGACCCCGCCGCGGCCCCGGGCCAGCGCATCGAACCCCGTGCCGAGCACGGCGCGTTCCTCCAGCCGGCCCCGCACCGGCGGGCGACGCGCCTCGTCGGCGGGGAACGGCGGGGGCGGCTGGGTCGGTTTCACGGGCGGTCCTCGGGGCGGGAGCGAGGCGAGTCGCATCACCTGAGGCTCAGGACGGCGCACGTCCCCTCAGGTGAATCCCAAAGTAATCGTCACAGGAGAACGCGACCACCGGCGTCCCTCCCACCGGGGACCTCGACGAGGCCGAAGGCGATCTCAGGGGCGGGGGATGTTCCGCAGGTTGGCGCGGGCCAGGTCGAGCATCCTGCCGACGCCCCCGTCGAGCACGGTCCGGCCGGCGGCGAAGGCGAATCCCCTGACCTGGGCGGCCGAGATGTGCGGCGGGATCGACAGCGCGTTGGGGTCGGTCACCAGATCGACCAGGAATGGTCCGTCGTGGGCGAGCGCCCGCTTGAGACCCTCGACGACATCCCCGGGGCGCTCGATGCGGATCGCCTCGATACCCGCGCCGCGGGCGATCGCCGCGTAGTCCACCGGCTCGTGGTCGGTCTCGTGCTCGGGCAGCCCCTCGACCAGCATCTCCAACTTCACCATGCCCAGGGAGGAGTTGTTGAAGACGATCGTCTTCACC
This sequence comes from Streptomyces sp. NPDC101234, assembly GCF_044767525.1. Classification (NCBI taxonomy): domain Bacteria; kingdom Bacillati; phylum Actinomycetota; class Actinomycetes; order Kitasatosporales; family Streptomycetaceae; genus Streptomyces; species Streptomyces sp. NPDC101234. The sequence continues at coordinate 5,290 of NZ_JBIWOA010000033.1, read as the reverse complement.
GGCAGATCGTGCAGCTTCACCGTGAGCAACTCGCCCATCAGCATGCCCAGTCCACCGTCACCCGACATCGAGATCACCTGACGGCCGGCGTAGGCGAACTGCGCGCCGATGGCGTGCGGCAGCGCGTTGGCCATCGTGCCGTGCAGGAACGAACCGATCACCCGGCGCCGCCCGTTGGGGGTCAGATAGCGCGCCGCCCAGACGTTGGACATGCCGGTGTCCACGGTGAACACCGCGTCGTCGGCGGCGAGTTCATCCAGCACCGAAGCCGCGTACTCGGGGTGGATCGGGGTGTGCCGCTCGACGTCGTGGGTGTAGGCGGAGACCACCGTCTCCAGCGACCTGGCATGCTTGTGCAGCATCCGGTCCAGATAGGCACGGTCCCGCTTGGCCTCGACCGACGGCAGCACGGCCCGCAGCGTCTCCCGCACATCACCGTGAACACCGAGTTCCAGCACGGTACGACGGCCGAGGCGGCCCGCATCGTGGTCGATCTGCACGGTCCGCGCCTGCGGCAGGAAGTCGTTGTACGGGAAGTCGGTGCCGAGCAGGACGACCAGGTCGGCCTCGTGCATCGCGTCGAAGCAGGCGCCGTAGCCCAGCAGACCGCTCATGCCCACGTCGTACGGGTTGTCGAACTGGATCCACTCCTTGCCCCGCAGGGTGTGCCCGACGGGAGCGGCGGCCTTCTCGGCGAGCGCCATGACCTCGGCGTGCGCGTCCCGCACCCCGGCACCGCAGAACAGCATGACCTTCCGTGCCGCGTTCAGCTTCTCGGCCAGCGCCCGGACCTGCGTGTCCGGCGCGACGACCCGGCCGCGCTCGGTGACCAGGTCGCTGCTTCCCGTCGGGTGGATCGCCTCGTCGTGCGCGACATCGCCCGGTATCACCAGGACCGACACCGCATTGTTGCCGAGAGCCCGCTGCATGGCGATCCGCAGCACCCGGGGCATCTGCTCGGGGGTGCTGATCATCTCGCAGTAGTCGCTGCACTCGGTGAACAGCCGTTCCGGGTGGGTCTCCTGGAAGAACCCGGTGCCGATCTGGTGGGACGGGATGTGCGAGGCGAGTGCCAGCACGGGCGCACCGGAGCGGTGCGCGTCGTACAGCCCCTGGATCAGATGCGTGTTTCCGGGGCCGCAGCTTCCGGCACACACCGCGAGCCTGCCGGTCAGCTGCGCCTCCGCTGCCGCGGCGAAGGCGGCGGCCTCCTCGTTCCGTACATGCACCCACTCGATGCCGTCGGTACGGCGCACCGCGTCGACCACCGAGTTCAGGCTGTCACCCACCACGCCGTAGATCCGCTCCACGCCCGCCTGGCGCAGGACGTCCACCAACTGCTGGGCCACGGTCAGATTCCGCATCGCCGGACTTCTCCCCTCGGGCTGCACACCTGTCTCAGGTGACACTCGACAGCCTCAATATAGTTGATACGTCCACCTTAGGGGCATGGATGCCGGGGCCCGCCGTCGGGGACGGCTCAGCCGCCAGACCTTGACGAGTTCCAGACACCTGTCCCCCCATGCCTCGGCCGGTGACGACGGCCGCGTCGGTGATGATCGGGCCGGCGCTCGCGACGGTGTGGCGCGCGTGGCGTCAGGCCGTTGATGGTGACTGAGCGGTCGAGTATCAGGGCCGCGCGCGTGGTGGGCCCGGTGCCGGCGGGCAGGTTCAGCGGCCGACCGGGAAGAGATCCTCCAGGAACAGGCCGACGCGGCCGGTGCGGGCGGCCCGGTCGGTGAGTTCCCTGACACGGTCGGCGGTGACGACGGCGGACGGCCCGTTGAACATCCAGTCCTCCGCCTGCTCGTGGTTCATGCCCCGGGGCGGCTCGCCGACGTAGGGGAGGACGTTGACGGGGGTGCCGGCCTCGTGGCGCCAGCTGTCGGCGAGCGAGCCCACGTCCACGGCGTCGTAGCCGATGGCGTCCATGAACCGTGCGACGTCGGCCTTGGCCGCGGGGTCGTCGCCGGTGACGGGCAGGGCACTGCGCTCGGGGTGGCCGGTGGGGCGGGCCGAACTGTGGAGGCGGAGGAAGTCCATGGTGCCGAGCGTCTTGACGACGTGGGAGCCGGACAGGTGGTGCTGGAGCAGTTCGCTGCTGGTGGCGCGCCGCTCGTCCAGATCGTCGATGCGGCCGTCGCGCTGCGGGAAGTAGTGCATCGTGTCGATGACGCTCCTGCCTGTCAGGGCGTCGGCCGGGAGCTGGTCGTAGGCGTGGAAGGGCAGGGAGACCACGACGAGGTCGCCGGCCCGGGCGGCCTCGGCCGCGGCGGCGGCGCGGGCGTGGTCGCCGAGTTCGGCGACGGTGTCGGCGAGGGTCTCCGGTCCGCGCGAGTTGCTCAGGACGACGTCGTGTCCGGCGTCGACGGCAAGACGGGCGAGGGAGCGGCCGATGTTGCCGCTGCCGATGAAGGCGATGGTCCGGGACATGGCGATGTCTCCTTCGGGAGTGGGGTCTGTGCTGCTGGAAGGCTGCGGCCCGGTCACCGGGAGACAGCTGCGGGCTCGTCGGCACCGGGTGGAGCGGGGCGCTTCTGAGGCGGGGGGGGGACGGCCTGCCGGGACCGACTGGGCCCGCCGAGCGGCCGTGTTTCTCCAGGTTCACGCCTCCGGAGAACGGATCGGCCGGGAAGAATGGCCCAGCCGAGCCTGGGTCCGGCTGGGCCACCCTGGACCGGGCGGCCCAGCCGCCCCGTGCGAATACTGGAGAAATGGAGCAGAACGCTGAACTGGCAGACTTCCTGCGCACCAGCCGGGCCCGGCTGAGCCCCGCCGAAGCGGGACTGCACCCGGGGATCGGTGCCCGCCGGGTGCCAGGCCTGCGCCGTGAGGAGGTCGCGCAGCTGGCCGGAGTGAGCACGGACTACTACACCCGCCTCGAACAGGGCCGCCACCCGAACGTCTCCGAGGCCGTCCTGGAGGCCGTGGCCCGTGCTCTGCGTCTGGACGACGACGAACGCGGCCACCTCTTCGATCTCGCCCGGCCCCGCTCCACCGGTCCGCGGCGCCGTGGTCCCGACCGGGTGCAGCGGGTGCGCCCCGAGGTCCATCAGATGCTGGACATCTTCAACAGCGTGTCGCCGGCCTTCGTCGCCAACCACCGCGGCGAGGTGCTGGCCGCCAACCAGCTGGCGCGCGCTCTGATCACGGACTGGGACGCCCGGCCGTACCGGGAGCGCAGCTTCGCCCGCTACGTCCTGCTCGATCCGGCGGCTCGCGAGTTGTACCGGAATTGGGACGAGGTCGCGGAGATCACCGTCGCCAACCTGCGCCTGGAAGCCGGACGCCACCCCGACGACGCCCTGCTCAACGAGCTGATCGGCGAGGCTGTCGTCAAGGTCCCCGAGTTCTCCGCCTGGTGGGATAGCCACCGGGTGGCCCAGTGTGCCCACGGCGTCCAGCACTTCCACCACCCCGTGGTCGGCGAACTCACCCTGAACCACGAGACGTTGTCCCTCCCGGCCGACCCGGACCAGACCGTCTGTGTGTACACCGCCGAACCGGGCTCTCCCTCCGCACAGGCGCTCGCCCTGCTGGCCAGCTGGAGCGCTCCCGACGCCACCCGGGGTGACGGCGCGGCACACGCCGCTCGGCCCGGCACCGTGACACGTCCCCAGTGAGCGGTGTCCCCGACTTCATCCCCCGGCAGGTCATGAACCTTCAGCAGTTCCTGAGGGGCTCCCCCCTGCGGCCCCGCGGAGTTCACCAGGGGAACCACCACGAGGCCGGGGCAGGAAGGTGCGGTGGCTCAGCCGAGCCGCGTCCTGTAGCCGAGCTGCTCTGCCAGGCCCAGTTCCTGGCACATGAACCACAGGTCGGTGATCTTGCCGTCGTCGTCGAAATGCAGCACGCCGATCTCGTCCCACTCCACCCGCTTGCCCGTGGCCGGGGCGCCGGCGAACGTACCGGTGTGCAGGGCGCTCATGTGGAACTGGAGCATGACGGTGTTGCCGGAGGCCACGATGTCACGGGCCTGCGCCGTCTGGTCGGTCAGGACACCGGACAGCACCTTCCAGCCCGTCTCCAGCCACTCCACGAAGTTGCCGCCCTGCGGAATCGCGTCCCCGGTGAGCGCGTACAGGTCGGCGAAGCCGGCCCGGCGGATGGGGGCGTCCGGGGTGACCAGCGAGCGGATCAGGTCGAAGTCGCCGTTCGGCATCGCGTCCTGGAGCAGCAGCAGCGTGTTGTCGAGGTTGCGCTGAGCAGTGGAGTCGGTCATGAGGTTCTCACCAGTCTGAAGGGGTGGCAGCGGATTCCCCCGGGGGATGCGCGTCGGCGCGATCGAACGGTCGGCATGGCCGGCCCGCTGGGGGAGATGTGCGGCCCTGGCACTTGAGGAATGCCGGGCGGCACATATCCAGTCTTGACCCGGAAAACTCACTTCCGTCGCGCGTACCTGGCCCAGCCGGACCCAGGGTCGGCTGAGCCCGATTCCCGGCGTTCCACCCCGTCGAAGGCATGCATCGCCGCTCGGAACCCCGGACCGCCTCACCTCTGCGAACCGTCGCTCCGTCTGCCGTCACCGACACTCCTCGTACGACGGACCCTCATTCCCCGCTCCAGCAGCGGTAACTGACGCAATGTCGGATCAGACACCGCCGGAACTCATTCGCTGTCGCCGTCGATATTGGCCCGCAAGTGGCCTCAGCCTCATGCTCCTGCACACCGAGGGCAGCGCCTCATCTCCGACGATGCCTTGGAACGAACCAGGAGCACACACACTCCGACGGCGCGCCGCTGTGCGGCGCACTGCGCCGCAGGGTCGACCGGACCGCACCCAGCCACACCGGCTGACCGGCCGCCGGCCGTCCCCGCCGGTTCTTTCGCCATCGCTACCCGAGCAGCGCGACGGGCAGGCCATCGTCACCGCCCGAGGAAATCCAGGACTCATCCACCGGCAAGGAGCCGCACACATGAACGAGCCGCAAGCCGACCGCATCCACCCGGCCGTCCCCACCGAGCACGGGGCCCTCACACGCCGCCGCTTCTGGCAGGTCGGCACCGCCGCGGCGCTCACCGCCGGCGCGGCAACGCTGATTCCGGGAGGTGCCGCCGGGGCCGCGACGTCCAGGCCTTCGAGCAGGCCCTCGAACAGTGCCTCCAGCAGTGCGTCGAGCACCCCTTCGAGCACTCCCTCAAGCACGAGCAGCAGCGGCACGACTTCGCAGACCTACTTCGACCAGGCTGCCGCACTGGCCGGCGACAACCCGATTCTCACCAACCTCGTCACCGCGCTCACGTCGGGTTTCACCGTGCCGCACCCCACCGCACCCGACCCGCTGAAGAT